>CAIZWI010000336.1 GCA_903936645.1 uncultured Verrucomicrobia subdivision 3 bacterium
GAAAGGTTCACAACTTTGCCAGTAACCGCAGCCTTGAAACCGACGCCCTGAATTTCCAGCTTCTTGACAAATCCATCGGTCACACCCTTGACCATGTTGTTGACCAGCGCGCGGCTCAGGCCGTGCAGCGCTTTCGCCTGCGCGTCCTCACCATCACGGGTCACCAAAATCTTGCCGTCCTGGACCTTCAGGCCCGTGCGCTTCGGCAGTTCCCAGTCGAGTTTCCCTTTCGGGCCTTCGACAAGAACTTTCTGCCCCTTCACCTCGATCTTGACCTTCGGGGGAATGGCAATCGGTTGTTTTCCAATACGCGACATAAAATTATTACCAAATATAGCAGAGCAGTTCTCCGCCCAGGTTTTTCTTCTTGGCTTGCGTCCCGGTCATGATGCCTTCCGAGGTCGAAAGAATGGAGACACCCATTCCACCCAGCACCCGGGGAATTTCCGTGGAACCCACGTATTTGCGCAAACCGGGCTTGCTAATCCGCTTCAAGCCTTCAATGACAGCCTTTTTGTCTTGATACTTCAGCTGAATTTTCAGCTTCTTAATCGCTTTGCCTTCGACGGACACTTCGGAGACATAACCTTCGCTCTTCAAGATCTGGGCCACGCCCTCTTTGATGCGCGAGTGCGGCAGCTCCACCGCCGGCAGCAACGCGCGGCTGGCATTGCGAATGCGGGTCAATAAATCGGAAATCGGATCGCTCATAAAAATTACCAGCTGGCTTTGGTTACTCCGGGAATCAAACCATTCAAGGCGCCTTCACGGAACGTCATCCGCGAGCAGCCAAATTTGCGCAGATAACCACGACGGCGGCCACTGAACGAGCAGCGATTCACCACCCGGGTCGGGCTGGCATTGCGCGGCAGTTTGGCAAGGCCGGCATAATCGCGTTTCGCCTTCAATTCAGCGCGGATCGCGGCGTACTTCTTCACCGTCTCCGACTTGCGCTTGTTGCGCTCCAACCATGATTTCTTGGCCATAAAAATTTATTTTTCCGCAAACGGAAAGCCCATCAGTTTCAACAGATCCAACGCCAGGGCGTCTTTGCCAGCGGTGGTTACCACAGTGATATCCATCCCCTGTTGGCGCTTGATCTTTTCAAGCTCAATTTCGGGGAAAATCGTTTGATCCGCCACGCCGAACGTGTAGTTACCGCGGCCGTCAAACTTCCGGGGTGAAAGCCCGCGAAAATCGCGAATCCGGGGGAGCGCCGCCGCGACCAGGCGATCAAAAAATTCGTACATTTCCTCGCGGCGCAAGGTCACGCGGCAGCCAATCACCTGGCCTTCGCGCAACTTGAAGTTCGCGATGCTGTGACGGGATTTGCTGGTGGCCGGCTTGCGACCCGTAATCAAGGTCAAATCTTTGGCGGCGTCTTCAATGGCACCCTTTTCCAGGGAGGCACTAACACCCATGTTCACCACGATCTTAACAAATTTCGGGATCTGGTGGACATTTTGAAAGTTGTGCTTGGCCTGGAGGGCGGGCACCACTTCATTTACGTATTTTTCGTACAGTCGGGCTTTCATTTTTTGGCATCACGGATTTGGCCGTGACAGGTCTTTAAATATTAGGTTGTGGCCGGGGCCGGGGCGTGTTTCGCTGCGCGCGCGTCAAAATTGGTCGCGGCCATCACATTGGAAATGTGAATGGAACCTTCGCGTTCCACAATCGCACCCTGCGGATGCTGCTGGCTTTTGCGCGTGTGGCGCTTGATCATTTGCACGCCCTCAACGAGCACGCGTTCTTTGCCTGCGAGAATGGTGATGATCTTGCCGCGCTTGCCTTTTTCCTTGCCCGCGAGGACGACTACTTCGTCACCTTTTTTTACATGAAACTTTGACATAACTTCAAATCACTTCCGGAGCCAGCGAGATAATCTTCATGAACTTCTTTTCGCGCAATTCGCGCGCCACGGGGCCGAAAATACGGGTGCCCTTGGGGTTCAATTCCTTGTCGATGATGACACAGGCATTGCGGTCAAACCGCAAATAGGAGCCGTCATTGCGCGGAATAATCTGGCGGGTGCGCACCACCACGGCGTCATGCACCTCACCCTTTTTCACCGAACCGTCCGGCGCGGCATCCTTGATGTGAACTTTGATCACATCGCCGATCCCGGCGTAACGTTGGTTGCGACCCAGCACGCCAATCGCCCAGGCGATTTTCGCACCCGTGTTGTCGGCAACATCCAGACTGGAACGAATTTGCAACATAAGAAAAAATTAGGCGGCAGCTGAGGTTTCCTGCACGGCGCGCTCCACCACTTCCACCAGGCGCCAGCATTTTAATTTGGACAGCGGCCGGGTTTCCTCGATCCGCACCGTGTCGCCAACTTTGGCCTCGTTCTTCTCGTCGTGCGCGTAGAATTTCTTGTACGCAGTGACGATCTTTTTAAATTGGGGATGCGGAAAACGCCGCTCCACCCGCACCACGATGGTTTTGGCCATCTTGTTGCTAACGACTTCGCCCACGCGTTCTTTGCGGTTGCCGCGGGCGGCTGCCGCCGTCGCGACGGCTACCGGTTGTGTGACAGTTTCAGACATACAAAAAATTAGGCGGCTTTAACTTGGTTGCGCACTTGGGAAATGCGGGTCTCGAGACGCGCGATGTCTTTGCGCAGGGTCCGCAAACGGGCGGGCTTTTCCAGTTGTGCACTGGCCTGTTGCAAACGCAGGTTGAACATTTCGTGGCGCAGGTCGCGGCTCTTGGCCGCGAGTTCGACCAGCGTCAAATCTTTGGATTCAGCAAATTTCATAAACGATCGGTTTAGCTGATGTGTTGGTGGCGCGCGATGAATTTCGTCTTAATCGGCAGCTTGGTCGCGGCCAGCCGCATGGATTCCCGGGCAACAGCCTCGGTCACACCATCCACTTCAAACAGGACATTCGCCGGGCGAATCACGGCCACCCAAGATTCGAGGGGGCCCTTGCCCTTGCCCATTCGCGTTTCCAACGGCTTCTTCGTGAAGGACTTCTGGGGGAAGATCCGGATCCACATCTTGCCGTGGCGCTTCATGTTACGGGCAATCGCCACCCGGGCGGCCTCAATTTGCTTGGTGTCCAGCCAGCAACGCTCCAAGGACATCAAACCATACTCCCCGAACGCCACCGTCTGGCCGCGATACGCGAGCCCGGTACGGCTGCCCCGGTGCATTTTCCGAAACTTTACTCTGGCTGGTTGCATTGACATAACAAAAATCTCTGCTCTGGTAAATTATCCAATGGTCACTTCGGCGGCCGGCGCGGGGGTAACCGCTTTTTGCGGCTTGTTGTCACCCTTGCAAATCCAGACCTTGATCCCGAGCTTGCCGTAAACGGTCAAAGCTTCGGCAAATCCATAATCAATGTTCGCCCGGAGCGTGTGCAACGGCACCCGGCCCCAGTGATACATTTCCACGCGGGCCAGTTCGGCCCCGCCCAAACGCCCGGCACAACGAATCTTGATGCCTTCGGCGCCAAAGTCTTTCGCCGTCTGCAGCGATTTCTTCATCGCGCGGCGGAAAGACACCCGGCGTTCCAATTGCAAAGCGATATTCTCAGCGACGAGCTGGGCGTCCAACTCCGGCGTCTTGATTTCGACGATGTCGACATAGACTTCCTTGCCGGTCATCTTGCTGATTTCTTCCTTCAGCTTGTCGATCTCGGAACCTTTGCGGCCAATGACCACACCCGGACGGGCGGTCAAAATCGTCACGCGGCAACGGCTGGCGGCGCGCTCGATCAAAATGCGCGGCACGGAGGCTGATTCCAGCTTCTTCTTCAGCAATTCCCGAATCTTGCGGTCCTCGGTCAGGAGGGAGCCGAATTCTTTTTTGCCGGCGTACCATTTGGAGCGCCAGTCTTTGTTGACGGCTACCCGCAATCCGATTGGATTAGATTTTTGTCCCATACCAATTATTCGTCCGACAAAGTGATTTTAATGTGACAGCGGCGTTTGAGGATCGGGCCGGCCGAGCCACGCGCCTTCGGGGTGAAACGCTTGATGGTGGTCGCCGTGCCGGCAACCGCCTCTTTCACCCGCAGCGATTCCGCTTTGAGCTTGTTGTTGTTTTCCGCGTTGGCAATGGCGGAGTCCAGGGTCTTGGCGACGAGGCGCGCCCCTTTGCGCGGCACAAACTTCAGTACGGCCTGCGCTTCGAGCGCGGGCAACCCCTGGATCTGACGGACGACTTCCCGCATCTTCTGCGCGGACATCGGCACGTTTTTCAAAATGGCAAATACTTGCATAAGACTATTTCGCTTCCGCCTTCGCCGTGTGGGCGCCGTGTTTCTTAAAGGTACGCGTCGGGGAGAATTCGCCCAGGCGGTGACCCACCATGTTTTCGGTGACAAACACCGGGTTGAAAACTTTGCCGTTGTGCACCGTGAAGGTCAGCCCCACAAAGTCAGGCGTGATCATGGACCGGCGGGACCAGGTCTTGATTGGCGTCTTCTGCTTGGTGTCCTTTGCCTTCTGGATCTTTTCCAGCAGGTGGCCCTCAACAAACGGTCCTTTTTTTATCGAACGTCCCATAATAGATTACTTGTTTTTCATCGGCAAGCCGTTGCGCTTGACGACAATAAAGCGGTTAGAATATTTGTACTTGGCGCGGGTCTTGCCACCCTTGGCCACGCGGCCCCAAGGCGACATCAATTGCTGCCAGCCACCGCCAGATTTGGATTTGCCCTGACCGCCACCGTTCGGATGGTCCACCGGGTTCTTGGCCACACCACGCGTAATCCCGCGATGACCACGGTGACGCGTACGACCAGCCTTGCCCAGGATCACGTTTTCGTGCTCAGTATTGCCAACCTGGCCAATCGTCGCATAGCACTCTTCGTTAATCTTGCGGATTTCGCCAGAAGGCAGGCGGATTTGGGCATAGCCCTCATCGCGCGACATCAACGTCGCCGCGCCACCCGCCGAACGAACGATCTGGCCGCCCCGGCCGGGCGTCAGTTCCAAATTGTGAATGTGAATGCCGACCGGGATCGACTTCAAAGGCAGGGCGTTACCCACTTCCGGGGGCGCCGTCGGGCCGCTGGAGAGCTTCAAGCCCACCACCACACCCACCGGGGCGATGATATAAGCTTTTTCGCCGTCCTTGTATTCCAGGAGCGCGAGCCGGGCCGAACGCATGGGATCATACTCAATCGCAATCACCGTGGCCTCGACGCCATGCTTGCTGCGCTTGAAATCCACGATCCGGATCTTCTGCTTGTGACCACCACCGATACCCCGGGCAGTGACGCGGCCATAAGCATTGCGGCCACCCGATTTTTTACGCGTATATACCAGCGCCTTCTCAGGCTTGGTCTTCGTAATATCGCTGAAATCAGCGATAGTAATATAGCGCGTAGACGGCGTTAGCGGTCTAAAAGATTTAACTGGCATAAAATCAAATAATCCAAGTCAGCAACTCTTGGTAGTTGTCCGAGCCATCATTCCTGTCTCGGTGATGAGAACAGTTATCGGCTCGCAATCAAGCTGTCCCGGTGGCTTTATGGGCTCAACGGGACGACGAATCTATCAAATATGGGAAACATTGCAATAGTTATTTTATCTTTTTTTGGTTGAGGTGGCATTCTGTCCAAAGCATGACCAGGTTTGGCTGCCACCGAAGCTGGCGCTCCCCCCGTCCAACCGGCCGGTCGACCGTGTGCATTCGCCCTAGGCCACGTTCAATGAAAACCGGGGGCGACAGCGTTCACAGGCCTGCGATGGCCCGGCCTGCCTTTGCGCCGCCTTAAGGCCCCCAGCAGCAGAAACCGCGTGGCCCCGCCAATCCTGGCGCGGAAAACTGTGTTTCTGCCCGCCACACACCCTTGGCGCCCTGGCGTTGTATCCTACCTTATACATACGACGATCGCCGCCCCGCCAAACGGTTCCTCGAACTGGAAATGAATCATTCCTATCCGTATACTTATGCCATTTTTTAAATCATGCTCAATCCGCCCTCCCGGGAAGTGCGACTTCCCGATTGACTACCCGGTCATGAATCCGAAACAATCCTCACGTTTTCAGCGGGTGGCTGGGCGGCCAATGACCCGCCCGGCCTTTGTGGGCTGAATGACCCAAAACCAGGCCAGCATGAGGTATACGATGAATTCTAAAGACATCCTGCCGCCGGTCCGTCGCCAGCGCCGGCTGGCCCTCTTTAAAAGCCTGCTCATCCCCGTGCTCACCCTCGCGTTCTTTCTGGTGGCCCCCCACTGGTTGAATGTGAAATTGCGCACCGAACTCAGCCAGTCCATGGCCGCCAGCCCCGCATTTACTCCCGCCCAGCGCGAGGAATGGCTGGTAAAAATTGCCACCATGGATTTCGACGCCATTGGCCAGGCAGCCACTCCGGGACTGGAGAAACTCCATGACCATCTGGTGGCGGCCGGCGTCGCCGCCAATTTCCAGCGCTTGCACTGGGGCTTGGGCCTGGCTTTGCTGCTGGCCCTCGGACTCGATGCCGCTGTTTGGATCATCTACGCCCTCAATGAACGCGCCAAGCGCTCCCAGGCGGACCTGATCCGCAGCTATCAACTCGCCTGGCGGATCAGCATGGTTTCCGCCATCGCCACGCTGTTTCTTCTGATTCCCCTGCTCACCTATGCGGTCTTTGAATTTTCTGTAATTCTCACCGACCATTATATTCCCAAATTGCTCTTTCTGATCGTCCTCCTGGGCGGCCTCGCCCTCTTGAATTGCGGGGTCATCCTGTTCAAAAAAATTCCGCTGGAATTCCACGAACCCATGGCGCGGGAGGTGGCCCCGGCCGAGGCGCCCGAGTTATGGCAGGCGGTCCGCCAGGCAGCCGGCCGCCTGGCCACCTCCCCCCCCGACCGGATTATCATCGGTATGCAGTTAAATTTTTACGTCACCGAGCTGGAAGTGAAACACGACGGCGGACGGACCCGGGGAAAAGCGCTCTTCCTGTCCCTGCCCTTGTTAAAACTACTGTCAGAGGCCGAGGTCACCGCCATCATCGGCCACGAACTGGGACATTTTATCGGCGAGGACACCCGTTTAACCCGCGAATTTTTCCCCTTGCGGCTGAAAGCCCGCGCGACCCTGGTCGCCATGGCTCGCTCCGGCTGGGTGGGCTGGCCCAGTTTTCAATTTTTAAATTTCTTCGGCTGGTGTTTCGGGGAAACGGAAAAAGCCACCTCCCGCAGTCGTGAATTGCTCGCGGACCAACAAGCCGCAACCTTAACGTCTCCCGCCACCGCTGCCCGGGCGCTGGTGCGCTTCCAAGTGGCTGTCGAGGCCTTCCAACGCCATTTGAAATCAGCCATCCACCGCGCCACCGGCGAGTTGCCCAACCGGCCGCTGGCCCTGGTCGTCCGCGAAACCCTCGCCGCCGAACCGGAATTTTGGACCCGCCTGTTTGAACAAAAGCAACCGCATCCCCTCGACAGCCATCCCGCCCTGCATGTCCGCCTCGACTCCCTGGGCCAGCCCATGAGTGCCGCCGAGGCGCAGGCCCTGGCGGGCGAGGACAGCGTGAGCGCGTATGACCAATGGCTGTCCCACCATCCGGAACTGTTCACCAGCCTCGACCAGCAAACCGCCAAGGTCCTCGCCGATCTGCAATCCCGCTCGGCCGTGGTCGCCGCCGACTATGGCACTCCCGGCGGCCGGGAACTGCTGGACCGGTTGTTTCCCGCTTTCAAGTGGCGCGTCCGCCCGGCAGCCTATGGCGTGGGGCTCGCCTTTTTGGGAGTTTTTATTTTGCTCGGCCTGCTGCTCGCCCTGGAGGCCGACGTCCCGGCTGCCCGCCTGATTGGCTTAATGATGGCAGGTGTTTCGGCCCTCACGATGGTCATTCAATACCAGCGGCATTACCGCAGTGAGTTGCTCCTCACCGCCGAAGGGCTGCGTTATTCCGGCTGGTGCCGGCCCTTGCGGTTTGCCGACGTCCAAACCATCTCGGCGGCCGGCCATTATTCCAACCTCATCCTGACCTTTCACTGGAAAACCCGTCAACCACCCCTATGGAAGCTCAGTCTGCTGCGCCTCCCCGGACGCCGCGAAACCTTATCGCTCAGCATGCTGCCCGGAAAACCCCTGGCCAATGGCCAGTTGATCCTCCGGTACTTTACCCGGCAGCGCGCACCGGACCCCAAACCGCAGTGACGTTTTCCCTTCGCCAATGCCGCCCTTCGCCGGTCCGTTGCAAAACCAGCCGCAGCAGCACCCCACCGGATCTAACACCTCGCCTCCCCCGACGCAAAAAAGGCGCGGGGTGAAAATCACCTCGCGCCTCGTGGATAGCGTGTCGACTAGGTCAAAACAATCTTGTCGCCGTCTTTCAACGTGACAATCGCCTTCTTCCAGCCGGGAGTGGTGCCCGCTTGCGCAGTGCGCTTGCGGCGCGCCTTGCCCCGGACATTCAGCGTGTTCACGCCGGTGACCTTGACCTTGAAGAGTTCCTGCACCGCCTGGCGGATTTGCGTCTTGTTGGCGCGGGGATCCGCCACCACCGTGTACTGGTTGTACTTCTCCGACTGGCGCGTGCCTTTTTCCGTCAAGCGGACGGTCTTGATGATTTCAAAAGCGTTCATGTTATTCCTGAATCAAACGGGCTTCGATTTTTTCAAACGCGCTCTTCGTGAAGACGAGTTTGTCCGGCCGCAACACGTCGTACGTGTTCAGCGAATCGCTGGTGGTTAAGGCCACATTGACCACATTGCGCGTGGCCAGCGTGAGGTTTTTGTCCAGGCCATTGGAAACGATGAGCGTCGAGCCCAGGCAGTCCAGTGCGAGAATGATGTTGTTGATTTCGCGGGTCTTGGGCGAGCTCAACTTGAGATCGTCCACCACCACCACGTCACCGGCCTTGAGGCGTTCGCTCAGCGCTTTGCGCAGGGCGAGGGAACGGGTCTTCTTGGAAATCTTCTTCGTGAAATCGCGGGGCTTCGGTCCGAAGACCACGCCACCACCCGCCCACAAGGGGGAGCGGAAGGAGCCGGCGCGGGCGCGACCCGTGCCTTTTTGCTTCCACGGTTTCTTGTTCGTGCCGGCGACTTCGCCGACCGTTTTGGTGCAGGCCGTGCCACTCCGCTGCGCGGCTTGATAAGCCACCACCGCGTCGTGCACTGCCTGGGTTCCCCGGCCATTTTCCACCAGCTCGAACTTCACTTCCAGTTCGCCCTGGTCTTTGCCGGTAATGTCTTTAATGGAAATTTTCATGGCCGTTCTTTACTTTTTGGCTGCATTGGCGGCTTCGGCCTTCTTGGCGTCAGCGGCACTCTTCTTGGCGTCTTTCTTGCTGATGGCCGCAACCGGCGGTTTCCAGCCCTGCGGACGCTTCTTCGCTTCGCGAATCACAACGTAATCGCCCTCGGCTCCCGGAATGGAACCTTTGATGAGCAACACGTTGTCCGTGTCACGCACCTGGATGATTTGCAAATTTTGGGTCGTGCGGGTCACCTGGCCCATGTGCCCGGGCATCTTCATGCCGCGCATAACAGTACCCGGGAACAAGCGCTGACCAATGGCGCCGCTGCGGCGATGCCAGCCCTTGGCACCGTGCGTCGAATCACCACCGGCAAACTTATGGCGCTTGACCACGCCTTCAAAGCCCTGGCCCTTCGTGGTGCCAATCGCGTCGATATAGTCACCCACGGCGAACAGGTTCGCGCCGATGACGTCACCCGGCTTCACGTCCTTCGTGAAGTCACGAAATTCCCGGATGCGCTTCACCGCGACACCCTTTTGCTTCTTGATATGGCCGAGGAGCGCCTTCGTCAGGCGTTGTTCCTTCTGGTCATCAAAACCCAGTTGCACAGCGTTATAACCGTCCTTGCCGGCCTGCGTTTTCACTTGCAGCACGCGGTTGGGACCAGCCAGCACGACCGTGACAGGGGTAACTTTGCCAGCGGCGTCATAGACGCGCGTATGGCCCAGTTTCTTGGCGAGTAATCCGATAGGCATAATATGATGTGGTTAAGGCTCGCTTCAGATTTTGATGGTGATGTCCACACCGGCCGGCAAATTGAGCTTCTTCAATTCGTCAACCGTTTTGGCCGTCGGATCCAGAATGTCGATCAGCCGCTTGTGCGTGCGCTGCTCGAACGTTTCCTGGGATTTTTTATCCGAGTGGGGTGAGCGTTGAACCGTAAAGCGTTCCACCCGCGTGGGGAGGGGAATGGGGCCGGCCACCCGGGCGCCCGTGCGTTTAACGGTGTCCGCGATTTCTCGCGCGGATTGGTCAATGACCCGGTGGTCAAAGGCCTTGAGACGAATACGAATGCGTTGTCCAGCCATACAAAGAGCGATTGTCTGTTAATGGTTCTCTAAATTTTACCCCGCTCACGAAAACGAAAGCGGACGTGGATACTAACACACCAGTGGAACTGTGCAATATATTTTTAAAATATTTTTGGAACCCTGCGGCCAAGGCCCCGGCCACTGCTTGAAGGACCACCAAAAAGATTGCCATCCCCCACCTCCTGCCCTTACTAATTTCCCCATGCATTCTGTGCCTCATCAATCCCCTGCCCTGCCCTTGCCCCTGGCCCGCCTGCTGCTCGCCGCCAGCCTGGTCTTTGGCGCGCTCACCAGCCCCGCCCGCGCCACCGCCGGCACCCCGGATTACCCCGTGCAACCCGTCGCCTTTACCGCCGTCCATTTGACCGATCAGTTTTGGGCCCCCCGCATCGCCACCAATCGCGCCGTCACCATCCCCTACGCCTTTCAAAAATGCGAGGAAACCGGCCGCATGAATAATTTCGCCCGGGCCGCCCGCGTCCTCCACGGTGAAACCGAAACCAATCTCACCGCTCCCGGCTATCCCTTCGACGACACCGATCCCTACAAAGTCCTTGAAGGCGCCTCCTACGCCCTCGCCGCCCAGCCCGATGACCAAACCGCCCGGTATCTCGACCACCTCATCGCCCTCATCGCCTCCGCCCAGGAACCGGATGGCTACCTCTACACCACCCGCAGCCTCAATCCCCAGCACCCGCATCGCTGGTCGGGCCCCACCCGCTGGGTAAAAGAACAGGACCTCAGTCACGAACTCTACAACGCCGGCCATCTGTTCGAGGCCGCCGCCGCCCACTATCAAGCCACCGGCCAGACCAACCTCCTCCATGTCGCCCAGCGCGAGGCCGACCTCCTGGTCGCCACCTTCGGCCCCGGCACCAACCAGCTCCACTACTGGCCCGGCCATGAAATCGTCGAGATGGGCCTCGTGAAACTCTACCGCGCCACCGGCAACACCAACTATCTCAACCTCGCCAAATATTACATCGATGACCGCGGCAGCCGGCCCGGCGGCGACGATTACCACCAATCCCGCATCCGTCCCGTCGACCAGACCACGGCCATCGGCCACGCCGTGCGCGCCGGCTACCTCTACAGCGGCATGGCCGACGTGGCCGCCCTCACCGGCGACCAGCAATACGTGCACGCCATCGATACGATCTGGCAAAACTGCGTCGGCACCAAACTGTACCTCACCGGCGGCATCGGCTCCCGCTCCTCCGGCGAGGCCTTTGGCGACAATTACGAACTCCCCAACCGCACCGCCTATTGCGAAACCTGCGCCGCCGTCGGCAACGATTACTGGAACCAGCGGCTCTTCCTCCTCCACGGCGATGCCCGGTATGTCGACGTGCTTGAACGCGCGCTCTACAATGGCATCCTGTCCGGCGTTTCCCTCGACGGCACCAAATTCTTCTATCCCAACCCCCTCGAATCCGCCGGCGACCAGGCCCGCAGTCCCTGGTTCGGCTGTGCCTGCTGCCCGGGCAACATCACCCGCTTCATCGCCTCCGTGCCCGGCTACTTTTATGCCCAGGCCGGCGATAATATTTACGTCAACCTCTTCGCCACCGGCAGCGCCGAAATCCACCTGGCTCAAGGGACCACCGTTAAAATCCAGCAACAAACCCAATATCCCTGGGATGGCCGCGTGCAAATGACCGTGCAACCCGACCAGGCCGGCCCATTTACCATCCGCGTCCGCATCCCCGGTTGGGCCCAAAATCAACCTGTCCCCAGCGACTTGTACGCCTTCCAAACCCCCACCCGCGAAACCGCCACCCTGCGCGTCAATGGCCACCGCGTCAGCTTGAAATTGGACCACGGCTACGTCGCCTTGTCACGCCAATGGCACCCCGGCGACCGCATCGAGCTGAACCTCCCCATGCCCATCCGCCGCGTCATCGCCAATGACCAGGTCGCCGCCGACCGCCATCGGGTCGCCCTCCAGCGCGGACCCATCGTGTTCTGCGCCGAGGGCACCGACAACCCCCAGGGCCGCGTCCGCAACCTGCTCCTCCCCGATGAGCAGCCCCTAACCGCCAGCTTTGACCAAAATCTCCTCAACGGTGTCGAAGTCATCACCGGACAGGCCGCCACCCTGGCCACCGATGCCCAAGGCCACCCCACCCCATCGCTGCAACCCTTCACCGCCATCCCCTACTACGCCTGGGCCAATCGCGGCAAAGGCGAAATGACCGTTTGGCTCGCCAACTCCCCCGCCGCCTTCGAACCCCCCAAAAAATAAACCATGGACGTCCAAACCTTGGACCTCCACCGTCCAAGGTTCACCCACTCGGCATCCCAAACCCGCCGAAGTAAAACCAGCCCAGTTCCAGCCGACTGCCCGCCTGTCACCCAAACCTCCTGCCCTCATGCTCAACCCATCGGGTTGAAAGCCTGTAGCCGGGGGTCTCACGCAGTGACACCCCCGGTCAATCTCCCAAAACACCCTGCACCCCGGAGGGGTGCCACCACACCCGCCAGCCGCCAGCACCCCGCCAACTTCATTTCCCCGCCCTCAACTCCCTGCCGCGTTAATCCCCCCCTTTCGTCTCCTTCGTTCCCTTCGTTTCCTTCTGTAAAAATCCCAGCGATCCCCCGCAACCAGCATCGATTTTCATAATGAAATTTGAAGCTTCCCTGAAGTTTGAGGTTTGAAATTTGAAGTTTCCTAAGTCTGGAATCCCTACAGTTCTCTTGAAATTAACGTGCCCACCCCCTCAACCCGGCCAACTTCATTTTCCCACCCCTAAACTCCCCGCCTCCGCAGCACCCCTCTTTGTTCCCTTCGTTTCCTTCTGTAAAAAAACCACCGTTCTTCGTGCCTTTGTGTTGAAATTGCTTTACATCCGGGCTACACAATTCACCAGCGACAACCGAAATCCCCATTCGATTGAACCTTGAGATTTGAGGCTTCTCTGAAGTTTGATTTTTGTAGTTTGATGTTTCCCAGTCCGGCACCTTACCCAACCTCCCTGCCACCATTTTCTCCTGTGGAAAACAAAAAACCCCGCCCATTGCTGGGCGGGGTTGAGATTACAACCTAACTATTAGGCTTTCTTGCGGCGGAGGCCGAGCAGCGAGAGACCGCCCAAGGCAGCCAAAGCGATGCTGGAGGGTTCCGGAACCGGGTTAACTTGGCCCAAGACGAAGCCAGGGGTGGAGGGAGCCAGACCGAAGATCGCCGGAGCAGTGATCAAAGCACCGTCACCCAGCTTCAAAGCGCCGGTGACAGCGGATTCGCCAGCAAAACCATAGCTGCCACCGATCAGGGACGGAGCGGCCAAGAAGGTTTGCAAGGAGGCCAGGGTGCTGCCGATGTTAGCAGACCAGCCGATGACCACGAATTGAGCAGTAGAACCACCGCCAACACCGTTGATCACTTGGGAGGGGTTACCATTGAGACGACCGGCCGTGGCAGCACTGCCAACGGTGGAGACATAGGTCCAAGCGGAGTCGCTGAAGGCATAGGTACCAGCCGAGGCCAAGGTCGGCAGCACGGAAGCACTGGATCCACTGACCGTGGTGGCCGTCACGGATTCAAACAGCGCGTAGTAATAACCATTGGCAGTGGCAGAGGCCAAACCAGTGGCAGCACCACCAACCGTGCTGTTCACGGAAATCTTAGTGGTGGCAGACGAGGAGTTGTTGAAGCTGACTAAACCTTGGGCGCTGGCACCATAGGCACCGGCCACAATTGTAGCAACGATAAGAGCTTTTTTCATTTGATTTTTTAGTTTTAGTTGAGGTTATTTATCTAAATGTTATTGACCGATTGATTGAACCCAGTTAACTGCGGAGCCAGATTGATTGTTGAAGAAGAAGCCACCACCAAC
>CAIZWI010000337.1 GCA_903936645.1 uncultured Verrucomicrobia subdivision 3 bacterium
ATCGAAGGTGCTGCGTCGCGGAGCGACACCTGACCCCGGCCCCCCTGACATTTGCCGGGCCTTCAGTGTGGGTAAATTTCGAGGTGCTTCCTGACCGTTCTCATTGCCCGGGCGTGCCGTGGCCGTGGCCGCGGAGCGACATCCCGATGGTAGGCGTGGGTTTTAACCCACGTAAAACAGCGAACAAAATGTGGCTGCGTCGCGGAGCGACGCCTGACCACGCCATCCCAAATGCGCATGGCACCTTATCCGGTTACGCCGGGCATCGCTTCGCGACGCGGGAGTGGGTTGAAACCAACGTCAAACCAAACTCTACGTCTTCTCTTCGATCAATTCCCGGCGCGCCCCGCCCAGCAACTGTTCGACAAAGGCGGTGGAATACACGCCCCGACGGAAATTCGGGTCCTGCATGATGGCCTTTTGGAAGCCAATCGTGGTTTTGATCCCGGTGATCATGTACTCGGACAACGCCCGGTACATCCGGTCCAGCGTTTCCCGGCGGTCCTTGCCCGTGACAATCAGCTTGCCGATCATCGAATCGTACGTGGGGGGGATGGTGTAACCCGCATAAGCGTGCGTATCCACGCGCACCCCCCGGCCCCCCGGCTGGTAATACATTTCCAAACGGCCGGGGCTCGGCCGGAAATCATCAAAGGGATCCTCCGCATTGATCCGGCATTCAATCGCATGGCCCTTGAACTGGATGTCGCTCTGCGAATGTTGCAGCGGCTCGCCCATGGCCAGCAAAATTTGGTACCGGACCAGATCAATCCCGGTGACTTCCTCGGTCACGCAATGTTCCACCTGAATGCGCTTGTTGACCTCCAGGAAGTAGTAATGGCCTTCCTCGTCCACGATGAATTCCACCGTGCCCGCGTTGGTGTAACGCGCGGCTTCCGCAATGCGGACAGCGGCTTTGCCAATCTTATCCCGCAACTTGCGGAACTTGTTGTCCAGGAACGGCGAGGGGGATTCTTCGATCAACTTCTGGTTGCGGCGCTGAATCGAACAGTCGCGCTCGCCCAAATGAATAATCCGGCCCTTGTTATCCCCCAGAATCTGGATTTCGATGTGATGGGGGTTCTCAATGTACTTCTCGATGTAAACGCCGGAGTTGCCGAAGGCCTTTTCCGCCTCGTTACGAGCCGTATGATAGCCTTTGACCAGGGAAATATCGTTATGGGCAATGCGCATGCCCCGTCCGCCGCCACCCGCCACGGCCTTGATCATCACCGGATACCCAATACGCTTGGCCACCGCCAGGGCGTCCTGTTCTTTTTCGACAATGCCTTCGGATCCCGGCGGGGTCTCCACGCCGGCCTTCTTGGCCAGGGCGCGGCTGACCGCTTTGTCCTCCAAGGCCTGCATGGCCCGGGGGCTCGGTCCGATAAAACGAATGTTGCAGCTCTCGCAAACCTCGGCGAAATGCGCGTTTTCCGAAAGAAACCCATAACCCGGGTGAATCGCATCCACATCCGCGATTTCCGCGGCACTGATAATACGATCAATCCGCAGGTAACTTTCGGACGCCGGGGCCTTGCCAATGCAAATGGCCTCATCCGCCAGTTGCACGTGCATCGAATTGACGTCGGCCTCGGAATAGACGGCCACCGTCTTGACGTTCAACTCTTTGCAGGCACGGATGATCCGGACGGCAATTTCACCGCGATTGGCTACGAGAATTTTCTCAAACATGACGTTTCTATGAAAACAAACAGACTATGGGCGGCGGCAGCGGATGCCACCGGGCACATTATTGCGGACGAACCTTGAACAGCGGCTGGCCGAATTCCACCGGCTTGCCATTTTCCACCAAAACCTGGGTCACCACCCCGCTCACCTCGGATTTGATCTCGTTCATGACCTTCATGGCCTCGATGATGCAAACCACCGTCTCGGCATTGACCGTCGAGCCAACCTCGATGTAGTTGGTCGCCTCCGGCGAGGGCGCGCGGTAGAACGTCCCAATCATCGGCGACTTGATGTCAATTTCCCCGGTGGCCACCGCCACCGGCACCGGCGCCTGGCCAGCCGCTGGCCCGGCACTCATCGGCAGGGGGGCGTAAGTGGGGGGAATATAATCGTCCGCTTGGGCACCCGCCGAACCACCGTTCAGACCCCGTTTCAACTTGATTTTGGAATCCTGGCGCTCCAGTTCAAACTCCGTGATGGAGTTTTTCTTCATCAAATCGATGATCGCTTTAATGTCTTTTAGGTCCACAGTACGTTTTCGTTAAAGTTGCAAATAATCGGGCTTTATCCGGCAAAAACCGGGAAATATCTGCCCGATACATGATCCAAGCTTTGTTAGCGGCTCGGAATACTGTCTAACATGACTGAATTTAGGTCCTTGGTCAAGTTTTAAAAAGGCGGGGAAAAAGCGCTGTTTTAGCCGAAAAGCATCCTGAAATTGGCAAATTTAGCCCAAAACGACGCAAAATCGGCTAAATCCGCCATTCTGAGAACCGAGCCTCAAGGGGGCCCGCCATAAAACCCCTCCTCCATCGGCTCAAACGCCGCGAAAACCCCGAGAATGGCCGACTTTAATGATCTTTTACGCTATTTAACGAAAATAGCCGCTTCCAATCCCAAAAGGTAAGACTGCGCCCCAAACCCACTGATCTGCCCCCGGCACACCGGGGCAATCAGCGACTTGTGCCGGAACTCCTCCCGGGCATGGATATTCGAGAGGTGAATTTCGATGGTGGGAACCCCCACCGCCGAGATCGCATCGCGCAAGGCGATGCTCGTATGCGTATAGGCGGCCGCGTTGAGGACAATGGCCTGGAAAGTACCTCTGGCCGTTTGAATCCACGTCACCAGTTCGCCCTCAAGATTGGACTGCCGAAAATCAACCTCCACCTGCAACTGCCCCGCCCGGGCGCGCACCGCCGCCTCGATGTCAGCCAGCGTCTGGCTGCCGTAAACCGAAGGCTCACGTTGCCCGAGTAAATTCAAGTTGGGCCCGTTGAGGAACAGGATTTTCATGACCCAAAAACTCTACCGAACCGCCGTTTTTTTGTCGAATTCATTCGCCGACAGCCCCACCAGCGCCCCCAATAACGTAAACGCACTCCAGGCTAGAGCCGGAATATAAAGACTGAATTCACCCAAACCCTGCACAAACCAGGCCAGCACCCCCGCGAACACCGCCACGCTTAAAGGATCCCCGCGCGCCCAGATGCGCCGGCCCACCACGGTTAGCGCCAGCGTAATCCACGCCAGGTACGCCAGCCCCCCCGGCACCCCGGAATCCGAGAATTGTTCCAAATAGTCATTATGCGTGAGCCGTGCCATTTCGGCCTCCGGGGCCTTTAAGCGGGCATAAGGCCGCTGAAAGGTGCCCGGTCCCGTCCCCAGCAGCGGATAATCCCGCGTCGTTTGCGCCGCCGCCCGCCAATAATCAAACCGCGCCCCCGCACTCGTGGCCCCCGCCGCAAAGTATTTGTGGAAACGCACCGCAAAAACCCCCAGCCCCGCGATCAACACCAAGGCCAGCGCCAGCCATTTGAGCTTGGGTGACCAATCGAGCCGGAACAACATCAACCCGCCCAAGGCGACGGCTAGCAACCACCCCAGCTTGGATCCAGTAAAAAAGAAAGCCAAACCACCCAAAACCAGCGTCAGACCCATAACAGCCTGCCGAATGAGTGGTTTCAACTGCTTGGTATCGTTAAAGGCCAGCCAGAGGGCCACTGGTAACAGTAACAAAATGAGCCCGGCCAGCGCATTCGGATAAACCAGGGTGCCACTGACCCGGCCTTTGCCAAATTTGGCCATAATTACCGGGTTGGCGATGTCCTGCCCATGGGTATTTACGATAATGTTGTCGCGCTTCATCTCCACCAGCAATTCGGGTGGATAATTTGTCCATCCCGTTTGCTGGCCTTCGGTCAAACTCTGGTAGCTCTGCGGAAATTCATAAATCCGCTGGTCGATCCCCCGCATCAGGCAAACAGTAAAGGCCGCCAGCATGCCCACCAGTAACCAGCGCAGGCGTCGGGGACTACCCAACAGATAAGCTCCGAGATAATAGGCCGCGATACAGCCCGCGAATTGTGGGAGGGTGCTTTGGGACAGACCAGGGTCCACGGAGTTCAGACTCGCGATGACTTCCCAGCCCAGCCACAACAGGGGCAGCAACCAGAGCCAGAACGTTCCCGGCCAGGGTTTTGGCTGCCGACGCATGAGGCTCCAGCCGGCCAGGGCAAAGGGCAACCCCACCCACACCGCCCAATGGGTCGGCCAAAAGTCGCTGACGAGTTCGGCAAGGGCCCTTGGCGGCGTAATCTTCTGGTCCAGAATTACCGGGTTGCCAAATTTGAGAATGGCCAGGCCCAAAAACAGGCCGAAGGCCAGGGCAAACCCCGTCTTGGCGTTGAATGCCTCCGCCCGCTTCACGGCCCCCGAGGTTTCCGCGCCAGGAGCCATCAAAAGTGCAGTTTGAGCAAACCCACTTCCAAAGCCAGCGCTTCCTGCACATTGGTGAAGAGCAGGCGCTGGGTTTGTTCCAGGGTTTTGAGATTTTCGAGGGCTTGCTGGGGCGTAATACGGCGGGCCACGGCCTCCGCTCCCTCAATTTCCGGGAATTTTAGCAGTTCACGGCCGATGGCGAGCGTGTGGATCCACGTATCCCGCAGCCACCATAATAATAAGGTCAACAATTCCGCGCGCTGGCGGCGGTATTCCGCCTCAATGGCCGCAGCCAGTTCCGTTTCCCAACGGTCGCGGAGACTTTTATCCAGGTCGTCGTGCTGTTCCAGCGGTGAACGGGCGCTCAGGGAGTCATCCACCTGCGCCTTGATTTCTCCCAGCCGTTGCAACAGGGCGTCCAACAGGCAGTACCGACCGAGCAGGCTTTTGCGTTCGTTGGCGGCCAGGGAACTAAAGTGCGCCAGCCATTCCGCCTGGGCCGGCGCGAGGGCGGTGAGCCCGTCACTGAAGAAATTCAGGCGCAGGCAGCGCGAAAGAATCGTCGGGAGCAGCCGCTGGGGTTCCGTGCAGAGCAGAATGAGCACGCACTTCTGCGGAGGTTCCTCCAAGGTCTTAAGAAAGGCATTGGCGGCCTGCGTGTTCAGCCGGTCCGCCCCGGCAATGATGGAGATTTTATAGCCGGCCTCGGACGGTTTGAGCTGAATCTGCTGCATCAAGTCGCGCATCTGGTCGACCGTGATCACACGCAGCTTGGATTCCGGCCGGACCCAGTGGACATCCGGATGCAGGTCTTGGCTGATTTTGCGGCAATTCGCGCAGACATCGCAGGCGTCCGTGGCCACCCCGTCGGTACGGACCGGGTGGAGGCAATTCAGGGTTTGGGCCAGCGTTCGGGCCACCGCCTCCAAGTCAGCTAATTGGTCACCCGAGAACAAGTAGGCATGGCCCAGCCGCCCGCGAGCGAGCGAGCGTTGCAGGAGTTGCACGCCTTGCCCGTGCCGGGAGAAACTCGAAAATGCCATCGAAAAGAGATGGTGCCGACGGAGGGGGTCGAACCCACACGGCTTTAGGGGCCACTGGATTTTGAGTCCAGCGCGTCTGCCAATTCCGCCACATCGGCACTGTGATTAAGTGTTTAAACCGAACACAGATCCCGCGATTGAACCGACCAGCTTACACCAGCCAAACCTATCGCGACGGATAATATAATCGACAAGTTTCCGGCAAGGCAAGCGTGCAATTCGGAATTATTGACAACTCGCCATTCCCGGCTGGGCGGAGCCGGCGGGGTTCCCCCAACGCTGGCCGGCCTTATTTGGGGGCGTAAATGGGCGATGGGGCGGCCAGCACCGTGGGCAGCGGTGTGGGCGCTCCGTTGCGATTGATGAGCAGATTGTCAAAGCCGGCCGAATTCCGCATCCGGCTGTCCCCCGTGACCAATCCAGCCATGCCGTGGGTAAACAGCGTGTTGGTCGTCGCGAGAACTTGGGTGCCATCCACATAACCCGTGATTCGCGCGCCGGCAAATTGCAACTTCACATTGTGCCATTGCCGGGCGTCGAAATGGGGAACCACCCCCGTGAACATGGCTTTCTCCCCCTTCTCGCCGGTGTCCCCCGCCAGCCGCAACTGCTCCTGATGTTCCTTGTCGCCCAAATCCACCGCCCCGGCCTTGCCATTGATGGCCACCAGATGGCAAACTCCATTCGTTGCCAGCCGCAAATAGTAACCGCGCGGGGTGCACCCGTAACCATCGCCCACATTATTGACCCGGCCCATCACCCCCGCCCAGCCCCCGTCATCCAGCAAAATATCGGCGCTCACCTCATAATCCTCCCAGTGCTCGTCCCCCAGAATGGTGTAAGGCATCCATTCCGGCGCCCAGCTCTGGGGAGTTTGGCGCACCACCTGCCGCAGGCATTTGCCGGTATGATCCGGGCGTTCGGCGATTTCAAACACCCCGGCAATATCTGCCGTGAAGTGGGGCAGCCAGCCCCATTGCGCTGGTTCCGCATATTCTTCAAACGTTTCATAATAAGGGAAAGGAAAAGCTTGCGGCGCGGGCACATCCGGGAAGGCTCCCTTCTGTTGGCCCGTCGTGGTGGAAAGGGAATAGATCGCCTCCGGCTCCAAAGTCACGCGGAAGGTGCCGCCCTCGGGTTGGATGCTCTCCAACTTCACAAATTGGGCCGCCGCATCGCTGCGCCACACGACAACCGGGCCCGTGGCCAGCCCGCCGCTTATCTGGAACGTCACGGTTTGGGGCCGCGCCGCGCCCTGGGTCTCCAAAATCACGCTAAAATCCTTCCCGGGGGATTTGAGCGTGACGAAGGAACCGCCGTCGGCCAGTTTGCCGCAGGCCCCGTTCAGGTATTGCCAGCCAATTGCCGTGAACTGGCCGTAATGCGCATAGCCCCACAACACCTCGCGTGTGTGATACGCCCCGCTCCACGGCGAATTGGCGATCATCACCGCCGGCGTTTCCGAATACGATTCCAGGGGATAGACCGACCCCACCAGATACCAGTTCACGATCTTCGTCACGCCACTGGTCAAAAAGTTGTCGTTGAACGCCTTGACCAGGCTGATTTCGCAATCAAAGCCCTTTTTGTAGACATGTTCCTCCGTGTTCCAAATCGGGATGTTATATTCGTCCGCCATTTGCCGGACTTCCGGCGGCGTGGCGACGTCCGCCATGGTGTGGTTGCTCAAAATGGCCACGGCCCGGCGCAGTTCCGGGTCCGTGCGCAGGTCTTTGGTCCAGTCAAACTTCGTCTTGCCCCAATTGTCAAAGCCATGAATGCGCACCGCGCTCAAACCCCGGGCATCCAGCGTGGCGCGAAACTTTTTGGCAAAATCCTCGCTCACGCCCTTTTCATTGCGGCAGCCAATGGCGTCCAGGTCCAGTCCGTATGTCGATTTTAGCCCCCCAATCCAGTTGGCGTAATAGTCGCACATGTCCTGCGACCAGAAATGGCCATTCCCCACCCAGCCCGGGCAACCCCAAGCACAGGCATCCAGGCTCAGTTCCGGATTGCGCGCCTTCGCCTCCCGCATCAACCACCATTCATAACCACGACTGAAATTCTGCTCGTCCCGGGTGTGCTGGTGACTCGGTTCCGCACCCTGGGTGGAATCACTGTCGCCCGGCACCTCCACCAACAACGCGCTCATCGACGCCCCAAACTTGGGTTTGAAGAGCAAATCCAGCACCTGGCTGCGTTGCGGTTCCGGGTAATCTTTCAGCAGCACGGACGTGGCACCGCCCCCGCTCACCGCCCCAATCCCATCAAAGCGCTTGCCACCCGCCTCTCCCCGCAGTTCGACTGTTTGATCCGCCCATGCACCCGCCGATCCAACGAGCACCAACGTCAGGCCAATAAGGGCGCGCAATGACCGGGTCCGGAGTAAAATTGATTTTGTCATAAAATTATTAGGGCTTCATTAAGCCTAGCCGAACGGCTCGCCCGCGTCATGTCATGAAAATTCGTTATGGGCGCCGGCCCGCCCGTGCGATCTGCCGCAGCGTTATAAAAAAGCGGCCGGGGCCTTTGCGACCCCGACCGCTGTTGTTGCTTTAAACCAGGTTTATTGAACCTTCACGCGGAAGAACGTGCTCGCATTGGTGGTGGCCACCGTGTACGGCGAGGTCGCCGTCACCGCCGTCCAGGGACCGGCCACACTGGTGGCTTGCTGGAGCGTGCCTTGCGACCAGGTGAGCGTCGAAGCATTCGCCCCGGCCGGGGCAATGTACAAGGTCACGGGCGGGATCACGCCCGCGCCGGCATTGTAAAGCGAAGCGATCTGGTTGCCCGTTAGCGCGTACAGATACACGCTCACATCCGCGATGCTGCCCGGGAAAGTCCGGCCCCCGGCCGCCACGGTCGAGTCATTGCCAATTTCCCAGTTAACCCCAAACGTCTCAGCGTCATGCGGGATGGCGTTGGTGGCGGATTGCACCCCGTTCTTGTCAATGATGTACAGCGTGCCCGCAGTGGGCGTGATCACCATGGCCACCAGTTGCCATTCCCCAACAGTGGGGAAGATGCCCGAATCCCAATCCCATGTGTTGGCATTATTCAAGTTCCAAGTGTAGCCCAGCGCGCCCTGGCCATTGGCATCCACAAAGTTATTGTTAATGCACAAGCCCTCGCCCGCACCACCGCGGTCAAAGAGCAGCCCATTGGCATTTCCGTTGGCCACACTGGGATTGATCCACATGACATAAGTCAGATTGGTCGCAATCAAGTTTCCCGCCGAGCCGGCGGCAACATAGGAGGCGGCCACGCCGGTGAAGGTTTCCGCGGCGCTGTTCACGGTTGGGAAGCCCGCGTAAGCCGGGGCTTCCGGTCCCACGACGCCATTGAACCCATTTTGGGAGGCGATTTGATAAATCCCGTTGTGCCCACCCGCATAATCCGTGGCCACCGCCGTGCCCGTGGAGGGATCGGTGGTTTCATTTAGTTTCCAGAAGGCAAACGGATTGCCGGCCGCAACGGCCGCTTCGTAGGATCCCGGCACCGGCGTGATCACCGTCACCACGGCATTGCTGCTGGAGGTGGTACCGACTGGATTGCTCACGAGCAGGGTATAGGTGCCCGTATTGGCCGCCACCGTGTTGCTGATAATCAGCGTGGGCGTATGCGTTCCAGTGAGATTACCGCCATCATTCAGATTCACCCCGCCCAATTGCCATTGATATGTGAGTGTCGGCGTGCCGTTAATGCCCGTGGCCTTGAGGGTGACGGTTTTGCCCGCGTAAACTGTGGCGGATGCCGGCTGCCCGGAGATGGTCGCCGCCACCGGTCCAATGCCCGTGGCTTTGCTGAATTGGCCGAGCACCTGCGCCGTGGTCATCGCATAATTAAACACCGCCACTTCATCCAAATTTCCGTTATAGGCCCGGGTGGATGCATTGTACAGATCTGAACCAATCAGCGTGTTGGTGCTCCCCGCGAACGGCTCGGGGCCGTTGGGCACGGGATTCACTGCCGAGTAGAGATCGGGCTGCCCGGTGTTGGGATCAATATAATAGAGATAAACCGTCGTCTGGTTGGTCGCGATCACCAGGGCCACGTAGGACCAGATGCCCGCCACCGGATACAGCCCCGAATGCCAGTTATAAGTGGCCGCACTGTTGGTGTTCCACGTATAACCCAATTCCGCAATGCCTGCGGAATTAACCGTTTCGCCAAAGCAAAAACCCGCCGCATCGCCACCTTTGCGGTTAAACAACAAGCCGGAGGACGCCGCGACGGTGCCCGCCGGGTTGATCCACATGCTGATTGTCACCGTGTTAGTGTTCAAATTCAGCGGCGGCACGTTGACATATTCAGAGCCAATGCTGTTCTGGAGGAACAACCCGCTGTTGGCGGCTTCAAAGCCGGGGAAGGCGGGCGATTGCGGGCCGGCCACATAATTAAAGCCATTTTGGACGCTCAGCCCATAAAGGCCGTCATTATTATTGCCACTGGCATCATAGGCGGGCAGCACCCCGGAGGAGGGATCGCCGGTTTCATTAAAGCGCCAGTACGCCACCGGGTTTTCGGAGAGGATGGTGGCCCCATAGGTGTTGTCGGCGGGCGGCCCCGGGGGCGTCAGCACCGCAAGCCCGGAGGAACTACTGGGCAGGCTGCCCAGCGAATTCTGCGCGACCACACTGTAGCTGCCTGCATTCGCCAGTTGCAAGTTGGCCAGCACCAACGTATTGCTCACCGCGCTGGGATTGCTGGACGCCGGGATGGCGGAGCCATTGAGATACCACTGGTAAGTAATCGGCAGCGTGCCAACAAAATTTGCCGAATAGGAAATCGTTTGGCCGACATAAGCCTGATTGGTGCCAATCGGCGCGAGATCCGTCACCAGTTGGGGCGCACTCGGGGCTACGATATTCAAGGTCACCGGCGCGCTGGTGGAGGAACCAAATTGGTTGTGCACGATGCACGCATAATTAATCGTGGGCAGGCTGCCGTCCGGTGTCACCACCAGATTTGTGCCGGCGGCTCCGCTTACAGGCACCAAAGGACCGCCGGTGCCGTTATCCGTCAACCATTGGTAGGTCAGGGGCGGCGTGCCCACACCCACCTCACTCAAGGTGACGGGCGTCGTCCCGTAAATGGGATTTACAAAAGGCGTATACGTGGGATTGCTGGCGAAGGGCTTCTGCGATACGATGATGTTTAGGTCAAAGACCTGGTCCGAACCCTTGCTGGCACCATAAGTCACCGGCCCGCCGTTGGTGTTCGAGTTCGCAATCGTGATGATGGAACCGTCCGGATAAGGATTTCCGCCCTGCGCGTAAATCGATTGCCAGCCGGTGGCCGTCGCGTCGCGGCCAAATGTGTAAGCGTATTTGGCGTTCGGGGCCAGCGGCACGGAAAGGCCGGAAAACTGCAGCCAGTCCCCACTGTTGCCGCCCCCATACATTTGGTAGTTGGCCACCAGCGTGGCGGTCGCACCATCGGCCGAAATTGAATAGAAATACAGGTCGTAGAGCTGCCAGTTGCCAAAGCCGCTGGAGGTGCCGCCACCGCTCAACCACGACAGGCTCTGCAACAAATAACCATTATTATTGGTGCCCGTGGTAAAGGTCTGGCCGCACCAGTTGCCGTGCCCCGCCCCGTTGTCGGTGTAATAATTCATCCCGTCAGCGTTATAACTCCCGGTCTGGAGCTGGCTGATGTCATTCGCTCCCGGCACCGGTGCGTTGGTGCCGATATCCACCATCGCCTGGGACACAATCGTGATGCTCGCGGTCGCGCTTGTGGCATTGCCAATGGCGTTTTGCGCCACAAAATCATATTGGTAAGTGCCCAGCGGCCAGCCCGTGGTATCCACCACCAGATTCGTGCTGGTGGCACCGGGGATGTTCGCCAGCGCTCCACCCGTGCCGCCATCCGTCTGCCATTGGAAGGTGATGGGTGCCAGGCCCGCCGAAGCGGCGCTGAGCGTTACTTTGGTTCCCGCCAGAATGCCCACTCCCGCATAGGATGGATTGGCCACAGGCGCACCCGGGATGGGTGCGGAGGGCAGGCTCAGCCCGATGTCAAACGTCGCGTCAAACCCCGCCGCGGTCGCGTTCCCCAAGTTGGCCGTGCCCCCGGCTTTCGGAAACAGCCCCACCTGGCCGCCCGCATAGAGATTGCCCGAAACATTCGCCATGTTCTCCCAGCCCGCGCCGGAACCAATGCGCCCAAAGGCATAAGCATATTGCTGGTTGGGTTGCAGCGTGATGCCCAGACCGGTCCACTGCAGCCAGTCCGTTTGCGTAAACGTGAACTTCGGCTGCGAATTAATCGTGTATAGCAACTTCGCCGACGTGCCGGTAATTGAGTAAAGGTACAGCACATAAACCTGGCCGGCCGCCGGCAGGTTCCCGCCGTTGCCCGCCGTTAACACCGCCAGGGAATTCAAGACATAACCATTGGGGCTCGACCCCGTGGTAAAAGTCTGTCCCGGCGGCGTGCCGTTGTCGGTGTAATAATTCAACCCGCCCGGGCTGCTCGCGCCCGTGGGGGCGGTGAGCTGGTAAATATCATTGGGCCCCGGGGTCGGTGCGGTGCTGCCAATGTCTGTGAGGGTGGCCGTTTGGGCCAGGCCGTTGCTGGCCTCCAGTAGCAGCCCGCCGGTCAGGGCGAGCACGCTGTATAAGTTGGATTTTTTCATACTACCGTTAGGTTTTTGGGATTTGGTTGGGACTGGTTTTCAGGATTAAGGGAACCGATGGTTGGGTTGAGTTGGGACACAGACACCCTGTGCAATGGGCCAGCATCGGCTCCGGACATGGCCGGACCCGACAGTTGGGTGGTTCGAACAGGGCATTGGAGACAACTAATACACCCATCCGAAATCGGTTGTCACGCAAAATTCTTAACGTATGAAAGTAGTTAAAGTACTAATGCCATGCTCGCCCTTGCCGCAATTATTAGTACCCCCACAAAATCCCCCACGGTCCTGCTGTCGCGGTCCAAGGGGCAACCTATTCCCACATCCCCGCAGTGCCCTCCTTGCTAGCATTCGCTATCACCCCTGGCCGCGCTCCGAAGCCGTATCGCCCCAAATCCTGAAAAATGACGTGTAAAATCATCCCGTTGGGCTATCCTTTGCCTAGATTGTTGCCATGGCAGAACCGACTAATAAAAGTTCCACCCCGTCCAACTGGCTCATTTTGACGCTGGCAGTGACAGTCTACGTCTGCGATCAATTCGCCAAGTGGCTCATTCTCAACCTCCTCCCGGTGGGGGAGGAAAATAATCTGCTCCCCGGCTTTTTCAAATTTGTGCATTGGGGCAACACCGGTGCCGCCTGGAGCCTGTTCAGCGGTAACAACGCCGTGCTGGCCGTGGTTGGCCTGGGCGCGCTGATCCTGCTCATTTTTACCCGCCATCATTTTCACGCCCATACCATCATGGGCCAGATTGCCTTCGGCCTCATTTTCGGCGGCATCGCCGGCAATCTCACCGACCGCCTCCTGCCCGGTCGTCATGCCGTCGTGGATTTCCTCTATTTTTATCTGCAACCCCGGGGCGGTGGTACCGAAATTGGTTTTCCCGCCTTTAATATTGCCGACAGCGCCATTTGCACCGGTGTGGCCCTGATATTCATTCTCTCGTGGAAAAGCGAGCAAGCCCCCAAACCCGCCCAAAACTAAGCCCCTCTCCCTCTCTCTCATGTCCGAACGCCAGGAACAGTTGACCGTCGAGTTATCCCTGCCCATGGTGCGGCTGGACACCTTTTTGCGGGAGAAATTTCCCGCCGCCTCCCGTGGGGCCCTGCAACGCTTGATTGAGGAGGGTCACATCCGCGTCAATGGCAAGGCCGTGAAGGCCACGCATCATCCCCACGCCGGCGAAGTGATCGAAATCCACTGGCCCGAGGCCAAACCCGCCGAGGCCCAGCCCGAAAACCTCCCGCTGGACATCCTGTTTGAGGACAGCTCGCTGCTCGTGGTCAACAAACCCTCCGGCATGGTCGTCCATCCCTCCGCCGGAAACGAGGAGCACACGCTGGTCAATGCCTTGCTCTTTCATTGCCAGGGCTCGCTGAGCGGCATCGGCGGCGTGGCCCGGCCCGGGATCGTCCACCGGCTGGACAAGGAAACCAGCGGCTGCCTCGTCGTGGCCAAGAATGACGAAACCCACGTCGCCCTTTCCGACCAGTTTGCCGGGCGCCGGGTAAAAAAAATCTACTCCGCCATTGTCTGCGGTGAACTCCCCCGGGAAACCGGCGAAATCCGCGCCGCCATTGCCCGGCATCCCTCCCACCGCAAACGCATGGCCGCCACCGACGATGACGATGGCCGGGCCGCCCACACCAGCTACACCCTCGTGGAACGCCTCAACGCCGCCACCCTCGTGGATGCCCAAATCCACACCGGCCGCACCCACCAGATTCGCGTGCATTTCCAATTTATCGGCCATCCCGTGGTGGGCGACGATACCTACGGCGCCCGGCCCAATGCCCGCCTCAAGGAACTGGCCAACTACGCCGCTCCCCGCGTCATGCTCCACGCCCGCGACCTGTCCTTTGAACATCCGCGCACCAAAAAGCCCGTGCATTTCTCCGCGCCCCTGCCCGCTGATTTCCAAGAAGCCTTGAAATTTTTGAAGCTCAAGAAGAAAAAGAAGTGATTTTTTGTCCAGCATCTGGAAAAGTGGCTGCACTTGGTATTGACCGGCGCAATTTGTCCTCCAGGCAATCGTCATATAAGGGAAAGCAAACCGATGAACGATCCTCATTTCCAAATTGAATATGGTGCCTCCGCTCTGGATGACCTGGACGGCCTTCCGGACCGCGAGCGAGTGCAAGTGCTTCGCAAAATTGAACGCCTTAAGTTTGGATTACAAGGGAACATCAAACGCCTCCGCGAGGCTGAATCCATGTTTCGCCTGCGCATGGGGGACTATCGCATCTTGTTTGATGTGGAGGAGGATGTTATAATCATCCGCAGGATTGGACACCGGAAAGACGTTTATGACTAAAGCCGCCCAAAAGACTGTAATTCGCGAAATTTCAAGCAAACGCGAGCAAATCGCCACGTTGCGTGAGGAACTTGAGGATCTGAATGATTATCTGGATGTCACCGAAGCTCGCGTGCGGGATGAAGGCAAGCCTCGCCTCACCCACGAGGATGTTAAAAAGCGGTACGGCATTAAATGACTCGCGTTGAAGTTGATATTCCATCTGACGATTTGCCCTTAAACAATTATCATCTTTGCGAAATTGCACAGGAAGTTCCGCGTGATGCGACGCGACGTCGCTGGACACTTCGCGCTGACTATCGCTGTCCGGGAGGCAGCCATCATCACGCCCCAGTTAACCTATCCGAAAGCCCTCTTTACCTTGATCTATCGTGGCATCAAACGACTGATGATCCAGCACTGCCAGTCGGTGTATTTCGCCTTGATTTGAACGGGCTCCTCCGTGATGGCTACATTCGCCACGACCCGGAAGGTTCAAATGGTACAAATGTTCGACTCAGAGTTTTTCGGGATGACGATGGCAACTTCTATGTAAAAACAAACCAAGGCACGGGACTTTTATTAGCAAATGGCAACATCGCGCCTGCGACTCCATTGGCGGCCGACATCACAAATGCACCAGCCAACCGGGTCGAGACCACCACCTACCGGATCTTGCGTGATACCGAATTGGCCCGCAAGGTAAAGCTTTTGCATGGTTATCGGTGTCAGATTTGCGGTTACCGCATCAAGCTACCCAGTGGTTTGCAATATGCAGAAGCTCACCACATCCAGCCATTAGGCGAGCCGCATAACGGCCCTGATGTGCTTAGCAATATTATTTGCGTTTGTCCCAACCATCACGCCGAACTGGATTACTGTACGGTGGCACTTACCATCTCCTCCTTAACTCAAGTGGCTGACCATCCAAATGACCGGAAATATGTGGATTATCACAACCAGATATTTTCCCAAAAGTGAATTTCAGCCTTCCTTCGGCACCACAGGCGTTTCTTCCACGGTCGTCTCCCCCGCCACCGGGCTGGCTGCGATTTCCGGCGCGGCCGCCGCTGGGGCACCTTCCGCCGCCAAAGGCAGTTCCGGCGTGGCCGTGGCCAGACCGGGCTCCACCGTCACCGGAAACGCCGGTTTTTCCACCACGATCCGCCGCAATTCGTCAGCGGCCGGCAGTTCATCCAGACTGCGCAGGCCAAAATATTGCAGAAATGCCGCCGTGCTGCTGTATAGCGCCGGGCGGCCCACCACCTCCGCCCGCCCGCTCTGTTCCACCAAACCCCTTTCCAACAAGGTTTGCATCGTGCCATCCACATTCACTCCGCGCACCTGCTCCACCTCCGCGCGCGTCACCGGCTGGCGGTAGGCAATGATCGCCAGCGTCTCCAGCGCCGCCTGCGACAGCCTGGAGGGACGCACCTTCACCCCCACCAACGCCCGCAACCACGGCGCAAATTCCGGCTGCGTCACAAACTGCCACGACCCCGCCACACACGCCAGCCGGTAGCTCCGCCCCGCCGTCTCATGCTCCTTCGCCAGCGTTTCCAGCGCCGCCACGAGCTCATCCTCCTTGGTTTTCTTCAGCAATTTGATGGCCATGTCCACCTCTTCCGCATCCGCCGTGGTCGCCAGCAAATCCCGCAGTTCCTTGGTGCTCAGCGGCTTTTGCGCGGAGAACAACAGTGATTCCAGGATGAATTTGAGTTCCATAGGATTAAATTAGACTTCCTCCTCCGCCTCCGTCTCGCCGGCCCTTTCGGGAGTGGGGCGGGCGGCGGCGGCCGGCGCTGCGACCTCGGGCATCACCCCGGGATCGCCCGATACCGCTTCGGTCAGCGCGGGCGCTTCCGTGCCCTCGGTGCTGGCCGGAGTGGCTGGCTCCGCCAGGGGGGAGCGGATGATCTCGATTTCGTCGAAAGCCTCGGGCTGGGTGCAGGCCAGTTGTTTCAACCGGATTAATTCCAACAGCGCCAGAAATGTACAAATGACCTCCCACCGGTTCGCCGCGTTCTCAAATAACTCCGAGAACCGCACGTGCGTTCGCTCCACGATCACCTTGAGCACCAGCTCAATTTTTTCGCTGACCGACCATTTGTCCTCAAAAATCTCCCGCGTGCCCGCCTCCTTGGCCGCAATCCGCTTGAGCACCGCATTCACCGCGTTCAGCAGGTCGAAAATACTCACCGGCGTCTTGGCCACCGGGGCTTCCGCCACAAATTCCAGCTTGCCCGGCAGCCGCGGATAAATGTTTTCCTGGCGCAATTCCAGCACCTGCAATTTCGCCGCCGCGTCCTTGAACTTCTTATACTCCACCAGTTGCCGGATCAATTCCCAGCGCGGATCCTCCCCGTCCTCCTCGCCTTCCACCACCACTTGCTGCTCCACCGGCAGCAATTCGCGGCTTTTGATGTACATCAGCGTCGAGGCCATCACCAAAAATTCCCCCGCCACATCCAGGTCGAATTGCCGCATCAACTCCACATATTCGATGAACTGCGTGGCCAGCTTGGTCAGATTCACCTCGTAAATATCCACTTCCTCCTTCTTGATAAGATAGAGGAGCAAATCGAGCGGGCCTTCGAAGACCTCAAACTGGACTTTGTATTCTGCCATGAGCCGACGGACATGCTAAAACGCCCGTCCGCACTTGGCAATGTCAGAAGGGCACCAGAAATAACCCACCCGCCGCCCCGCCGGCCCGAACCTTGGACTTTGGACCGTGGACCTTGAACTGTGCCGTTCCGTTTCCCGTTGAAGCCGCAAAACATCACCGCTATCGTTCCCCGGTGACGCCGCCCGCTAAACCGCCCGCCCCTCCCGCCCTGCCGCCCCTCGCGGCACCGGTGAATTCCCTCTGGGGCGTCGGCGGCGAACGCACCCAGCAACTCGCCCGGCTCAAGCTCTTTACCGTGGGCGACCTCCTCCTGCACGCCCCCCGCCGCTACGAGGACCGCCGCCATTTCCGCACCATTGCCGAACTGACCCTCGATGAAGCCCGCACCACCCGCGGCAAAATCGTCGCCCTCGGCCTCAAGAAATTCCGGGGCGGCCAGAAATCCGTCTTCGAAATCATTCTCGATGACGGCACCGCCCGGCTCCACTGCCGCTGGTGGAACCTGCCCTTCATGCAGAATTATTTCATGATGGGCGACGAAGTCTTTGTACATGGCAAACTCCTCGAAACCAAGCCCCGCACCATCGACCACCCGGAAACCGAGGTCATCGAGGCCGGCGAGGAAAGCTCCATCCACATCAACCGCATCGCGCCCATCTATCCCCTCACCGAAGGCCTGCCCCAACGCTGGCTGCGCGGTTTGATCTGGCGCACCCTCCAGCAGTCTGCCAGCCATGTCCCCGAACCCTGGCCCGGGTTTTCCCCGCCCGCCCTTCCCACCCGCGCCCATGCCGTCCACCTGCTCCATTTTCCCGCGGAGTTTTCCGATGCCGAAATCGCCCGCCGCCGGCTCGCCCTCGATGAATTTGTGGAATTACAGCGCGGCATTCTGGGCCGGCGCAAAAATCTCGAGTCCCACTCCGCCGGCCTGCCCTGCGGCGGGGATAATCGCTGGATGCGCCCCTTCCTCGCCGGCCTCGGCTTCCGGCTCACCCCGGCGCAAACCCGCGTGCTCCGCGAAATCCGCGCCGACCTCACCGCCCCCCATCCCATGCGCCGCTTGTTGCAGGGCGATGTGGGCTCCGGCAAAACCGCCGTCGCCGCCTGTGCCGCCCTCATGACCCTGGAAAGCGGGTTCAATGTCGTGCTCATGGTCCCCACCGAAATTTTGGCCGAGCAACACCACCGCAACTTTACCAAATGGTTCGGCCCGCTGGGCATCCGCGTGGAATTCCAAACCGGCAGCCGCAAAACCGGCCAGTCCGGCGCCACCGGCCCCGTCCTCTGCATCGGCACCCACGCCCTCATCGAATCCGGCTTCACCCTCCCTCACCTCGGCCTCGTCATCATTGACGAACAGCACAAGTTCGGCGTCGTCCAGCGCGAGGAATTGCTCCGCAAAGGCAATTTCCCCCACCTCCTCGTCATGACCGCCACGCCCATCCCCCGCACCCTCGGGCTCACCCTCTACGGCGACCTCGATGTGTCCGTCATCGATGAACTCCCCGGCGGCCGCGGCCGCATCAAAACCTACGTCCGCCTCGCGGACAAACTCCCCAAAGTCTGGGAGTTCATCCGCGAAAAACTCGCCGCCGGCCGCCAGGCCTACGTCGTCTATTCCCGCGTGGACGCCGCCGATACCGCCAACGACCTCAAAGCCGCCACCCTCGAGGCCGAAAACATCCAGCGCGCGCTCCAACCCTTCCGGGTCGGCCTGTTGCACGGCCGGTTAAAAGCCCCCGAAAAAGCCGCCGTCATGACCGCCTTCCGCACCAACACCCTCCAGGTCCTCGTGGCCACCGCCCTCATCGAAGTGGGGGTGGACGTGCCCAACGCCACCATCATGGTCGTGGAAAACGCCGAGCGCTTCGGCCTCGCCCAACTGCACCAATTGCGCGGCCGCATCGGCCGGGGCGCCCACGAGAGCCACTGCATCTTGATCGGCAGCGCCAAGAACCCCGACGCCCACGCGCGCCTGCAAGTCCTGGCCGAAACCACCGACGGCTTTAAAATTGCCGAGGCCGATTTAAAACTGCGCGGCCCCGGCGAACTCCTCGGCCACGACCAAAGCGGCCTGCCCGGCCTCAAATTTGGCCGGCTGGAAGACGACCTCGATCTGATCCGCCAGGCCCGGGCCATCGCGGGGAAGTTGATTTAGCCACGGGCGAAAGGAACCGCACGGAGGGGGAAACCTCCAAATACCAAGCACCAACCTCCAATGAAATTCCATGGTCCAAAAAATCCCCGCCCGCATTCTCGCAGTCGCGTGGCGACATTCCGAAGGTAGGCGTGGGTTTCAACCCATGCATCGAAATCGCCAATCGCCTCTGCGTCGCGTAGCGACGACTGAACCACCGAAGCCTCCAAAATCGCCGAGGCGAATTTAAAACCGTGCGGCCCCGGAGAAACGCTGTTCCACAACCAGAGTCCCAACTTTTCCGACTGCTCTGTGCCTCCGTGCCTCTGTGGTTCAAATTGGTTCTGGGATTGGACATGGATCGCGGCCCGTTTCGATTAATAGCGGGTAAAAAAACCACGGAGTCACAGAGGCACGGAGGGGGACAAGGGAGTTTTAGCCACAAAAGAACACAAAGATCACATAGAAAACGAGCCGGATTTTGAACAGGAGGCAACGAAGGGCACGAAGTTTTTACAGGCCCGGCAAGGGCATGCTTGTTCTTTGAGCTGCTTGCGCGGCCAGCGGGTTTATTGCGCGGACAAGTGGCCCAGCACTTCCATCTCGGCGATGGCGGCGGGCGGGCCGGCAAAAGTCACGCGCAGCAGATGGCCGCTGATGCCGTTCGGAAAAACGATGTTCTGAACGGACTCGGTATTGGTGCTCTGGGTTTGGTCGGTCACCAAGGTCCAGTGCTGGTCCCCGGTGGAGCTTTCGATTTTGTAGCGATACTGGCCGGCGGCCGGGAAGGTGATTTTGGCCTGCGCCATGGTCACGGCGCGTTCCAAGTCCACCTGCCACCAGGCGTTGGGGTCAAGGTTCGCCGGCTCCCAGTGGGTGGTGGCATTGCCGTCGTTGGCGGCACTCGCGGGGTGCCCGGGGGCCTCGCTGCTGGCGAGGCTGGGATTGTTGAGGCCAAAAACGGCATTCGCCGGATCCCCGGCAAACCGGGCGGCCGGACCATTGAAACGCACATAGGGGCGCACGGCAACCAACGGGGTCTGGCCGGCCACGAAAGCCGGTCCACCCAGGGAGGTGAGGGTGAGGGTGCCATCGCGCAGTCCGGGGGAGGTGGCCCGAATCACGGTTGGCCCGGACTGGTAGGCGCGAAATTCCATGGCGGCCTGGCCATCGCGAATCGCAATATCGGATTCCGGATCAAAGGTGATGGAACGGCCGGTGGGAAATTCGCCCGGCCCGGATTCAATGGTGAGCGTGACCGGCGGGGAATTGCTCAGGGCCACGCCGGCGGCATCCACCACGGTGGCGATGACCTGGGCATCCTCGGTGCCGTCGGCGGCGGGGAGCGTGGTGCGGTCGGCGGTGACCCGCAAGGCGGCCGGGGTGCCGTCCGCCGGCCAGACGGGGGGCGGGAGGTGACGGTATTCATGGCGATACCAATACCAGGCGCGCTTGGGCAGCCGGAAATAATCCACGATGCCGGTGCGCCCCTCGTCGCCGGCGATGCTGCCATGGTCGAAGCCGCACCACAGCACTTCGCCGCTGCGCCACGGATAGCGCCAGAAAAACGGCTGGGTGCGGTCGCCCGGCCCCTGCACGAGGTTGCCCCAGGCGGGACCGTATTTGCCGGGGCGGACGGCGCGGATGGCACTGTATTCGGTGACGAGACTGGGGAAGCCTGGATTGATATACAGGCGCGCGCCATCGCCATTGTAACCGGCGACGTCGCCCAGTTTGTCCAGTCCCGCGCGCTGACAACCACCGATGCCCGCCGGGCGCGTGGGGTCGAGTTCATGCGTTTCGGCCACCAGTTGCGACAGGAACGCGCGCACCTGGGGCAGCGTGGTTTTTTCCGAGAAAAACACCTCGTTGCACATGCTCCAGGCGACGATGGAGGGGTGGTTGCGATTGATCCGGATCATGTCGCGCAGGCTGTTGCGCACGCTGGTTTCAAAGGCCGGCTGGTCTTCCGCCCGGGGCGGATAGGCGCTGGCATTCCAATATCCCTCGGGCGCGCGACCGCCCATGCCCCAAAAGCAATTTTCCGACCAGAAGAGCAGGCCCAACTGGTCGCACGCGGCGGCAAAGGCGGGCGCGTGCGGATAATGCGAGCCGCGAATGAAGGCAAACCCCGCGTCCTTCACCAGTTTTACATCGCGATAAAACCCGCTGTCCGCGACGGCATCGCCCCAGCCGGCATGATCCTGATGCACATTCGCACCCTCGAAATAAAAGTGTTCGCCGTTCAGGAAAAAGCCCCGGTCGGCCGTCCATTGAAACCATCGAAATCCAAACGGGGTTTTAAATTCATCCGCCAGACGGTCCCCCGCATATACATGGGTCACGGCGGTGTAGAGGAAGGGATGGTCGGGATGCCAGAGTTGCGGACGGGCCAGGGACGCGGAGGTTTGGTCAAAGTTGACGGTGGTGCCCGCCGGCACGGCCTGGGTGGAACTGAGACTGGCGACAACGTGGCCCGCTGGATCGAGCAGTTCGGTGAGCAGCACGCACGTGGCGGGGGTGGGCGCGTCATTGCGAATTTCAGTTTTTACATTCACCGTGCCGGCCGCCGCGGAAACCTGTGGGGTGGTCACAAAGGTGCCATACCAGGTGACGTGGAGCGGTTCAGTGGCGACCAGGCGCACATCGCGGTAAAGGCCGCCGCTAAAGACGTGCTCGCCGGCGCGCGGGGCCAGTTGCGGATTCCACAAGTTGTTCAGCCGCACGGCGACCACATTGTCACCGGGTTGGACGGTGCCGGTAATATCCACCGCGAAGCCTGTGTAACCGCCCTGGTGTTCCCCGGCGCGCCGGCCGTTGATGTAAATTTCCGCCACCTGGAAGGCGCCGTCGAATTCGAGGGATACCTGCTTGGCGGACCAGGCGGGGGGCACGGTAAAATGTTTCCGGTACCAGCCGTAACCGGTATAAAATTTGGGGGCGGCGAAATAGGGCAGGCTGAAGGAATGCGGCAGACCGACGGCCAGCCAGGTTGCATCCGCATAGCCGGTGGCCGCGGCCCCGGGCGGGTCGCCCAACTGGAATTTCCAATCCCGGTTGAAATTGAGTGTCTGGCGCGGTGCGTCTGCGGCGAAAAGTCCGACCGGCAGCAAGCAGGCAGCCAGGAGCAAAAGCCATGATTTCATAGATTCGGTGCAATGCCGGCCAAATTCCTGCCAGCACGGGGGAGCCTGGCAGGACAGACGCGAGCGCCGGCCGCAGGGTTACAGGGTCATAAACTTCAACACCTGCACCTCTTTGTGGAAGACCAGATAGATGAGGTTTTTGTCGAAGCGCACATCCACGGGGGTGCAAACTGCGTCAGCGACCCGTCCGGAAGCCGTGCGCCGCGGGTCATCCACTTCAGAATGAATGAGGAATCAAGAAGCGCGGGGTTCCGCTCTTTCCCGGGCCCATGGGAATTTGGGTTGGATGTACCACGCACTGGATTTGAACGCACCTCGGGGATTAAAATGGGCCGCCTCCAAAATCGGCTATCCGAAACTTTGGCTTTGGGTTAAGTTAATGCCTGTATGACAAATGTAACTGTCGAGATACCCACCGAGGTGCTCACGCTGGCGGGCTTGCCCAATGGTTCCGCTTCGAACCGTGCGACACGGTTGCTCGTGCTGGAGCTGTTCCGGGAAGGGCGGGTGTCGCTGGGGCGCGCGGCAGAGCTGGCGGGTGCCAGTGTGGAGGAATTTATGGAATTCTCGGCGCAGCGGCAGGTATCATTACATTACACGGAAACTGATCTGTGCGAGGACCGCGCCACCGCAGACCGGCTGAAACTGTGATCGTCGTTTCCAATTCATCCCCCCTCATCACGCTCGCCCGGATTGGCCACTTGGAACTGCTCCGGAAGCTTTTCGGACGCATTCACATTGCCTGGGAAGTTTTTGAGGAGGTGGTTGTCCGTGGAACCGGCCGGCCGGCGTCCGCGTCGGTGGGTGCCGCCGATTGGATTGAAACGCATCCGCCGGCCGAACCAAACGAGCTGGCCAATCTGCGTTCGCATCACGCCTTGGGGAGCGGGGAACTTGCCACAGTCCTATTGGCGCGAAAACTCACCGCCGACCTGGCCATTATTGATGAGCGCGCCGCGCGCCGGCTGGGACAATCTGAAGGCTTGGCGATCATGGGTTGTGTGGGCATTTTGGAGCTGGGTCATGATCGCAAACTCGTGCCTGATTTGCGAGAGGCCTACGCGAGCTTACTAGCGCAAGGCATTCGCATTGACCGGCACATTCTTAATCAAAGCCTTGCCACTCTCGGCCTGCAGACACTTTGAAATAAAAGCCCTTTGACCGCAGGATACTGATTTGGTGCAACTGCGTACTCCCGCTTACAGCGTCATAAACTTCAACACCTGCACTTCCTTATGGAAGACCAGATAGATGATATTTTTGTCGAAGCGCACATCCACCGGCGCGCGGTCTTCATCATGCTCCCAGAGCGTCTGCCCGTTCTTGGGATTGATGCGGATGATTTTCATGAACGCCGGCTTTTGGAAACCTGAGGTCAAATCGCTCGCCAGGTCATCTTCAATTTTATCATGCGCCTGGTACGTATACACAAACTGGCCCGCGACATACGCGGCAAACCCGCCCGTCTTCGCCGTCCACAAGTTCCGGCCCGTCCGGGCGTCCACCTTGAGCAGCACCGCGTCAATGGCGGCCGCCACGTCAATCTGGCGGGAGTATTTGATTTTATCGGGATTGGCCGTGGTCGTGTTCACATAAATATGGTCCGCATCATCAAAGTACAACCCCACGATGCCCACCGAGGGCAGCCGCCAGCGCGCGTTGCCCGTGGCCAGATCAAACGCCGTGAGCACGGCCTGGTCGATGACATAGAGTGTGTCCCCGTGCTCCACGCAGGGGCCCGCGCCCAGCGGGGAATTCTCGCCGGCCGCGCCGAGCCGCCCAATCCCCACGTCGTAAGTCAGGGAGTTGGTCCAGCGCAGTTTGTTGGCCTTGTCCAGCACCGTCACACTTTTGCCCGCGGCAATGATGTTCACCGATTTTTGCGCATACACCTCCGGGGGGCCGACCACTTCGCCCGTCCAATCCGGGGCGTCCGAGGCATCCGGCCGGCGCAGGGTGATTTGATAACGGCTTTCATCCGCCTCCACCTTGTCGCCCCCATTGGCCCGCTGCATATCGTTCAGCAATTCATTTTCCGCCTCCACCCCCTGGCCGGCGGTCAGGTCGCCATTCAGGACGCGTTTGGTCGGCGGCGCTTTCATGGCCACCCGGCTGGTGATGCGCTTTTCCAGCAGTTTCGTGGTGTATTGCACATAACCGTAGGGGCTGGGCACCAGGGTAAATTGCTCATAATCCAGCCCCGTTTGCGGATCCGTCCGCCGGGGCTTTTGGGGATCCTCGTCTTGCAGTTCCTTGGCGATGGCCTGTTGATGCAGGCTGTTCGCCAGCAGCGCGGGCAGGGCAATCCGCGCGGGCGTGGTCAGGTTCTGCGCCTGTTCGGCCACCTTGGCGGGATCCAGCGGCTGGTTGGGATTGCCCCGGGCCGAGGGCAGTCCGCCGCCCGTGTCCGGCGCGACCTTGGCTGCCAGCGTCATTTTACCCTTCTCATGAAATTCCTCCGTGCGGGATTCGCCCGTGGCATAATTAATATGCGTCACGAATTTCGCGCCCGTCTCCGCCTCGCGCAGCACCAGCAATTCCCCGTCCCCTGCCACAAATTCCCCCCGGTCCGCGCCCAGCGAAATCGTCTGCTGCACCGCGCCGGATTCCCAGTCGTAACGCCGCAAGGTGCCGGCATTCGCCAGCCAGATGTTTTTGCCGTCGCCGAGCAAGGTATACGCCGCTTCCAGCGCCTGTCGCGCCGCCCGTTGCAGGGTGTCGTGGCCGGTCTTGTACGTGCTGCCGGATTGGTCCTTTTCCATCTGCCCCACCAAATCCTCCACGTCTTTGGCGGTAAAGAGTTCGTGCGTCCAGACCGCCGTTCGCGTTTTCAAATCGTACCGCGCAAATGTGCTCCCGTGCAGGAAAACCAGTTGGTCCACCCCCCAATGGCGGCTCTGGCCGGCCACCGCCCGGTCCTCAAACATCACCGAGAACACCGGATGCGGCATGGCCAGAAAAAAATTGTACCAAATGGCCAGGCCCAGCGCCAAAACGATGGCCCCGCCAATACTGCCCATGATCAAACCCGTCTTGCGCCAAAACCGGGCCTCCACCGCCGTGCCCAGCCCGGCGTATTCGGGAACTTTAAGGCTGTTCGCTTCCGCCTTGGCCTTGCAATACGGCGAGCAAAAATAACCAAACAACTCCAAACACTTCGGGCAAATCGGCTTGTGGCACACCGCGCATTGTTCCGTGGCGGGTTCCTGGGGGTGTTTCCCGCAGTACGCCCCCGCCGCTGCTTCCGGGCCCGCAGCCGGGGCGGCGGACGGAGCCGGTGCCGCCTCGTGGGAAAGTTTCAACCGGGACACCGCCGGCACCGGTTCCGGCGGGCTGGGCGGCGGCATGGCCACGTGCACCGTCGCCCCCCCGGGAGCGGACTGGCTCGGTTCGGGCAAACCCAGTTCGCGCCGGATCAGTTCATTGACCAGCGCCGACGAATCCACGCCGCAACTGGGGCAGACGAAGCGCACCGGCGTGGCCGCGCTCTCCGGCGTCGCGTCAAAGGAGTATTTCGCACCGCAGGAACATTGAATTTTCATGACGTCTCAAGGTTTGGGGTTGAGCAAAACGACACCCGGGGAAATCGGCAATGCCACCGGTGCCTCCGGCCCGCTGTCCAGCACCGCGCCGTCGCCCATCAGGAAATTGCCACCGAACTTATGATGATTATTGCCGGGCGCGCTGCCGGTCGGGGAAAATACCGGATCACCCTTGGCCTTGGCGGCCGGGTTCACCTGCCGGTCCGACATCAACGGCCACCCTCCGGCGGCCGGATCATCCAGCCGCCGGCCCATGTAATACGCATAACTGATTTTCCCCTGCCGGAGCGAAATTCCCGACGGCCGGGCCGCATCCCGCCCGCCGGGACAGATAAAAATCGCCGTGTCCGCCGAATACCGCGGCACCAGGAGATCCAGAGGCACCTCCGCCGTGGTGGCATTGGTCGCCGCCGGCAACTGGCCGTTGGCATCCTTCGCATAAATTTGCAGGGCAATGTACAGTTTCTGGAGATTATCCTGACAAAGGGTTTTTTTGGAAAGCTGCCGCCGGCCCGACCCGAAGCTGTACAGGGAGACCGATAATATGGCCATGAGGAACAGCACCAGGATCAGTTCGATCAGCGAAAATCCGCCCGCCCGGGACGCCTGGTGGGATGGTGCATGCATGCACCTAACTAAGTACCGCAATCCCGGAAGCGAGGCAATGGCAACTTGGCGTCCCGAAAATGAAGCCACGGACCAACGCCCGGACAGTTACGAGCGGGTATATATTCAGTGGGTAATGACCAACCAATCCGACATCAGTGTGACCAAACTCGAAGTTATCCCAGGGAAAAGCTTTGGAAAAATGGTGCGCATAGCAGGACTTGAACCTGCAAATTGAGCTTTTTCCAAAATCTGCTCGTTGCCGCTAGTTGCAAATGCTTCGTTATTCATTGACACGACTATATCACACGACAGCCAATAAATACAAGGTTACAGTTTGCATTCAGCGGCAAGCAGTCACGGAAATTCTGTGTCGAAGCGTGTCGCAAAATTTGGCGTGTGTCAA
>CAIZWI010000338.1 GCA_903936645.1 uncultured Verrucomicrobia subdivision 3 bacterium
CGATGCCGCCGGCCTGCACGTCACCCTGCCGCAAACCATGACCGGACCAATTGCCTTTGCTTTGAAAATTCGTGCTTGAAGCGGGTTGGCGCACGAACGGTTGGTTTAGGAACAATAGCTTGCCGGGCGGTATCGCTGTCCAGGGAGCAGGGTTGGCTCCCCGACCCCACCGCTCCGCCCTAAACTCCACTCTGGAAATCTATGGGCTTTCGGTAGGCCCCGCCTGCCAGGCCTGGATCAATTCGCGGGCCTCTGGAAATTGTTCATCAGTCTGGGCCGCAGGCCCAACGACCCTGCCCCTGCCATCGAATTCCTGCCTGGTACCGACCCAACTTTGACAGTTGCCCGATGTTGCGATAAATTCCGGCTGTGCAGACGACGATTCAACTGGATGATGCCCTGCTGGCAAAAGCCACCGCCCTGGCCCACGAGCAAGGTTGCGACCTGTCGCATCTTATTGAAACGACGTTGCGCGACAAGCTCGCGCCAGTATCGCCGGTGGCCTCACGTCCATTCCATCATCTGACCACCTTCGCGGGCGACGGGGTTCACCCTGGCGTGGATTTGAATAATTCCGCTGCCTTGCTTGCCTTGATGGAACGGGGTGAATGATCCTGCCCGACGTTAATATCCTCGTCTATGTGGCAGGCGGTTTTCGCCGCCCCAAATCAATCTCGCGGTGAATGACCGAGATTTTTATCGCGCCAGCCGGATATAAATGCCTTTCAAATACTGCGCCTCCGCAAACGTGGCCGGATGATCCGGCGCATGCCCCGTGGTGGCCAGTTCTTGAAAGTCCCGGCCGGACCGCCGCACGGCCGAGCGCACCGCCTCAAAAAATTCGTCCGCCGAGACATGCGCCGAACAAGACGCCGCCACCAGCAAGCCCCCCGGGGACAGGGCTTTTACCCCATGCCCGGCCAGTTTGGCGTACGCCTGAATGGCCCCGTCCCGTTCCGTCTCGCGTTTGGCCAGCGACGGCGGATCCAAAATCACCACGTCAAACTTGCGGCTGGTATTCTGTTCCAACCAGGCAAAAGCATCCGTTTGGATGGTTTCATGCACGCAGGCCGCCACCCCCGGATCCGCTGCGTTCAGCGCAAAATTCCGTTGGGCGCTCGCCAGCGCATGCGCACTGATGTCCAAATCCGTCACGGACTTCGCGCCCCCCCGGGCAGCGTACAGGGAAAAGCCGCCGGAGAAACTGAAGGCATTGAGCACCGTGGCCCCGCGCGCCAGGGTTTCCACGCGCCGCCGGTTCTCGCGTTGGTCGAGGAAGAAACCGGTTTTCTGGCCGCGCACCACCTCCGCCTCGAAGCGCAGGCCGGTTTCGCGGAAAATGACGGTGGGCTGTTCCGGCCCTCCGCCGCTGCCCTCCGCCAGGCCGAAATCCTCCCGGGCCAGTGCCTGGATATTCCGGCTGAACCGCACCACCAGATGCTCCGGTTGCAAGCGCGCGCGGATGAGCCGGGTGATTTCCGGCAGCCGGGGGAGCCAGCTGGCCGTATACACTTTTAACACCAGTGTGCCGGCATACCGGTCCAGCACCAGGCCGGGCCAGCCGTCACTCTCGCCATTGATCCAGCGGTGGCCGTTGGTCTGGTCATCGAAAAGCCCCGTCCGGCGGGCGAGCGCCTGCTCCAGCGTGTCCCGCCACCACGCCTCGTTAATGGTCACGGGCTTGCCCGCGTGCAAAATGCGCACCCGGATCGGGGATGCGGGGTCGTACAACCCCACCGCGAGGAAGGCATCCCGGCGGTCATAGATCACCGCCAGTTCGCCGGCGCTGCCCGGGCGGTTCACTTCGCGAACACTGCTGGCAAACAGCCAGGGATGCCCGCCGCGCAACAGCGTTTCCGCTGTGGCCGTCACCCGCAGGCGCAGGGTGGCCGGCCGGCCGGGATTTTTTAAGGTTGTCGCCATGTATTCCAATCAGCCAGGGTGGCCGCCACCATTTTTTCTGCCGCAGTCAGCAGCCAGCGCGCGGGGCGGTCGGTCAGGTCGTGCACAATCGCCCGGGTTTTGGCCGGGGTGCCCAAATGAATATTGGCCGTTTCCCGCCCCATGGCCCGGAGAATTTTACCGTGGTCGCGCTTTTTCGGCAGGTCCGCCAGTTCTATGCGGCTGCAATAGGGCGAGAGCCGCCGGATGATCCATTTCCCCGCCAATCCCACGAAGGGATCCCTGGCCCGGACGGAACGTTTCAGGATATGGCCATACTGAATCGGCACTGGTTTGGCGGACTCCCAATGGCAGGCGGACGTCACCAGCGGTTTGGCCTCCCGGGCCAGCAATCCGCCCTGATGTTCGGCGAAAATGGTGAAGCGCTCGCGCCCCAGGCTGCCCAGTCCGGCCTCGCGGTGGACCACTTGATACTCCATCCGCGGTTCCGGCAGGGCGCGGGCCAGGCTGGTGCGCAAGCCGGCGGGCAGGCGGGTTTTCACCGGCGGCCAGCTCGTGAGCTTTTGCCAGAAGCGCACCGGGTCGCGCAACTCATTGGTGGCCAGATCCCGCAGCCACGTGTGGTGTTCGGCCAGCACGAACGGGCGGCCCCCGTGCGTCAGGCCTTTGGCATAACCCGCCAGCAATTCCCGGCAGACCCGGGCCGGTGAAATCGGCAGGTGATAGGCCTGGATCGCCAGCAACTCGCTCGCGGCCAGCCGCACCAGGTCATGGGTGTAGGGCAGCCCGGCCGCCTCGTCAAAATCATTGATCCCCCAGATCAGCCGCCCCTCGGCATCGCGCCAGGTGCCAAAATTTTCCACATGCAAATCACCCACTGCGAGGATGGCCGGGGCCCCGGTCAGTTCCGGACAAACCTGCGGCCAGAGCTGCCCCCAGCGGTAGTAGGTGGCGCGCAAAAAGGCGAACGGACTCTCCGCCATGCGCTGGTGCTTCAGCGCCAGGTCGGCCGGGAGCAGGGGCAGCTGGCGTCCCAGCCAGCGTTCATAGTTGCGGGTGGCTTCACGGATGTTCATGGCCGGTGGCTCGACAATGCCAGAAGCGCCGCGCAGCGGCAAGTGGTACCCGGCCAGCCGGTGAAAATACCCGCCGCGTGACTTTGCCGAATTCCTGCGTCCGGGACTTGACTTAACCCCGCAATCTGGTCTGCTGGGCGAAGTTCAACCGACAAGTTCAATCTACGAAATGGAGTGATCAATGAAAGCTGGCCCTAACTGGTGTGGACGGTGGCTGCCCCTGGCAGTCAGTATGCTTTTGCTGGTTAACCTGACCCTGCCCGGTCGTTTGCCAGCGGCGGATTTCCTGGGCGCCACGGGCGTGCTGCGCACCCTCGCCGAGCGTCACGCGGCCGGGGGGCCGCGCCGGGCGGAGACCAATGAATCCGCCCAATTGACGGCGGCGCTGCAAGCCTTCGCCGCGACTGCCGCCCAGTTGCCCCCCAAGGACGCCGCCCGGCAATGGCTGGCGCTGGCGGACCGCGCGGCCAAAACTAAAAGCCCGTCCCGTGCCCGCGCTTATTCTGACTACGGCCAGGCTGCGCCCAGCGATTTGTTTGCGGCCCTGCCGCCGCCGGCGGCCTGGCCGGAGCTGGCCCGGGCGGTGTCCGCCCGTCCCCCTGCCCGGGGCAACGGTGAAATCCGGGAAATCGGGCTGGCCCTGCTCGCCGCCTTGCTGGTTGGTGATACCAATGCGACCAGCCAGGTGATCACCCGCCTGTCGGCCAAGGCCCAGGCGGCGGACCTGCCGACCCTCTACCAGTACCGCAATTATCTCGACCAACTCGGCCAGGCGTTGCTGGCGCGGTCCGACAACCCGGCGGCCATTTTGCAAATGCTGAACCGCCAGCTCGCGGCGGCCGGACCCGATAATTCGCAATCCCTCAACCTGCCCAATCTGGCGGCCCAGGTCGGACCCGAACCCGCCCGGGAGTTTCTGCGCCGGGCCCTCTTGAACCCTAATGTAACTCTCGAGTTTTACCAGGCCGGCGAAACCAGCCGCCTCGCCCGGCAAGTGGCCCGGGAGATCCTGCCCCAACTCAAGGTGCCCCATTGGGAATTGATCAATTCGCTCGACGCCGTGGATTTATACGAAGCCATGAACCGCCAGTTTGGCACGACCAATCCCCCGGTCCCCGCGGCGGCTGGTATTCCCGGTTTGCCGAACTTGCCTGATTTGCCCGACCCGAATGCCAATTCCGCCAAATCACAGGCCCAAATTTATTATCTGCTGGGTCTGATCAGCCAGGAGCGTACGGCTGAAGCGGTGGCGGTGGCGAAAACCATGGGTTATCGCGAAGCTTCCTTTGGCGTTGATGAAGCGTTTAAAGCCATGGAGCACGCTGGCTACACCGCCGCCATGGACAATTTTTTCCATGAGTTGCTGGCCCAGCACCCGGAATTACCGTTTTGGAGTCAATACGTGGAGCTCGCCGCCCATGCCGGCCAAACCGAACGCATGGTGGCCCTGGTCAACCACGCCCTCGGCCAAAGCGATTTGGCGGATGCCAAACGCACCGAATTGCAAACCATTATGTTCAAAGCCCTGCTGGCGGACGACCAGGTCGAGGCGGGGGTCGCGCAACTCCAGCGCCTGGCCGCCCAGGAGGATGTTTCCCGGGCCGGTGATAATTTCAACCATGGGCAGTTGGGGGTGATGCTCGCGCGCCTGGGCGCTCTGTTGAAAAATCCGGCCTGGACCGAGGACGGGATTGCCACCGCCCAAAAATGGCTGGCCAAAAACGCCGCATCCCCAGGCTCCCGGGATGAAACGGGCGCGGTGGTGGGATCCCTGGCCCAAATCCTGCTCGAACTCCAGCGCGGTCCGGAAGCCGAGGCGGTTTTGCTCGAGGCGCTCGACCGGGCGACCGCCACGCCCGATCCGGCCGCAAACCGGCCCTGGCAACGGTCCCCGGCCCGCCCCCTCCTTACCGAACTGGCGGTGCTGTACCACCAAGCCGGCCGGTTTGACGACGTGCTCCATTTGCTGGATGAATCGCCGGACTGGGGGACCTCCGACCTCAGTGGCTTGCTGGATACCAGTCCGCTGGAAACGCCGGTTTCCGTGATGTGGCTGCACACCGGTTCCTCCCCCTTGCCGGTTCCCTATCTGGCGGCGAACGCCCTCCTGGCCACCGGTCAGCGGGCGGCGGCCGAAAAAATCCTGGCCCCGTTGCAGGACCACTTTCCCGGACTGGACCGCTGCTACGAGTTGCTGCTGGCCCTCGAGGGCACGAACGCCATTCCCCAGCTGGATGCCTGGTTCCATCGGGATCAGTTTGAGGAGCGCCCGCTGATTTGGAAGGCCCGCCTGTTGCGCCAGGCAAAGGATCTAACCCAAGCGGAGCAAGTCATTCGCCAGGCCATTGCCATTGATCCTTCAGACGGCGAGGAGGGGCGGGGCGATCGGATGCGGGCTTACGCCGAACTCGCGGAAATCCGCGCCGCCCGGGGAGACTCCAAGGAGGCGGATTTTTACCGTGAGGTGGTCAAGGCCATTCGGCTGTCCGAGGATGCCGACCAGTTTTACCAGGCGGGCTTGTTGAAACGGGCCATTGGCATGTATGAGTCCGGCTTGCAGCATTTTTCGGATGCCTATTGCATCCAGTCCCGCCTGGCCATCCAGCTCTCCGCCCTGGGCCGGAACACCGAAGCGGAGGAACATTATCGCCGGGCTTATGAGTTGATGCCCGACAGCTTTGGCCGGGTCGAAAGTCATTGTTTCGGCTGCGAACAGGCCTTTGCGGGTGAACATGCGCAAAGCGTTGCGGAAAAGGTCTTCACCCAGTTCGCCGCCGCCCATCCGGACAAACCCCAGGTGCATTACCTGCTGGGCTATTTGCGGCAGGAGGAGGACCGCTTCCCGGAGGCCCGCACTAATTATCTCGCCGCCGTGCGCCTGGATCCCGACTATCTCAATGCTTGGGTGAAGTTACAGGAGGTGGATGAGCAGGTCCTGGCCCCGGCCGTGGAGCATGACACCATCGCTTTCAATATTCTACGCCTGGATCCGCTGCGACGGCACGCGCAGGTCAGTTTTGACAATGTGCAAGACCTCGCCGGTCTCTGGCAGGCAGCTGCGGCGGCCGCCGCGCAACAATCCCCGGCCGCCACCAACTTGCTGACCTTGACGGCCAGTAAAGTGGCCCAGGCAAAAGCCGCCAGTCGATCGCCTGTCCCGGGGTTGACCTCGGACATCTGGGAGAGCCGGTTTGAGGTTCGCCAAACCGTGACCCCGGCCTCTTTGGTGGTCAAAACCTCGCTGGTCCGCCTGGCCAGTGAAATGATCTTGAACCAGCCGGGGGGCGATGATTAACCGCCAACGAGCCGGGTCAATCGGGCGGATTTGACCGCGCCGCTCCCCGCCACCCCGTCCGCAAATCCCGGAATAGCTCGCGGGCCAGTTCCGTCCCCCAACCGGCGACGCCGGCGCAGTAGAGCAACCACAGCGGCAGGTTCAGCCAGGTTTGCGCGGCTGGGGTGGCGAGGGCCAGCCCCAGTTGGAGCAGGCTCCGGGTTTGGGTAATATCCAGCCAGAATGCGCCATAGGTTTTGAAATTCAGGCCATATTCAATGGTATAGGTTGCCACCGCCACGCCATACAGCAGCCCCAAAAAGCGGCGGGTGCCGCGGGTTCCCAGACCGTACAGCAGCACGAGCAACGGCAGAAACCAGTAAACATATTGCGGACCATAACCGGGCCCCAGCGCGGGGATGGCCATCAGCAACACCACCGCCAGGCTCACCACCTGCCGGGGGTTGAGGGTGTCCCGCTGGCCCAGCCAGAGGCAGACGGCGAGCCAGGCCGAGCCGTAACCCAGGATGAAAACCCGTGGCCACGCCGCCAGCCAGGCGGACAATCCCAGCCCGGCAAACAAACCGGTGAAGCCGAAATCACCCGCCACCGACCGGTAACCCAGCACCTTGCTTTGGATGTCCTCCGGCCCCAGCACGTAAATGACGCTCAACCCCAGCGTGATGGGACCGAGCAGCAGCACCGCCCCCAGCAGCAACTCCAGGGCATGCAGCCGGCGCCACCCTAACCACAGCAACGGGGCGAGGCACAACGGCACGATTTTGGTCAGCGCCCCCAGGCCCAGGGCCAGGCAGGCCAGCAACCAAAACCGGGCGGCCCATGCCTCCTGAAAGCGCAACACCAGGCTCACCGCCAGCAACCCCCAAAACCCCACCAGCACATCAAAATTGCCATGCTGGCACACCTGGTAAATCGCCACCGGATTGAGCGCGATGCCCGCGAGCAGCCATTGGGCGGCGCGGCGCGCCTTCACCACCCGCGCCAGGGTGGTGTACAGCAGCAGGCTCAGCGCACTTTCCACGGCGATTAAAAATCCCCGCACCACGGTGTTAAACGAAACCTGCCAGGCGAGGGAAAGTTTTTTGAACAGGAAGAGCAACTGCATCCACAACGGCGGGTAGTTCAAAAAGCGGGTGTCGTGATACGGATTGCCGCCCGCCTGCAACACGTCCGCGACTTTGTTCCAGCAGCCCAGATCGAATGAGGCGCAATCACCAAACTGGAACAGATACAAACCCCGCACGGTCAGACTGATCACCAGGACCAGGCCGAACTTGTTGAGGTCGGGCCGCATATCACAGCAAGCCGGGTTGCTTGCCGGAGAGGCTCTTGAGCCCCAGCTTTTGATAGCTCAGCTCCGTCGCAATGCGGCCCTGCGGGGTGCGGTTGAGGTAGCCTTCCATGATGAGATAAGGTTCGTAGACTTCCTCAATCGTGTCCGGTTCCTCGCCCACCGCCACCGCCAGCGAATTCACCCCCACGGGTCCGCCGCCAAATTTCACGATGATCGCCTCGATGATGCGCTTGTCCATTTCATCCAACCCGTTCTCGTCAATTTCCAGCATGGCCAGGGCGTAATCCGCAATCGGCGCGTTGATGGTGCCATCGCCCTTCACCTGGGCGTAATCGCGCACGCGCCGGAGCAGGTTGTTCGCAATGCGCGGGGTGCCCCGGCTGCGCCGGGCAATTTCCCGCGCCCCCGCCTCGTCAATCGTCACATTCAGCAGGTTGGCCGAGCGCACCACAATTTTCTCGAGTTGGGCCGCTTGGTAGTAGTCCAGGCGTTCGCGAATGGGAAAGCGCGTCAGCAACGGGGCCGAGAGCAGCCCGCTGCGGGTGGTCGCGCCAATCAGCGTGAAGCGCGGGAGATTCAGCCGCACACTGCGCGCATTCGGCCCCTGGTCAATGATGATATCCAGCTTGAAATCTTCCATGGCCGGATAAAGATATTCCTCGATGGTCTTTTGCAGCCGGTGAATTTCATCGATGAACAGCACATCCCCCTCTTCGAGGTTTGTCAGCAGGCCGGCCAGATCCCCGGCTTTCTCGATGGTCGGGCCGCTGGTGCTTTTGAGGCTGGCCCCCATGGATTTGGCCAGAATATTGGCCAGGGTGGTTTTGCCCAGCCCGGGCGGGCCGTTGAGCAGGATATGGTCCAGCGCCTCGCCGCGCTGCCGCGCGGCGGCCACCGCAATTTCCAGGCGTTCCTTGACCTTCGGCTGGCCCGTGAAATCCGAAAAGAGGGAGGGCCGCAGCGTCATTTCCAACGCCACGTCCGCTTTGTTCAAAGTTGCCACCGGTCGTTCTGCCATGTGCTGCAAGCTTGCGGAAAACCGGGCGGACCGGCAAGCCGCGATTCACCGCCATCTGCCTGGCCCCAAGCCAGGCCGCCAAGCTTCATGATGCTTTGGACCCGTGGCGGTTTGTCCGGGGGGCCAAAATATCCGCCGGGCCGTTCAGTCGTCATCGTCCTTGCTGTCCCGGGTGCGCACCAGCCCGTATTGTTTAAGCCGTCCGGCCTGGCTGCCGACGAAGGCGGCCGGATAGGGAAGGTTCCCCTTGATGCTGTGCCAGATGTAACGATTGAAAAGGTCCTCGTTGATCTGGTCGGGTTTGGCAAAGTCCATCCCCTGAACTTTTTGCGCGTAATAACGGGCCTTGGCGGAGTGCCCCGGGGTGCCGCCCGGGGCGAGTGCGATGTTGGCGGGCCGGGCCAGGTAGGGGGTGTTGTCCGGCGTATTGGTAAAGCAGGCGGCCATGAGTGGTCCCAAAGCATCCTGCTGGTTCATGGGGGGCAGCCCCAGGATCTGTTCCATCGTGTGCAGCAGGCCGGACTGGTTGTAAAAGTGGCTGATCACTTGGTGTCGCCTGGTATAAGGGCTGATGACCAGGCAGAGTGAACGGTGGCCGTCCACATGGTCGTACCCACTCTGGGGATCATCCTCAATGACAAAGATGACCGTGTTGCTGGCAAAGCGGCTCGTGGTGACCGCCTGCACCACCCGGCCCAGCGCCAGATCATTGTCCGCCACCTGGGCCTGCGCGGAGGGCGGGCCGCCGGTGTGGTCGTTGGGCAGGTACAGCAAATGAAACGCCGCCCACTGGCCGGTCGCCGCCGCGGCGTTGAGTTCCTTGATGAATCCATAGGCACGCACCTGGTCAGGTATGCCCAGATTCCAGCCGGGCACGTTCGTGGAACTATAGGGCCGGAGGGCGGCCACGCCAATGTGCTGCCCATAAGTGATGGCGTGGGTGCCATTGGTGTAGTCCCTGTATATTTGGGACCACGAATACCCCCCGTTCACCGAGGCGTAGTCAAATTCCCCGTAATTCCGAAACGTCAGCCCGTGCTCCAGCACATTGTTCCAAATAAATCCACTGCTGGAATAGGTCAGCGGGTCGTCGCCGAAGGTGTAACTCCGGACGAAGCCGCCAAAAGATTTTTCCAGGTGGTCACTGTTGTTGCCTTCGGTGCACCAGGAATGCCCATCCGCCGAATTGACCCCATTGCAATAAAAATTGTCCAGCAACACATACTGTTCGGCCAGCGCATGGTGGTTCGGGGTGATATTTTGCGGATAGATGCACAGATGCGCCTCCCCGTTGCCCGCCGGCAGGTCGCCAAACACCTGGTCGTACGTCTTGTTTTCCTTGAGAATATACAGGACATGCTGGAAAACCGAAGGCTCGCCCGCCCGCCCGGGCACGGGCACCGGGGCCTGCCCGGTGCGCGGCGGAAGCACAGCCTCCTGGATTTCCTGGATGCGCCCCAGTTCATTGACCAATTCCGTGTCCCGCGCCAAAGCCTTGGCCCCGGGAATGGGAATACGGCTGGCTGTGCCCAGAAACGCCCCGCCACTGTGGACATTAGGGGTGGCCGGAGCCCTCCGGCTGCCCAAGCCTTTGACGTTGACTGCATAGAGGCATTGGCCGTCCGTGATCACCGCGCCCGGGTACCAATCCGTCGGAATAAATCCTTTCACAACGCTGTGGGGCTGGCGGCGGGCGGAGAGAGCGATGACCGCAATGGCGTTGTTGCCCGCGCAGGCGACATACAAATTCCGCTCGTTTGGCCCCAGTGCCAGGCCATCCGCTTCACTGCCAAAGGGCAGTTCGCCATGGCCCTCGCCCGGCGGGTGTGTGCCCGGATGCGTAACCAAGGTTTCCCGGACAGTTTTGGACTGGGTGTTGATCACCGTCACCGTGTCGGAATTCGCATTAGCCACCCAGAGGGTTCGGCCATCCCGGCTCAGGGCCAGGGCTGAGGGATGCAGGCCGGTCGCCACTTCGGCGGTGGCCCGTCCGGCCACGAGGTTAACTTCCGAAACCGTCCCGCTGGCGGCCACCCCCCGGTCGTCAATTACCACCGGGCTGCCCGCGGATGGAGCGGACGCCTCCTGGCCCGCCGGCACGCGCCCGCCCCAATTCGAAACCCACGCATTGGTCCCATCCGCGGCCAGCACCACCTCCCACGGGGCAATCCCCACCCTGACGCGTCGGGTCACCTCGCCGGTCGCAAGCTTTACCTCGGCGAGTTGGTTCGCGATGGAAAGGCACACCCATGCCCGGGAGCCATCCCGGGTGATCGCCACCCCGCACGGATCCGCGCCGGCATCCAGGGGGATGGTTCGCTGAAAAGTGGCTTTCCCCCCGGCGAGCTGCCACTCATATAACTCATTCCCCGCGCCGGTCACATAAACGTGCGAGCCATCCGGGCTGACCGCAATCCCATGCATGGAGGCCCCACTCTTGGGATATTTCAAAGTTTGCCGCAAGGTCCAGGTGGGCGCGTCCACCACCAGCAGGCTGTCCTGGTTTTTTATCAAGACCATCTGGTGGTCAGGCGCGAGCGCCAGGTCCACCGGCCGCCCGCCAAATTCGATCCGGCGTCCGGCCGGCGCCAGCACCTGGCCGGTGGCCACCACTTCCCGGCCCGCCGGCAATTCGCCAACCTGGTAATCCAGCGTTTCACCGGTCATGGCGGTGGCCTCCAGCATCAGTGCCATGGCCGCCAGCCCGGCCCGCCGGAAGGCGGGCGAAGGGGCTGCGAGAAAATTCATTTTCATCGATTTATAAAATGGTTGGTTTGCTTTGGCCAGCCGGCAGTCCGCACTCGCCCGGCCGGGCCAGTAAAAAGGGGCGGGGATGTTATCCCCGCCCCGTGAAGCTATCAGGGATTGTGCGCGGCAGTTTACGGATAGACCAGGCGGTAGAATTCCGTCGGTTTGGTCGCGTCTACCGGGAGCGAGACCGCGTTGGTCGCCGTGGAGCCAGCCACCGTGCCCCAATCAGCCGGATTGGAGCTAATGCCCGCGGCCAGGTGGTTGGTTTGCACCTGCAACCGCCAGCCGGTGTGATCCGCCGGCCAGGCCAGGTTCAAACGACCCGCCACCGCCTGGGCTGCGAGGGGCGCCGGAGCCGGGTTGACCGCAGGCACCACGGACAGCGTGCCCGCCGCCGGATTCCAGCTCCATTTCAAGGGGCTGATCGCGGGGAGGTTCATCGCCGTGAAGTTGCCCGTGCCGCCCCCGCTGAAGAGCTGGAAGCTGTCACCGACTTGGAAGGCACCGCCCAGGCTGGTCACCGTGAGGGTGCCGCCATAGACGGTCGAAGTGGCCGCAACACTGCCATAATTGCCCGTGGCGCGATTAATGGCCAGGGTGGTGCTGCTGCCTGCCGCGAGGGTGAGCGCGTTGCTGATCGTTAGCGTGCCGAGGCCGCCGTTGCCCGGAGTCAGCGTGCCGCCCGCTTGCACCACCGTCGCACCGCCCAGTGTGCCCAACCCCGCCAGCGTGCCGCCCGCCGCCACCTTCACCGGGCTGCTGAGGGAACCATTGACCACCAGCGTGCCGTTGGAGATGGCCGTGGGGCCGCTGTAGTTGTTGGCGCCGGCCAGCGTGAGCGTGGCCGGACCCAGCTTGACCAAACTCAAGATCGTGGCCTGGTTGCCGGCCGTGACCCCGTATTCTGCGGAAGCATCCAAGATGCTCCCCGCAAAGGTCGCGGAGTTGTTTTGCGTGACCGTCAGGGTCACCGGTCCGTAAGCGCTCGGGTTGCCGTTGCCATTGGCGATATAAACCGTGCCGGCGCCGGTCGCGGACAAGTCCGAAACCGCCGTGTTTTGGCCGTACAGGAAGAACTTGCCGAAGTAGCCCGCGGCCACGTTAAACCGCAGAATGTCGCCGGCCGGAAACGCTCCCGGAGCGCCCTCATAAACCGCGCCGCGTTGAATTTCCAACGGGCCGGTGAAGCTGTTCGAAGCATTCAAACAGAAGCCCACCTCCATGGCCGGGCTCCGGGTTTCGGCATCATCTTGCGCCGCAATGACCAGCCCGCCCGCGCCGGAGATCGAACCGCCAAACTGGCAATCTGCCGAGGTCAGGCCATACTGGCCCACCCCGTTATGGTTGGATTTGCCCCAGATATAATGCTGGCCGGCCCCGAGGACAACCGGCGTGCCCACGCGCGTACCCCAGTTGGCGGAGGTGTTATCCACGTCGTTGGCGCAGAAGTAAATGTCCGGGGAGGCGGGGCCATTCGCGGGGCTGTTGAGCAGCAAGGTGCCCGCGCCACCCACCCCGATGACGGGATTGATGGAACCGTCGGCATTGATGGCCACCGTACCAGAGGGCGCGAAGGTGGCCCCGGCGGCGATGGTTAACGTGCTGCCCGCAGCGAAGGTGACGGCACTGAGGCCCAAAGTCCCGGCGGCCACCGTGGTGTTGCCCGTGAAGGTGGTGGCCAGGCTGGCGTTGAGCGTGCCGTTGCCCGCCTTGGTGAAACCGCTGGTGCCGTCCAGCGGCGTTTGAATGGTGGCGGTCTGGTTGCTCACCGTGATGACCGGGGTGTTGCCGGCGTTGTCCAGCGTGATCGGACCGGCATTGTTATCGGCCACAATCCAGTTATGGGCGCTGCCTTGATCGGCAAACACCAGGTTGCCCAGGGTCGGGGCCGAGTCGTTGGTCACCGTGGTGTCCGCCATCAGCTTGAGGGTGCTGAAGTCGGCGGTCAGGCCGGCTGCATTCGGCACTTGGGCGTAGAGCCAGCTGTTCGGGTCCGAGAAGTTGCCGCCCGCCAGATTGGTATAGGTGGAACTCGTGAGGGTGTACCCCGCCGTGTTCACGGTGCTGTCAGCATGACCCGCCAGCGTGCCGTAAGCCGAGAGAGTCTCGGCGGGGCTGCCCGCCAGCACCGTCACCGTTACCGGCGTCACGCCGTGCGGCGAACTCGTCGTCGGGGTGCTGCCGTCGGTGGTGTAATAGATGGTCGCCCCTGGTGTCAGCGAGCTGATGGTCACCGTCACCGGTCCCACAAAGCCCGCGCCGGGCGGGTTGAATGTGGGGGTGGAAACCGTGCTTACCACCGCAATCGAACCGCTCACCAAGAGTTGGGAAACATCCCAGCTCAAACCCGCCGGCAGCACCGGCAGGCTGTAACTGGCAAAGGAACCCGCATAACCCGCCGTCCCGGCCGCATAGAGCTGGAAGGCGTCGCCCACCGCCAGTGCCGTGCCGTCGCTCGTGAGGTTGGACACGATCAACGTGCCGCCGTAGGTGACGGTCGTCAATCCGGCGAAGCCGTCCGCCGCGATCGTGCCGCCGGTTTTGCTGATGCGCAAGTAGTTGGTGCTGCCCGCGGCCAGGGTCAGCGCGTTGTTAATAGTGACCGTGGCCAGATTGGTGGCACCGATCACGAGTTTGGCACCGCTTTGCACGGTTACCGGGCTCGCCAGCGAGGCTGAACTGCCCAGTGCCAGGGTTCCCGCCGCCACCGTCGTCGGCCCGGTGTAGGTGTCGCCGCCATTGAGGGTCAGCGTGCCATTGCCGGTCTTCAGAATGCCGCCGCCATTGATGATGGACCCGTTAATGGTCAGGTCGCTGGCGGCCAGGCCGCGGGCCGTATTGATGGTCAGCAAGTTACCCCCAGTGATCAGGTTCAGGTTGTCATTGATCACGGAACCGACCACTGAGTTCGTCACGAGCAGCGTGCTGTTGCCCGCCGAGCCGCTGGGACCCCAGCGCAATTCGCCGCCGTCCCCGTTGCCGCCATAATTAATCTGGCCGTCCACCATGGTGATATTGGTTTTGTAATCCTCGTAGTTCAACAACCAGGTGCCGCCATTAATGGCCAGCACCGTGCCCGCCCCCAGGGCGTGAGTGTGGTCATTCAGCAGGGTGCCGTTGGGATTGATGGTGATCAGGGACGGCGTAAACTGCCCGCCGAAGTCGCTGGTAGTCAATCGCAGCGTGCCGCCATTGACTTTGATGCCGCCCGTCAGAGGGGCATTCGCCGCCAGGGTCAGGGTGTCCGGACCGTTCTGCGTCAGGGTGCCGGAGCCGCCAAGGGTGCCGGTATTGGTTTGGTCCACCGAGCTGTTATAGACCAGGCTGCCATTGTTCGTGATGGTGCCCGGATAGAAACCGCCGCCCAACTCGCCCGCGCCGCCAATCGTCAGCGTCCCCGCGCCAATGGCCAGGTTGCCGGTGAAGGTGTTCGCGCCGGTGAGGTTCAACGCGCCGGTGCCGTTTTTAATCAGCGTGGCGTTGCCAGCCACCGGACTGCCGCCGATGGTGTAAGTTTTGCTGGTGTTGTTCACCGTGACCGACACCGGGGAAACCGGGGTGCTGACGTTGACGGTGGTCGTGCCCGTGCCGGTGTCGCCAAACACCACCGGCGCGCCGTCCGAATACTTGTTGCCCGTCACGCCGTTGAGGGTCCAGTTGGCCGAGGTGCCAATATCCCAGGTGCCGTTCACCAAGCCGTTCCAGGTCAGGACGTTGCCGCCGGTGACGCTCAAGGCGATGGTGTTGTTATTAGTGACGATCGTGGCCACCAAATTGGCGGGCACGGTGCCCAGCACAAAATTACCCGCGCCATTGATGGTTGTGAAGCCAATCAGGGGATAAACGCCGCCGGCGGCGAAGGTGCCGTTGAGCAGGTTCAGGACGGTTGTGCCATTCAGGACCAAAGTGCCCGCTTGAATGGGCGGCGTGGTGAGGCTGGCCAGCCCGGTGAATTCAACGGTGGCCGGGCCATTAGAACTGCCCGCGGTGAAGGTGGCCGGGGTCAACTGGCTGCCGCCCGCGACCAGGACGCCCAAGGCGGCGCCGTCGTTGATGGTGAGGTTGCCCGCGCCCGTTTTGGAGGAATTGACCACGAGCTTGCCCGCGGCCACCGTGGTGCTGCCACTGTAGGTGGTCGGACCGGCCAGCGTCAGCGTGGCGGAACCCGCTTTGACCAGGCTCAGGGTCGTGGCCAAAGTCCCGGCCGTGACGCCGTATTCCGGGGTCGTGTCCAGGAGATTGCCGGCATAGGTGGCGGCGTTATTCTGGGTAACCGTGAGGGTCACCGGTCCGTAAGCACTCGGGTTGGCATTGCCGTTGGCCACATAAGCCGTGCCCGCGCCCGTGGAGGACAGGTCGGTCACCGCTGAGTTATGACCGTAGAGGAAAAATTTGCCCGCGTTGCCGGCGGCGACATTGAAGCGCAAGATGCTGCCATTCGGGAAACCGCTCGTGGCCCCCTGGTAAACGGAACCGCGTTGAATTTCCAGCGGGCCGGTGAAGCTGTTGGAGGCATTCAAGCAGAAGCCCACTTCCATGTTCGCGAAGTTATCCAAGCCCAGAATCGTGAGCCCGCCGGGGCCGGAAACGGAACCCGCGAATTGCGCGTCCGCCGAGGTCACGCCGTACTGGCCGACCCCGTTGTGATTGGATTTGCCCCAAATGAGGTGCTGGCCGGGGGCGAGATAAACCGACGCCCCCAAGCGGGTGCCCCAGTTGGCGGTGCTGCCGTCCACGTCGTTGGCGGCAAAAAAGATGTCCGGCGCGTTGGTGCCCATGCCGTTGCCCGGCAATTGGATCGTGCCCGTGCCGCTCACGTCAATCGAAGGATTGGAGCCGCCCGCATTCAGGGCCAGGGTGCCCGTGGAAACCACGGTGGCACCCGCGGCGACGTTCAGCGTGTCCGCCACGTCCGTCGTGAGGGAACCGATGCCCAAAGTACCGGCGGAAGCCACCGTATTGCCCGTGTAAGTGTTCGCCCCGGTGAGGTTCAGCGTGCCTTTGCCCGCCTTGACCAAACCGCTCGTACCGTCCAACGGTGTGGCGATGGTGGCCGTCTGGTTGCTCACCGTGATCACGGGGGCGAGGCCGGCGTTGTCCAGGGTGATCGCACCGGCGCTGCCGTCGGCCACGATCCAGTTATGACCGGCCCCTTTATCGGCGAAGATCAACCCGCCAATCGTGGGCGCAAGGTCGTTCGTCACGGTGGTGTCGCCGTTCAGTTTGAGGGTGCTAAAATCGGCGGTCAAACCGGCGCTGTTGCCCACAAAACCCAGGTACCAGTTGGTTTGGCCGGACCAGTTGCCGCTGAGCGTGTTCGTCCAGACGGACTCGGCCAGATAATAGTTGGCGCTGTTGGTCGCGCTGGTGGTGAAGCCCGCGAGCGCGGCGTAGGCGGAGAGAATATTGTTGGTCGTGCTGGTCAGCAAGCTGACCGTCACCGGCGTCACGCCATGCGGGGAGCTGGGCGTCGGGGTGCTGCCGTCGGTGGTGTAATAAATCGTCGCACCGGCAGTGAAGGATTTCATCGTCACGGTCACAGCGGAGTTGTAGCCGCCGCCCACCGGGCTGAAGATGGGGGTGGAAACGGTGCCGGGGATTACCACCGCAATGGCGCCATTCGCCGCGAGTTGGGAAAGATCCCAAGCCAGCCCCGCGGGCAAAGCCGGCAAGTTGCTGGAGGTAAAGGCACCCGTGAACAGGCTCGAGGGGCAGGCAAACAACTGGAAGACGTCGCCCAGTGCCAGCGGCGTGCCGTCCGTGGTGATGTTGGAAACAATCAGCGTGCCGCCGTAATTGACCGCGGTCAGGTTGGTAAACTGGTCGCTCGCGGGCACGCCGCCGTTTTTGCTCAGGCGCATGAAGCTCGTGCTGCCCGGGGCGAAGGTGAGAGAGTTGCTCAGGACCGCCGTGGCGACGGTGGGGGAACCAATCGCCAGGCTGGCGCCGGTTTGCACCGTCAACGGGCTGGCCAGCAAAGACCCCGCGCCCAGCGCCAGGGTGCCGTTGCTCACCGTGGTCGGACCGGAATAGGTGTTCTGACCGCCGAGCGTCAGCGTGGCCGGGCCGGTTTTGACCAACGCCAGGGTGGTGGCCAGGGAACCGGACTTGACGCCATATTCCTTGTTCACGTCCACCAGGTTGCCCGCGAAGGTGGCGGAATTGTTTTGCGTCACCGTCAGCGTCGCCGGACCGGCAAAGCTCGGATTCCCATTACCGTTGGCCACCCAGGCCGTGCCCGCGCCGGTGGAAGACAAATCGGTGACGGCAGTATTCAGGCCGTACAGGAAAAATTTGCCGTTGTTGCCAGCCGCCACATTAAACTGCAAGCCGTTGCCCGCCGGAAACGCCCCGGCCGCCCCCTGGTAAACCGAGCCGCGTTGAATGATCACCGGGCCGGTGAAGCTGTTGGAGGCGTTCAAGCAAAAACCCACTTCCATCGGCGAACTGCCCGAGGTGAAGGCATCCTGGGCGATAAAGGTCAAACCGCCGGCGCCGTAAATGTTGGTGCCAAACTGGCAGTCCGCGGCGGTCACCCCGTACTGGCCGACCCCGTTGTGATTGGACTTGCCCCAAATGTAACGCTGGACGCTGCCCAGATTTACAGCCGTCCCGATTTTGGTGCCATAGTTGGCCGAGCTGTTATCCACGTCGTTGGCGCAGAAATAAATATCAGGCGCGGCCGGACCGTTGGCCGTGCCGGTCAATTGCAAGGTGCCCGCGCCGCTGACCCCGGTCATCAGCGAGGATCCGTTGGCGTTCAGGAACAGGCTGCCGGCGGAGGCCACCGTCGCCCCAGCCGCGATGCTGAGGGTCTTGCCCGAGGCAAAAGTCAGGGAATTCGCCGCCAGCGTCCCGCCCGACACGGTGATGGCATTGGTATAAAGATTGGCCCAGGTGAGGTTCAGTGTGCCCGGACCGGCTTTGGTTAGCGCCAAATTGCCGCCGTTAATCACGGCCGACAAGGTAAGGGTTGAATTGTTCGTGACCAGCAGTTTGTCGGCCAGGATCAGCGGCGTGGAAATCAGATCGGCAGCGGTCGTGCCGTCGGTCTGGTTGATTTGCGCCCCGAGGCCGCTGTTGTTCAAAATTAATGCCGCGTTGGCAGCGCCCGCCAGGGTGTAACCAAACGCGGGTGTTCCGGAGGCACCCAGGTTCAGCACCCCCACGGTGTTCGTCGCGTCATTCGTGATGGTCCGTGGCGCCGTGATGGCCAAAGTCAGGTTCGCGGTGTCGCCCGCCGCCGTCGGCACGCCGCCAAGCCAGTTGGCGGCGTTGCTCCACAAGCCGTCGCTGTCCGCATTCCAAGCACCGGTGCCGGCGGTGGCGGTGTGAATGGCGAGCAATCCCGTGCCGGCGGCCAGGGCTCTTAACACGCTACGGAGGGGAGTTCTACACAGTTTTATGGTTGATCGATTCATGGTGTTTTAGGTTGGTGGGGCGGATGGTTGGTTGTTAGCCGGGCATCCGCCGGCTTCGGCCGGCCGGATGCTGGACTGATTTCAAGGATGACATCATCAGACGGTGATTTTACCACTCTCGGGGGATTTAAAAGCGACATTCCCGAAACGATTTCATGAAAAATGTTACAATCTGGCGCGCGCCGAATGTTACCGGATTGTCACCCCGGCCGGGTTGACGTTTGCCGCCCCGCCCGGGATGATCAGGGCTCGTTAAAATGCGTTCCGAAATTAAAACGATACGAAATAAGGCCGCCCGGCCCGCGCCGGCCCGGGGCTTCACCTTGATTGAATTGCTGGTTGTCATCGCCATCATTGCCGTCCTGGCGGCCCTGCTCCTGCCCGCCCTGGCCCAGGCGAAGGGCAAGGCCCGCCAGGTCCAATGCCTGAACAATCAAAAGCAACTGATGATCGCCGTCCTGCTTTACGGCCCGGATTTCGGTGACTGGCTGCCTCCCATGCAGGCGGAAATGGCCGGCTACCGGACCACCTGGCGCTCCTATCTTTTCACCTATCTGGGCAAAACTGCCAAAGTGTACGACTGCCCGGCGGAGTTGAATGATGTCTACGCCTTGGGATCCCGGGTCGCACCGCTCAAACCCAATCCCGCCGTCATCGGCCGGCCGGTGGCGGGGGAGAATGAACTGTGCAGCGGCATCGGCGCCGTTAATGTCCACTGGGAGTCCGGCGGCGCCCAACCCCCCTTCGGCCGCCCCGCCCCGGATGAAGCCAACCAGTGCCGCTGGTCCCAATTGCAAAAACCTGTGCAGGTCATCATGTTCGGCGACGGCAACAGTGATTTTGATGAACTCTGGCCCAACGATCACTGGTGGATTTGGAAGGAGGAGGGTTCGGCCAACAGCCTCGGCTTCAACCGCGCCGCCGAAAACGACCCCGGCGCCTTTCGGCACAACCGCAAATCCAATTATGCCTTTGCCGATGGCCGGGCCACCTTGCTGGACCCCGGCACCATCCCCTGTAATAAAAGCAGTTGCTGGTGGTCAGCCAAAGCCAGTCCGCATTAAGCCTTCCACCGCCGCCCCATGAAAAAAACCGCGCTCTACCAATTGCTGCTCGCGCTTGTTCTGCTCGCCGTCGCGGCCGCTTTGTTTTTTAAATTGTATCCTGCCCGCCCGGGCGGCTCCGGTGACGCGTATTTCTATGACCTGGCCGAGCATCAGTTGTTTGTTGCCCCCAAGGGCTCCATTCCGCCCATCCCCGGCATCCAGGGTGCCGGCCAGTCTGGGGTGCGCGCCATCGTGATCTGCACGAATGGCAATCCAGCCGATAAATCGCATCTCGCCATTGCTTACCTCGAAAAGTATTCACCCGAAATCAAACAGCTCTTTGAATCAGTCCGGCAAGCCCGGCTCGCGGGCCGCTCCGAGGAGGGGCGCATCAACCGTCAGGACATCCCACCCAACACCCTCGTGCGCACCCTGGCTGACCCCGACTGGCATCCGCTGAACACGCCAGCCGGCCAGCAATGTGTCAATGCCTGGAAAATTCCCGGGGCGAATGGCGAACTCCCCGTCATTTGCTCCCCTTAATCGGGGGGCATGCCGGCGGAAAGTGATTTGTCTGCGCGCGGCCACCACCCGTCAAGCATGCCTGCCATCGCGCCAGCGACCCGCAAGCCGCAAATCCGCCTGAAAAAACTCGATAAATGCCCCCGCTGGTTGCAGATTAACCCCTGTGCCTGTGCTGTCACACTCCATCCAAGTAACCTGGCCGTTGCGCGTCTTTTTTACGGAGGACGTCTTCTCCCCCGGCAATCCCGTGTTGCGGGACGTCCTGGCGGATGTCGCTCCCCGCCGCGTGCTGGTGGTGCTCGAGGACAGCCTGGCGCTGGCCCAGCCGAACCTCGAGGACCGGGTGGCGGCCTATTTCGCGGCCTCCGCCGGCTCCCTGCAACTCTGTCGCGCCCCCATTTTGGTGACCGGGGGCGAGGTGGTCAAAAATTCCCACACCATCGTCAATGATTTGCTCGCGCACATCCACCGGCACCAGGTGGACCGGCATTCGTATCTCCTGGCCATTGGCGGCGGGGCGCTGCTCGATGTGGCGGGCTTCGTCGCCGCCGTGGCTCACCGGGGCCTCCGGCATGTGCGCCTGCCCACCACCACCCTGAGCCAGGCGGATTCCGGCGTGGGCGTGAAGAATGGCCTGAATGCCTTTGGCCAGAAAAATTTCATCGGCACCTTTGCCCCGCCCTATGCGGTGATCAACGATTTTCATTGGCTGCGCACCTTGCGGCCCCGCGACCAGCGCGCCGGCTTTGTGGAGGCGGTCAAGGTGGCGTGCATCCGCGACGCGGCGTTTTTTGACGAATTGGAGGCCCGCGCCGAGGAACTGTGCGCCTTCGCCCCGGCCGCCGTCCAGCGCTTGATCCGGCGCAGTGCCGAACTGCACTTGCGCCACATCGCCACCGGGGGCGATCCCTTCGAGACCGGCTCCGCCCGGCCGCTGGATTTCGGTCATTGGGCGGCGCACAAGCTCGAGCAGCTTTCCAAATTCCAGCTCAGCCACGGCGCGGCCGTGGCCGTGGGCCTGGCCCTCGATGTCGTATATTCCCGGCGGTTGGGCTGGCTCGACGAACGGTCCGCCACCCGCATTTTAAACTTGCTGGAGCGGCTGGGCTTCACGTTGTTTGCCAGTGAACTGCTGAATGACGACGCCCGCCATCCTCAGATTCTCGATGGGCTCGAGGAATTCCGCCAGCATCTCGGCGGGGAGCTGACCATCACTCTGCTGCGCGGCATTGGCCAGGGCGCTGAAACCCACGAAATGCATCCGGAACTGGTTCTCGCCGCCATCGCGGAACTGCAGGACCGGGCGCGCCATCATGAACCGGCTGGTCGTCATTAATGCCGTGGGCCTCACCGAGGCCCTCATCGGGGAGCACACCCCCGCCATCGCCGCCTTCCGGCAGCGCGGCGCCTTCGCGCACGTGGCCCCGGCCTTTCCCGCCGTCACCTGCACGGCCCAGTCCAATTATCTCACCGGCGCGCCGCCCTCCGCCCACGGCATCGTGGGCAATGGCTGGTATCACCACGAACTGGCCGAGGTGCAGTTCTGGAAGCAGTCCAACCACCTGGTGGCCGGGGAAAAAATCTGGGACGACCTCCGCGCCCGCCTGCCCGGTTTCACCTGCGCCCAGTTGTTTTGGTGGTACAACATGTATTCCCGCGCGGACTATTCCATCACCCCGCGCCCGCTGTATCCGGCCGATGGCCGGAAGGTGTTCGACATCCACACCTGGCCCTACGACCTCCGCCCGGCCATCAAGCGCGACCTCGGCGAATTCCCCTTCTTCGGCTTCTGGGGTCCCTCCGCCGGCGTCCCGTCACCCTTGGGCGGTCCGGACGTCACCTCCCGCTGGATCGCCGCGGCCGCCCGTTGGATCGAGGAAAAATATCACCCCACGCTGAATCTCGTTTATCTGCCGCACCTCGATTACAACCTGCAACGCCACGGACCCTTTATCCCCTCCCGCCAGCCCGGCCGCCCGGCCCTGAATCCCGCCATCCTGCCCGACCTCCGGGCCATCGATGCCATTGTCGGCGGCCTGATCCAGTATTTTGAAAAGCAAGCCTGCCGGGTGGTCCTGCTCTCCGAATACGGCATCACCAATGTCCAGCACGCCATCCCCTTAAACCGGCTGTTTCGGGAAAAAGGCTGGCTGGCCCTCAAGGATGAACTCGGCCGGGAGACCCTCGATGCCGGGGCCAGCCGGGTGTTCGCCGTGGCAGATCACCAGGTCGCGCATATTTATCTGAATGACCGCTCCCTGCTCGCCGAGGTGCGCACGCTGCTCAGTGCCACCGCCGGCGTGGACCAGGTCCTGGGCGCCGCCGAAATCACCGCCGCCGGTCTCGATCATCCCCGCACCGGCCAGTTGATCGCCATTGCCGCCGCAGACGCCTGGTTCAGTTATTATTACTGGCAGGACGATGCCCGGGCGCCGGATTTCGCCCGCACCGTGGACATCCACCGCAAACCCGGTTACGACCCCGCGGAACTCTTTCTCGACCCCGCGTTGCGGCTCCCCAAATTGCAAATCGCCTGGCGCCTCCTCCAGAAACGGCTCGGCTTCCGCATGCTCATGGACGTGATTCCCCTCGATGCCTCCCTGGTCAAAGGCTCCCACGGCCGCCGCCCGGCCGACCCGCTCGACTGGCCCGTCTTCCTGACCAACCAGCCGCAACTCCTCCGCGTCAACCGCCTGGAATCCACCGATGTTTACCACGCGCTGGTGCGCCATGTGCTGCGGGCCGACGCCTAAGGATAAACCAGTCGCAAAAACACCGCCCCATTGGTGGGATTCATGGGGACGCTGGTTTGATTAACATTCGTGGAACCCGGCACACTCGTCCAGTTGGTGCCGAGGCCGGCATTAAGGGGGTTCGTTTGTATTTGCAACCGCCAGCCCAGGTGATCCGGCGGCCAGGCAAGTTGCAGCGCATTGCCCACCGGAGTTAGGTTAAGGTTCGTGGCCACGCCGGAGGGCAGGGGTGTGGCGCTGACCGCCGGGGAATTCGCACTTTCCGCCGTCGCATTGGTGGCCGCCACCACGTAGTACCAAGCCGTGCCGGGGCTCAGGCCCTGGTCCGAGTAATTGGTCGTGTTCACACTGGCCAGCCAGGTATAAGGCCCCCCATTGGCGGCGGAGCGTTTCACCCGGTAACTCGCGGCCTGCGCGGCGGCCGGCCATTTCAGGTTGATGGCCAGATTGGTCGCGGTGGCGGTCAGACCGGCGGGCACGCCCGGCGGCGGCGGTCCGACCAGCAGGTTCACCTGGCCGGGCGTGTTGGTGGCAATCTGGCAGGTGAAGCCCGCCGGGGTGGCGCCCAGCACCGGCAGGGTGCCTCCCCAACTGCCAGTATACGTCATGAGCGAGTAGGTGCCATTGGTGAAACCCGGGCCCGCCGCAACGTTGTTGGTGCCGCCCAGTTGGAGACTGCCCGTCACCGCCAGCCGCGTGGCCGTGCTGCCCAGCGTGTAATTCACCACCGTGTTGGGGCCCGCATTCCAACTGCTGCCCAGCGTCACCGTGCCGGCCCCCAGACTCAGCGGCCCACGATCCAGCACGTTGGTGTTTTTCAGCGCGGCCGTGGCATTGTAAAAGGCCAGGCTGTTCGCATACCCATTGGTGGTCAGCCCATCCACCGTTACCGCGCTGGCGGCCGGCAGGCTGTTGCTCACCGTCATCTGCGCATTAAACAAAGTGTAAGTGGCATAGCTGGCGGAAACGGAGATCTTCGCATCAATAAATTGCGCGCCGCTCACATTATACACGCAGAAATTGCGATCGCCCGTGAGATTGATTTGTTTAAAGACAATGTTCGTGGCCGGCATTTCCGTGCGGGCCCAAATAATCCCCACCGGATAGCCGCTGGCCGAGGTCGCGGTGATGTTGCTATAGGTGATGTTGCGGTAAACGGGCGTCACATTGGGCGCCAGGACGTTTTCACCGGCGGCCGTCGCCGGCGTGATGCTGGAGGGCGTGCCGGTGTTCGTATAATACGCATATAATTGAATCGGAAAATTCACATTGGTCATGCTGAGGTTGTAATACGCAATATTTTGAACCACCCCGCCGCGACCGTCATCGGACTTGATCCGCACCCCGTTTTGCGTGTGGTTGAAGGTGCAGTTGATCACCGTGATATTCGAAACCCCGCCACTATCCGTGTAACTCCCGATGGAAACCCCATGGCCGTTCCCATAGGTGTTGTTGGTGATCAGCACGCCGGACGTGCCGCCGCCACAGGCAAAATCATCATCCCCCACGCTGATATTGCAGTTTTGCACGAGAATATTTGTCCCCGCCACGTCGCAGGCATCGGTGTTGTGCGAGGGGGGATTCGCGCTGGAATCCGGGGCAACAATCGTCACCCCCTGCACGGTGCTGTTCCCCGCACTGCCACTCAAGGAGATGTGAAACATCGGAGAATTGGACAGCGTGACATTTTGGATGAGCAGGCGGTTGCAACTGACGGCCCGGATCATGATCGGCCGCACCGCCCCGTTGGTATTGGCATAAGGCCACCACGGCTGGCCTTGGCCGTCGATCGCCCCCGCCCCGCTGATTTCCACGTCGTGCAGGCTGGTGGCCGAGAGGAAATTGGCCGCGCTCACCGTGCCCCCGGGATACTGGCTCAGCGGCAGCATCCGCAAGATGGCCCCGGCATCCACCTGCAAGTTCACCGCACTCGCCAGAGTGAGCGGCCCGCTTAAAAACGTCCCCGGCGGAATTTCCACCGTCCCGCCCGCCGCGGCATTGGTCGTGGGGCCGGCCGCCGCCGCGTTAATCGCACTCTGAATCGCCGTCGTATTGGTCGTCACCCCATCCCCCACCGCCCCATATTTCAGGATGCTGATGACATTGTTGGTGTTGATGACGGGCAGCGCCGGCACGGCCCCGGCCAACCCGCCGGCCAGCAGCCCGGCGGCCAGCACCAGGAACCGCCACCCCGGCCAGCGCGTGTGTGATATCAAAATCATGACGATGGAGAACGGCCACAATCTAAGCCAGCCCCCGCGCGTTGGCCCGCAAATTCACTGGTGGATGTCAGCACGGACATTTGAAATATGTGAACCACCTCACTTCCGCCCGGCCCCGTCACGCCCTTTCCAACCACGGTTCCCACCCGGCTCGTGAGTGTGCCAAATTTTAGCAATCTCCCCCTTGACGATTTCTGGTTGTGTGCCATATTGGCACTATGCATGTTCAGGTTTTTTGCGGGCGTTCGGGGGCGGGGAAGGAGGCTAACTAATGGCTTTGCCCAAGTCCAGTTTTCTCGACAAAGTCCTGGGCCGGCTCGGCCGCCTGGACACCGAAGGCTTGCAAACCGTGGTGCAGCGCATCGCCCGCGAACGCGCCTTTCTGGAGACGCTGTTCAATGCCATTGAGGACGGGGTGCTGGTGATGGATGAGGAAGGGACCGTGATTTATTTCAACCAGGCCGTGACCCGCTTGATCGGCGTGCAGCCCAATGAAGAGGGCCGCCACATTTCTCAATGCCTCCCCGAGGTGGAATGGAAACAATTACTGCGGGCGGACCACGCCGGCGGGCGGCGCGTGGTGCGCCATGAATTTGAGGTGCACTATCCGCGCCCCCGCTTCTTGCGCCTCTACGCCGCGCCCTTGGACGGCGAGGAATCCGGCAGTTCCGGTGTGGCCCTCATTTTGCACGATGCCACCGAGGCCCGGCAGCAAACCTTCGAGGCCATCGAGAGCGAACGCGTGCAGGCCCTCACCCTCCTCGCCGCCAGCGTGGCCCATGAGATTGGCAATCCCCTGAATGCCCTCCACATTCATTTGCAATTGATGGAGCGCGAGGTCAAGAAATTGCGCCAGCCCGCCGAACCCCTCGCCCCCAAGCTGCGCGGCCGCGCGACCCCCCCGGTGGCGGGACCGGACACCACGGAAATCGCCGGCAAACTGGAAAAATACCTCGGCGTGGCCAAGGGGGAAATTCACCGGCTGGACTACATTATCACCCAATTTTTGCAGGCCATCCGGCCCGCCCCGGTCCAGTTAAAACTCGCCTCCCTGAACGGCGTGGTGGAAAAAACCCTGGAACTCCTGCGCCCGGAGCTGGACAACCGTGGCCTCGCCGTCAAAACCAAATTATTGCGCGGTCTCACCGCCACCCCCGTGGACAGCACGCAGTTGCAGCAAGTGCTGGTCAATCTCGTGAAGAACGCCATGCAGGCCATGACCCGCGGCGGCACCCTCACCTTGCAAACCGGCGAGACCCCCGACAGTGTCTGGGTCAGTGTCACCGACACCGGCGGCGGCATTCCCGAGGAGCAAATGAGCCGGATTTTCGAGCCGTTTTACACGACCAAGAAAAAAGGGTCGGGGCTCGGCCTCATGATTGTGCAGCGCATCGTGCGCGCGCACGCCGGTCGCATCGAGCTGGACAGTCATGTCGGCCGCGGCACCACCTTTCGCGTCTGGCTGCCCCTGCACGAACGGCGGCCCCGCCTGCTGGAGGAAAAAAACCTGGGCCCCGCCCACTAATCCTGTGAACGTCAAACCCACATTGCTCATTGTCGATGATGAAAAGCCCACGCGCGAAGGCTTGCGCGCGGCGCTCGAGGAACGTTACGACGTCTATCTGGCCGATGACGCCGCCTCCGCCCTCCAGCTCCTGGAGAGCGAGCCCTTTCAAGTCATGCTCACCGATTTCCGCCTGCCCAATGAGGACGGCATGAAATTGATCGCCCGCGCCAAATCCCTGTCGCGTCCGCCCGTGTGCATTTTGATGACCGCCTATGGGTCCGAGGACGTGGCCGTGGAAGCCATGAAACGCGGCGCGGATGATTATATCGCCAAGGGCCGGCTGCAAATCGATGAGCTCGAAATGCGCATTGCCCGGGCCCTGCGCGCCCAAAATCTCGAGTCCGAAAATGTCGCCCTGCACAAGCAATTGGACGACCGGTTCGGCATGGAGCATATTATCGGGCAATCGCCGGCCATGCAGGAGATTTTCGACGTGGTCCGGCAGGTGGCCCCCAGCCGGGCCACCATCCTGCTGGGCGGGGAAAGCGGCACCGGCAAGGAAGTGTTTGCCAAGGCCATCCACCAGGCGAGTCCGCGCGCGCGGCTGCCCTTTGTGGCCGTGCATTGCGCCGCCCTCTCCGCCACGCTGCTGGAGAGCGAATTGTTCGGCCATGAAAAAGGCGCCTTCACCGGCGCGCATGAGCGCCGGGTCGGCCGCTTCGAGCAGGCCCAGGGCGGCACCCTGTTTCTGGATGAGATCGGCGAGATCGACGCCACCATCCAGGTCAAACTCCTGCGTTTTCTGGGCGAACGCACCTTTGAGCGTGTCGGGTCCGGCAAGACGCTCACGGCGGATGTGCGGTTAATCACCGCCACCAACAAAAATTTGGCCGAAATGGTCCAGGCCGGCAAATTCCGCGAGGATTTGTTTTTCCGCCTGCGCGTGGTGGAAATTAATCTGCCCCCCTTGCGGGAACGGGCGGGTGATGTAGTGTTGCTGGCCCAGAGCTTTTTGCGCGAATTTGCCGCGGAAAATGCCAAGCCGGTGAAGGAATTCACCAGCGACGCCCGCCAGCTCCTGCTGCAATACCCGTGGCCCGGCAATGTCCGGGAGCTGCGCACTGCCATCGAACATGCCGTCGTGCTCAGCCGGGGCGAGAAAATCGCCGCCCGCGATTTGCCCGCTTCGGTGCGCGCGGAACGGCCGGTCGTGGCCCCCGCGGCCGCCCCGAGCGCGCTCACGTTGCGCGAGGCCGAGCAGCAGGTCATCGAGCGCGCGTTAAAAGAAACCGGCGGGAACCGGACGCTGGCCGCCCGTAAAATCGGGATGAGCCGGCGCACCTTTCACCGCAAATTGCACGCGTATCATTTGGAAGATTTATAAACTATGCCGTTAAGCGAAATCATTCAGCGGATCATTTACTTGCTCGAAGTGGGCGCGGGCTCCCGCTGGGTGCGGCTCTCCGCCGTGGTGCTGCTCTTCGCGCTCCGCTGCCTGTGGCTGGACTTGCGCGACTACAAGAACTTGTCCGCCGCCGAAGCC
>CAIZWI010000339.1 GCA_903936645.1 uncultured Verrucomicrobia subdivision 3 bacterium
CGCCCGCCCAACCCAACGCATCCTGTCCTGAAGGGACAACGGAATTGCCCGCCAGTCAATCTGCCTGCGAAACCGGAACGGCCACCCGCGGCCAGATCAGCAATTCCACCACCAGCCCAAGCAACACACCCACCGCATAGGCCAGCAGGTTTTGCCAGGAAAACGCGTGGCCAAAAATCAAATGGCCGATCGTGCTGTGCCGGATGCTGGACCAGGCCGGGGTTTGCCATAACTTCAAAAATTCAACCGCCCCGGCCGTGGCAAGCGCCAGCCCCGCCACGCGCCCGCTCGTTGCCGCCGGAACGATGGCTCCCCAGGCAAAGAACACCATCAACGCCCACAAGGCATCGCCCGGATATTTGCCCAGAAACGCCGGTTGCAGGCCGGGGAAATGACGCGAAGCCAGGCCGGCGGCGATCGTCCCCAGTACCGCCAGTATATAACCCAGGCGGCTGCGGAAGTGGCCAGGCCTTGGATCAAGTGACTCACTCATAAATATTACTCCGGCTGCCAATCCATGCTCGGCTGCGAAGCCTGTCCTGGCGGCCCTTGCCTTGCCCTTGGACCTCGAGGCCGGCCTGGCCACGCACGACCCCTGGTTGGCCCGCTCAAACCCGGGCGGACTGCGGTCCACGGTAACGGCGCGGCAGTACCACCCGAAAGGTGGTGCCCGTTTCCGCCGAACTCGCGATTTCCAGACTCGCATCCAGCAATTCACACAGGCGTTTCACGATGGATAGCCCGATCCCCTCACCGGGCGCTTGCGGGCCGCGCCAGGCCGGGCCGGGCGCATCTTCGGGCGCGCTGAGCACCCGGGAGGTTTCCCCCTCGCGGGCGGCGGACATTTCATCCGCCTCCTTCGCACTCGCCGTGGCTTCCTGCAGACCGGCCACCAGGGAGGACTTCGCTCCTGTGGCCAGGCCTGGACCGGTGTCCTGCACCATCAACCACCAGCTTTCCGGCTCCCCGCCCCAGCTCACGGTCACGCCGCCTAACTCCGTATATTTCAGGGCATTCACCAGCAGGTTTTTGGCCAGCCGCCGGATCTTTTCCGCGTCCCCTTCAATCGGGAGCGGGGCCGGCCCCTTCAAGTCCAAAAACAAGCTGGCCGCCTGGGCAACGGCCTGATGGGCTTCACCCAGTTCGGTGAGGAGCGCGGCGGCATCGAATTCGGCAAGTTTCCGGCTTTCCTGGCCTGCCTCCAGGCGCGCCAGCACCATCAGTTCGCCCAGCATGGTGGAAAGCCCCTCCACGGCCCGTTGTAGAAAGGCCGATGATTCCGCCCGTTCGGTTTCCACCAAATTCGCCTGCCCGATGCGCGTGGCCGCCAGACTGACCCCAAGCACGTCACTGTTCAAATCATGGACGGCCTGGTGGATTTGGATGGCCCGGCGTTGCTCGATTTCATTCACACTCGCGAGGGCCACCGTGAGCTCCCGCAGCCGGCTCGCGGCCTCCGCCTGTTGCATGCGCTCATATTGAGCGGCACTCGCGCCCGTCGTTTCGTTAATCAGCTTGAGCAACTCGCGGCAGGCCTCCTGCAACGTCGCGGGCTCCAGCTCGGGATGCGCCGCGGCAATCTGGACCAGTTCCTCGAAGAGGCAGAGCTGTAGATTGCCGCATTCACTCAACAGTTCCTGCAGTCGGTAGCCTTGCTGCCAGCGGTGCAGCCCGTGCTTGACCTCCTCCTGCTGTTTGTCCAGTTCGGCCGCCCGTGCGGCCGCGCCCCCCGGGCGGGAGCGCAGCTTGAGCTCGAAAGCGTCGAGAATCTGGGGAATGTGATCAAGGAATTGCCCGAGGGTCAGCGCCCGGCCAGTGGTTTGCTCGGGATCCGCGCGCGCCGCCTGGCGCCAGGCCTGCAGAATCGCCTCCCGCCGGGCCGCCAGATGGTGGCTAAAGGCGGCTAATTGCTCGCTCGTCGTCAGGGGCATAATATTCAGTCAACGCAACCTTGCCACGCGGCAGGCAGGCAGGCTAGGGGAGGCCGGCGGATTGGGAAAGATATTTAGCCGGGCTGTGCCGTAGGCACCCCGGAAATTAGCCAGCTACGAAGTGGCTGGACCCCGCCCCACCCCAATGCATCCCGTCCTGAAGGGACGGCGGAACTCCCCGCCCGCTCCCTGCCGCCATACGATGAAAAAACCGTCATCCCCACCCTTAATACTCACCCACATTGCCCCCCAACCATGCCGCAGGC
>CAIZWI010000340.1 GCA_903936645.1 uncultured Verrucomicrobia subdivision 3 bacterium
CGATTCCAGGTCAGGCGCGCGGCAGCGGTGGCCTCGGCCACGGTGAGGCCATCCGGCAAACAGCGATGATGGTGTGCATCGTATACTATAGGAATACCTTCAGCCTGGCACAGCGGGAGCAAATCAGCGGGGGTGAAGGTTTTGTCGTCGTTCTCCACGGTGAGCCGGGTGCGGGCGCGCGGCGAGAGCAAGTCGAGGTTGCGCCGGAAGCGGTCCAAGGCCGCCACCTTGTCGCCATAGCCGCCGCCCCCGTGGATGTTGACGGTGTCAGCCTGGGTCCACTCGGCGAGTTCGGCCTGGGATTCCAGGTCGGCGACGGCGCGGGCGACGATGTCCGGGTTGGGCGAATTGAGCACCACAAATTGGTCCGGATGAAACCCGGTGCGAATCCCGTGCGCGCGGGCAAATTCCCCGCACCGGCGGAACTGGGCCTCGATGGCCGCGCCACCGGGCAATTCCGCCACGCGATACCCGACGGTGGGATGCGTTTTCACGGGCAGGATCGGAGAGAGAATGCGGAAGGAGCCAATGCCGTGGGCGGCGCAAAATTTCAGGGCGGCGAGCAAGGCCCGGGCATTGCCCGCGCACAATTCGGCGAACCGGGCCAGTTGTTCCGGCCGGGACAGGCGCTGCAGGGCGGTGGCGGTGGCAATGCGAAATTTAATCGGCGCGGCGGCAAACTGGCAGCAGAGCCCGAGGCGCAGGGGAGTCGGCGGCGGCACCGGTTTTTGACTGGGGCGGGCGGGCATGGCAGTTAGGACCGCGCCTGCACGTGGCCCATGCCACCATCAATGCCCAGGACCTGGCCGGTCACCCAGCCCTGCCCCCGGTCGAGGAACCACGCGATGGCCGAGGCCACTTCGGCGGGTTCGCCGATGCGGCCGAGGGGATGCAGGGCGGCGGACATTTTGGCGATGGTTTCATTTTGGGTGAGCGTGCGGGTGAGGTCGGTGCGGGTCAGCCCGGGCGCGACACAGTTCACGCGCACGCCAAAGCGGGCGTAACTGGCGGCGGCGGCGAGGGCGAGGCCTTCCACGCCGGCCTTGGCGGCGGCGATCGCCTCGTGATTCACCAATCCGCGCCGCGCGGCGACGGACGAACAGAGCACGATGCTCCCGCCGCCGGCCTGCTTCATCATCAAACGCGCGGCGGCACGCACAAGGTTGAAGGCGGTGGTGAGATTGGTGGCAATCGTCTCGGCGAATTCCTGGTCGCTGATCAGGTGGGCGGGTTTCAAGAGGATGGAGCCGGTGCAATTGACCACCCCATCCAGGCGGCCATGACTGGCATGGACGGATTGCAGGAGGGCGTCCACGGCGGCACTGTCGCGGGCGTCGAGCGGGAAGGCTTCGGCACCGGTGGTGCTGGCGACGTCGGCCAGCCGTTCGACCGAGCGCCCGGCGAGGACCAGGCGGTGGCCGCGCGCGGCAAGTTGGTGGGCCAGAGCGGCGCCGATGCCGCTCCCACCGCCAATAATTAAGACTACGGGAGGATTGTCTGGGTTCATAAAGTGGGGGTCCCCGGGCGGACCGGGCGCAGGGCCGGGGCGGGCTGGCGCAGCGCGGCGAGTTCGGTGGCGAGTTCGGCCAGGTCGTGGACGGGCCGGGCACCGATGCCCGCGAGGGCTTCGCGATAGGCGGGGACGGCCCGTCCGCCCGCCACCACGGCGACGTCCGCCGGCAGCATTTCCCGGAGGGATTTTAATTCGCCGGGGAGTTGGGCATCATCCTCGGGGTAGACCAGGCTCAAGGCGACGGCCCGCGCCTGGGTTTGCCGCGCGGCGCCGGCAATTTCCGCCGCGGGGAGGCTCGCGCCCAGGTACACAATCTGCCAGCCGAGCTGGGTGGCGGCGGCCCCGACCAGCAACGCGCCGAGTTCATGGAGCTGGCCGGCCGGGGTGGCCACCAGCAGCCGGGGGGCGCGCTGGTTTTCGGCAAAAGGCCGGGCGGCATTCAATAAAAAAGCGCGCAGCACGGCCGTGGCCAGGTGCTCGTGGGCGATGGTGATGCGGCCGGCGATCCAGAGTTCCCCGATGCGCTGGGTGAGCGGGGCCACCACTTGCTGGAGGAGGCCCATGGTGCCCAGGCCGATGGCCCCGCGCTGGAGGGTGGCCTGTAGCGCGGTGGCATCGAGCGCTTGCATGGTGGCGACACATTCAGCGATGAGGGCTTCACCGGCGTTGAGGTCGGCGGCCAGGGTACGGCGGGCGGAGCGGGCAGGAGCGGTCGCAACCAGGGCCTGCTCCCGGAGTTTTTCCGTTGGCCAGTGCGCAATGATGCCAATTTTGTGTCCGGCCTGGGTGACGGCGCGCAACAAGGCGAGCCGCTCCACCTCTTGCTCCGAGTAGAGCCGCCGATTGGTGCCGGTGCGGTCTGGTTTCACCGCGCCATAACGCTGCTCCCAAATGCGGATCACATAGGGAGTTAACCCCGTGCGATGGGCCACAACATTGATCGGATGACAGGCTTCAGACATCTTTCTACACAAATATTACACATAGAAGGAAAAGGTGCAAGTTAAAATACTGATCAAGGATTAAAGCATATGGAAACCAGATGGTTTTAAAGGAATTGACGAACAATACCAGGGCGTGGAGGAGCCAAAGAAAATCGCCTTCGGGCAAAGCATCAGAAATTACACGATTTCTAGACAATCCATGCAAAACCCTTTATAATAAGAGCAGCCAAAAGATTGAATATATGTTTAACGAAAAAATCGCCAACTACCTGCAGGAGATTGAGACTGACATCAATCACTTGGTGGATTGCACCCGGCCGGACATGCAGACCTTGAGTGGCACCTCGCTGCACATTCAATTGAAAGAATTGCGGGTGCTGTTTTACAAATTAAATACCAGTTTGTTCATGGCGGCCCCGATGGAATTGACGGACGAGATTTTGAAAGCCAAGCGCATGCAGCAAAATCGCTCGGCGGAGGACCCGGCCTGAAGGGGAGCCGGCAGGTCAGTGTGACCTGGCGGATCGCTCAGGACTGGCAGGCTTTGACGAATGCTTTAAAAATAGCGCGGTGGTCGGCGTGGCGGTCGGCCAGCCGTTCGGGGTGAAATTGGACAGCGAGGAGAAACGGCAGCAGACCAGCCGCTTCGGGCTTGAATTCCATGGCCTCGACGATGCCATCGCTGGTGCGGGCGACCGCCATGAGGGGATCGGCGGGTTCGAGGACGGCCTGGTGGTGGGTGCTGTTCATGCCGAGCGCCCGGCCCCGCGTCAGCTTGGAAAGGAGGGAGCCTTTGGCCACGGGGATTTCATGGACGAACTCGCAGGCCAGATCCATGCGCCGATGATTCAGGGCACCGGGGACTTGGAGTCCAATATCCACCACGAGCTTGCCGCCGAGGGCAATGTTCAGCAATTGATGACCGCGGCAAATGGCGAGCACCGGTTTGCGCTGGCGAAAGATTTCATCGATCAAGACGAGTTCACGCAAGTCGCGGCCACCGCCATCGGGCGTCTCTTCCACGGTTTTGCGGAGCTCGGGGGTTACCTTGGGCTCGTAGAGATCGGGATTGATGTCATCGCCGCCCGTGAGGAGCACGCCATCCACGCGGCGCAGGACCTCGGCAAGGGTTTTGCGATCGGTGGAGATGGGGGCAACCACGGGAATGCCGCCGGCGCGCAGAATGGCCTGCTCGTATTTGAACGAGACGCTCAAGGAACAGTCGCTGAACTCGACGCCCTTTTTCTCGACACTGGGCGTCACCAAAATGAGTGGTAGTTTGGCCACGGTCTCAAGGTAGGGGCACGAGTGGGGAATTTCAAGAGGCAAGCGACCTGGGGAAGCTCCGAGCTCCAAGCTCCAAGCTCCAATGAAGCGCTAAATTCCGATAATCAAAGAAGGCCGGCTTGGGTGGCTGGACCTAGCTTGGGTAGGAACTCTTCAACATAAGCTGGCTCCCCCTCAAGGGTAATGGTGAGTTGAATGCCGCGAATTGTGATCTCATGGCGCCAAGTAAAATCTTTGGCAAATAGGACGGCAGAAAACTCAATATCGGCGTCGAAAGTGCCTTCTGCGGGGATCACATTATGATAAACCACTTCGCCGATGCGCAGCCAACCGCAGGAAACCTCGGCGGGCAGAGTGACTGGTGCAAGGGTGGAAGCACCCAAGATGGTGAGTTTGGCCGATTGCGTCCAGCCGGTGCCAGGATCCATTCCCGGACGACCCGACGAGCGGTGCAGGTAAACCGGGGCAAACCACAAGGCAAGCGCATCACCATGATTCGTTATGGAAACCAGACAGGCATCGTGCAGCTCAATGGCCTGGTTCATGATTATTTGGCCAAAATAGCCCAGGCGCACCAGAGGACGGGGGCCTGGCCGTGGAGGTCGCCGACGGAACGGGGCCGGTCGAGGTAAAATTGCTTGTCCTTGCTCTGGTTGGTGCCGATGCAGATTTCGCGAAGGTTGCCATCGTCATTGATGTAACTGCAAAGGCCGAGCCAGCCGCGGCGGGCGGAATCGCCGTATTCGGCGGCATCGAGCCAGCCGTGTTTGACCCCTTGTATGAGGGCAAAGGTGAACATACCGGTGCTGGAGGTTTCCACCCAGGACTGGTCGTCATCAATCAACTGGCGCCAGAGGCCGCTGGGGGACTGGTACGTTTTGAGGCTGGCCATCATCAACTTATATCCGGCAAGGATGCGGGCGTATTGGGGATGGGTGGGCGGGAGGTCGCTGAGCATTTCCGCCATGCCGACGGCGAACCAGCCATTGCCCCGGCCCCAGTAGAAAGGAATCTCGGGGCCATGAAAAAAGAGGCCGTTGGGCTTTTGCAATTTGTCCAGGTAGGCGGACATTTCGAGCGCGGCGCGGTCGCGGTATTTGGGGTCGTGGGTGGCCCGGTAGGCTTGCAACTGGAGGGCGGTGATCATGAACATGTCGTCAATCCAGTAACGGGTTTCCCGGGACAGGCCATCGGGCTGGGGATTTTGCCATTGCTGATCGGCGAGGCTTTGGCCCAGTTCCAAGTAGGGCTGGCCACCTTGCAGTAAATAGATTTCGAGCGGCACGACGCCGAAGACGTGCGAGTCCACATGGTTCGCCCGGGGAATATACGCATTGCCGGCGGTGGGAAATATATCGTCATAGCGCCGCACGAGGCGTTCCTGCAGGGCGGGGTCGCCAATCTCGTGGGCGAAGCGCAGGGCACCGTAGGCCGTGCACACCTCAGGGTAGATGATGAAGCCGGAGGTTTTGTTGGTGGCGTGGTTGCGCAGGAGGAAGTTGGCCGCGATTTTCTCCCCCACCGCGCGCGGGTCGGCGGCGGCGGGCAGATTTTGAAAGCTGGCGATGCCGGGCGGGGCATGGTTGACACCGGGGATGCAACAACCAGCCAGGAAAAGTCCAGAGCCGAGCGCGAGCAGGAGCGGCAAGAAAGATTTGTGCATGGCCCTTTGTAAGGGGGAACCCGGTGGTTTGTCGACTGGAAATGGCCGGGGCC
>CAIZWI010000341.1 GCA_903936645.1 uncultured Verrucomicrobia subdivision 3 bacterium
ACCATCAAACGCCGTTTTTGTTCAGGACTTTTTCATCCTTCCAAGCTACTTGATCCGCAGTGTGATAGACGATCTCCATCGGATTGATTGACCCCCATCCCTTGTCATTCCCCTGACCCCCATCCTCTGTCACTTGGCCGGTAAATAATGAACGCAGGTGCAAACCTGGCAGCAGTGGTTGGGAACGGTGGATTGGGTTAAGCAGGCAACCACGACGCAATGGCCCTGGTTGCCCCTTGAACAGCAGGATTAAACGACAAATTCAAGTTCCTGACGGTGGGGCAGCAAGCCGCGTTCGAAGCCCTGACCCAAGAAGCGGCGGATGGATTCGCGACCGCGTTCGCCGTAGTCAAGGGTCCAATGGTTCACATACATGCCGACAAACTTGTCCGCCAGATCGCGCCCCATGTCCCGGGCGTATTGCAGGGCGTGCTGCACGGCTTCGGGCCGGTGGTCCAGACTGTACTGGATGCTGGCCGTGAGGGTATCGGAAATTTGCTTGCGGGTGGCCGGAGCAAACCGTTTGTGGATGACATTGCCCCCCAGGGGCAGGGGCAGGCGATCGTTTTCGCGGCCCCACCACACGCCGAGATCCTCACAGACGACCAAGCCTTCATTCTGGTAGGTCAACTGGCCCTCGTGGATGATCAGGCCCACGTCGGCGAGATTGTTCCGCACCGCGGCAAAGATCTGGTCGAAGGGCACCACCACATAATTCAATTCTTTCGCACTTTTACCGAGCCAGAGTTGCAGGGCGAGGAAGGCGCTGGTCATGGTGCCCGGCACCGCAATTTTTTTGGTGGCCATCTCGGTTTGGGTGAAGCGCTGTTTGGCAACCAGCATGGGACCGTAACCATCGCCCATGCTGGCTCCGCTGGGCAGCAGGGCGTATTTGTCGCTCACATAGGCATAGGCATGAATACTTACGGCGGAAATATCCAATTCCCCGCGGGTCGCCCGCTCATTGAGCGTTTGAATATCTTGCAAAATATGCTCAAAATGGTAGCCCCCGGAAGGAATTAATTCCTTGGCCAGTCCATAGAACATGAAGGCGTCATCGGGGTCCGGCGAATGTCCAAGCGTCAACGTCGTTTGCTGCATGGGGATAACATATTAGAGGAACCCCGGACTGTCACGACCAGAAGCACGGCTGGCAGCGCCATTGAGGCGGTCTGGTCCGGACTGAATGGTTTCACCCGGCAGGGTTTAATCGTGCCACCAGCCAAAGCGGGCGGTCACGGGCCAAAAGACGAACCAGCATTTGCCCAATACCGCATCCTCGGAAAAGGCGCCCCAATAGCGGGAGTCCAGGCTGTCCACCGTGTTGTCCCCCATCACCAGGCAGGAGTCGGGTGGGTTGGTATACGTGGTTTGGGCATCGGGAAATAATGGGGCAAAGCCAGGGTTTAGGTGAAATTTGCGGGCCACGGCGCCGTTCAGATGTCCCAAGTAGGGCTGAAAGAGCGGATCCGGACCGGGGTCAAAACCATAAACCATCCGGAAGTGCGGCGTCGTGGCATCCAGACGTTGGCCATTCACGATTAAATGGCGGTCATCGCCAATTTGAATGCGTTCCCCGGGCAGGCCCACCAGCCGTTTGATATAAAATTCGTCTGGCGTAATATTATAGTGCTCCCGTGCCTCGTCCGAAATCCCGGAGGTTTTGAAAACGATGATTTCGCCGCGGGCGGGCCGCCGAAAATTATAAGTTAACCGGTCCGCCAGCAAATAATCGCCGCTCCGCCGCCGGAAATTGATGACTTCCTCGCCTTGGCGATAGGTGGTGCGTACCAGCCGGCCCGGATGCCAGATCAAGGGGGCGATGCCCTGCCGGGCGTCACCCAAGTCCGGCGGAAACCAGACTTCATGTTCCACACCGCCAAGCCAAAAGGATTGCTTGATATTCAGCGATAAAATTCGCCGCACCGGCCCCACCCGGTCCACCGCGCCATTCGCCTGGGCAACCACCCGCACATAGGCCACCCCTTGAATCCAGGCCAGGGCGCGCGACCAGCCGGTCGGCACGGCCACTTCCTTTTGATTCAGCAAATTTAAATAATTCACCCCGTACAACGTCGGTTGCATGGAACCGGTGGGGATTTTAAAAGGCTGCACAAAAAAGGTGCGAATGCCGAGGGCGAGCACCAGGGCCACCACAATAATCTCCACCGTGCCCCGCCAAATATGCCGGGGGTAGGGAGGAATCCATTGGGCGGCGGCAAATTGCAGTTCCTCCACTTTTATGAGGATGCGTCCGGAATGGCCGTCGGCCAGCGCGCCGTCGAGTTCAGCGAGCGCGGCAAGCATGGCGGCCACGCCCTCGGGAGGCATGGCATCCCGCCGGGCGGCCAATAACAGGGCATGCTGTTTGCGTGCTGCAAACCCCTGCCGATATTTTGAGGAGACAAACCACCGCAACATCATATTACGAAAGCCGAAGTATGTTCGACTCGCCAGCCGGGGAAGTCAAGGATGTGGCGGCGGCAAAAGCCATCCGCTACCCGGTGCGCGCGGGCACTTGCAGGGCCTGGCGCAGCCGGGTGGCCAGCCAGAGCAGTTCCGGTTCATCGTGACCGGCCAGGAGGCCCCACTTTTTACCCCCGCGCGGATGGATCTGCAATTCGGGCAGGATCCGGTGGTTAACCTCCACATTGCTCCGGTCTACCCGGATGGCGGCTACTTCGGGCTGGGCCCAGCGCTTTTGGGTGGTGCGGAAAGGTCCCTTGATGGTCACGCATAGCTGGTGGCTTTCCACCACGAGTTCCACTTTCCGCCGGCCCAGTTGGATGACGACCGCCAGCAAGATCAGGCCAATGGGCCAGAACATCAACAGCAAGGGCAGGGGGGACAAGCCTTGGCTGTCCTGCGTCAGCAGGGAATGCACCGACGCAATGGTCAGTAAGGATACGAACGCGCACCAAGCCAGGGCAAACCAAACCAGGCCTTTCGCACCACGCCAAAATCCCGGAGGCGGGAGAAATATACGCAGGCTGTTCCCTGAGCCGGTGACCTGGGCGCGGCTGTTGAGCGGCGGATTCAACACGTCCACATCACTGATGGTGGCAGCCATGTCCGCCACGATGTGCACTGGCACCGGCGTGCTGGAACCGGCCACCCCGCCGACATAACCCTGCAACTTTTGGGCCACGCCCAATATCCAGGCCTGGGGATAACCCAGCACCAGCCATTGCTTGGAGCCATCGGTGTACATCACCACCAAGGCGGCGAAACGGGTGATAGTTTTGGGGGTGAGGCTGGTATCTCGATGCTGGGCCAGGCTGGCGGCCGCGAGGAAGCGGGCAATGGGCTTTTTCGGCAAACGCCGCGTCCAGAAGAAGGGGCCGAGTCGTTCTGCGGACCGTAATTGACCCCCGCGCCATTCCACCCGGCACCGGCCAAACAAAATGAGGAGGCCAACGACCATGGGAAACAGTCCGGCCAACAAAAAGGAAGCGGGGAAAATGAGGTTGAATAACAAGTCGATGCCGCCCGACGGACCCGCGGCTGACCGCGCGAAATTCTGCCAGAACAGGTGGGCCGGCACCCAATCAAACGCCACGCTGAAGGCAATCAGGAACACCCCCATGAGCCTGGCCCACCCCAATGGCCGGACAGGAAAATCAAACCGCGCCTCGCCCCCGGTGTATTCACCGGTCACCGCCTGATTCCAGTCGTCTGGCATGACCATTATTGGGGACTTCGCTGGGAGCATGCCAAAGTTAGATTGCTAATTTTATGATGATCACAACACATCTTCCTTCCGCAAAAATTCACCAGCAAAGTTGGTCTTTTAGGACCCGTTGCACCCCGCAATCACATAAATTGTTGGTCGGGCGAAAGGCATTTTTATGCCTTCACGCCTTGGCGTAAACCTCCGCGCCCTTTTCAATGAATTCCTTCGACTTGTCCGCCAGACCTTGTTTTAGGGCTTCCTCGGCGGCGATGCCTTGCTCAGCGGCGTATTTGCGGACGTCCTCGGTGATCTTCATCGAGCAGAAATGCGGTCCGCACATGGAACAGAAATGCGCCGTCTTGGCGCCGTCCTGCGGCAGGGTTTCATCGTGGTATTCGCGGGCAGTTACCGGGTCCAGGCTGAGATTGAACTGATCTTCCCAGCGGAATTCAAAGCGGGCTTTGCTCAGGGCGTTGTCGCGGTATTGCGCGCCGGGATGGCCCTTGGCCAAGTCGGCGGCATGGGCGGCAATTTTATAAGCGATCACACCGTCTTTGACGTCTTTCTTGTCCGGCAAACCCAGATGTTCCTTGGGCGTGACGTAACACAGCATGGCACATCCATACCATCCGATCATGGCGGCTCCGATGCCGCTGGTGATGTGGTCATAACCGGGGGCGATGTCCGTGGTGAGCGGTCCAAGGGTGTAGAAGGGCGCTTCGTGGCACCATTCGAGCTGCCTGGCCATGTTCTCCTCGATCATATGCAAGGGCACGTGGCCGGGGCCTTCATTCATGACCTGCACGCCCCTGGCCCAGGCGCGTTTGGTGAGTTCGCCCTGCACTTCGAGTTCGCCAAATTGCGCCTCGTCATTGGCGTCGGCAATGGAGCCGGGACGCAGCCCATCGCCGATGCTGAAGCTCACATCATACGCGGCCATGATGTCGCAAATATCGTCCCAATGCGTGTAGAGGAAGCTCTCCTGATGATGGGCGAGGCACCACTTGGCCATGATGCTGCCACCACGGGAGACAATACCCGTCATGCGATTGGCGGTGAGCGGAATGAACCGCAGCAACACGCCGGCGTGCACCGTGAAGTAATCGACGCCTTGTTCGGCCTGTTCGATCAGCGTGTCGCGGTAAATTTCCCAGGTGAGGTCCTCGGCCCGGCCACCGACTTTTTCCAAAGCTTGATAAATCGGCACGGTGCCAATGGGCACGGGCGAGTTGCGCAGAATCCATTCGCGGGTGGCGTGGATGTTTTTGCCGGTGGACAAATCCATGACGGTGTCCGCGCCCCACTTGGTGGACCAGCGCATTTTTTCCACTTCCTCCTCGATGCTCGAGGCCACGGCGCTGTTGCCGATGTTGGCGTTGATCTTGACCAGAAAATTGCGGCCGATGATCATCGGTTCGAGCTCCGGATGGTTGACGTTGGCGGGAATGATGGCCCGGCCGGCGGCGACTTCCGAGCGGACAAATTCCGCGGTGATCTGCGCGGGAATGCGTTGTGGGAAACGGCCGAAAATGGAGGGGGTATAAGGGCTGTTGGGCAATTGGCTGGAGCCAGCGTGCTGCTTGTCCAGTTGGTTGCGGTTGTTGTCCTTCGCCATGTCCGCTATCCGGGCCTGGCCCAGGTTTTCGCGGATGGCGATGTACTCCATCTCGGGGGTGATAATGCCCTGCCGGGCATACCAGAGCTGGGTGACCGGGTGGCCTTGATTTGCCCGCAAAGGACGGCGACGCTGGCCTTTGAGACCGGGAAATTCCACCAGGCGATTCCGCTCGGCCTGGCTGGCAAACTCGGCGTGCTTGCCGGAAAGGTAGCCATTATCTTGGGGCATTACTTCGCGGCCTTCATGCTCGGCCACGTCCCCGCGTTTTACAATCCAATCCCGCCGCAAGGGCGGCAGGCCTTCCTCCGAGGTGCCGGTAAAGGCCGGGTCACCCCACGGACCGGAGCAGTCATAAACGCGCACCGGCGCATTCTCCTGCACCGCGCCAGTATAAGACTTGGTGGGAGAGACGGCAATTTCACGCATGGGCACGCGGATTTCCGGGTGCAGCAGGCCGGGAACATAGACCTTGCGGCTGTTCGGCAATTGCTCGCGACTATGCGGTTCGAAGGCTTCTTTGGTGGCGATCATGATAAAATATGGATCCAGCCGGGAGGGAAAAGCGGCACCATGCCAGTAGTTCCCTACGCCAGCATTACCTGGATCAGGTTTGCGGGTCGGTGGCGCTCCCGCGTCCACCCTCTCAGCCATTTGCGTGACCGTCACGCCGGATGGCTCCCCGATGCACCTCAAATTAAGGGTCCTTAGCCCTTCCGTCAAGCTCGGTGGCAGCTCACATGATGGCAAAGCGAAAACTCAAACTCGGCAACAAACTTCGCCATCGGTTCGGCGTTTTGGAACATTTTCATGGCTGGGGGTACCCCTTTAATCGGGCTAACCATTTGGAAATGGGCCGGCTCGCCGTCGCGCCGTTGGAAATATCCGGTTTCTTTGAATTTGCCGCTCTGACAAACTCGGCAGGCCCCGGCAGCGTTTCCGTTTTATGGTGCTGGCTGCCACTATGTGATTTGGCGCAAAGCTTGGGCGGGTTGGTTTGCAAGCTTCTGTCTTAAAGGTTTCCCAGGGGGCTGTCCGCTTCGGCAGTGTGGTCACCACCTTGGGGAAGTGGTGGCGGCAGTTGGCTGCATTTGACAAAATCCACCTTTGGCTGTATTCTAAACAGG
>CAIZWI010000342.1 GCA_903936645.1 uncultured Verrucomicrobia subdivision 3 bacterium
CCCTGGCCATGCAGCACGGAATGATCTGGGTCGGCATGCCAGAGAACCCGATGAACACACAAGGCATCAACCGCTTGAGCAGCTACAGCGGTGTCATGGCCCAGGCCGGAAATGAATCGCCGGATGTGGCCCCTAATGCGGCCGACAAATTGACCGGGGAACTCCTCGGCCGAAGGGTGGCGGAAGCCTCCCAACGCTGGCAAATCAAGACCTAAGCTCGATGTATATTTAGGAGATAAACCCAGCCCGCCGGCCGGCCCAACGGGCGGCTGGCGGGTTAATTGTATCGTTTTTGGCCGGTTCGGGCCAAAAACCCCCGAAAAATGCAAAATAATTGCAACCGAGAGTAGACAACGACCGCCCGATAAGTGCATGTTACCAACATCTCCGGGGAAACTTATATCCCGGTGAACAGTAAAAACAAACCAGAAAGACAAGCACTATGGGCGACAAATCCCCTAAATCCACTAACAAAAAAGCCGTTCAGAAAACGAAAACCAAAGTCGCGGCCAAGAAAGCCGCTCCTGCGCCAGCCAAGCCGGCCGCCAAGAAGAAGTAAGCCTTCTCTCGGGTCAATCCTGGCACCCTTGAGCAATCAGGGGTGCCGGATTTGGTCGGGCCGTAGAGAATAGCGCTGGCCACTAACTCATCCGGCACTTATGCTGGTGGATATGAAATTGCAACAAGGCCAAATCTGGAAGTGCGCCAACGAGTACGTGCGCATTGTGCATTTGGAACGTCTCGAAGTAGGCTACAAATCCTTTAAAACCCTCAAATCCCCCGAGGGCGTACACCAACACACCAGCAAAAAAGACTTCTGCCGCTTACTAAAGGGCGCCACTCTGTTGGAAGCGTCAAAGGCTGTCGCAAAAGAATAAACGGGCAAAACTGCGAGCATTCACTGAGTTGTCATTTTTGAACTGCAGCCAGTCCCCGGCACAATTTTATCGCGCGCTCTTTTGTCGGTTTCCCTATTCCATAATGTTTTCTGCAAGCCAGTGTTCCCCAGTAATACCCTTCGTTCGCCAGGTAGCGACCACTTGAACCGATAGCTGTTGCCCTAGTTTAGACACAGGCTCGTCGGTAATGGGCAAAAAAAGGGGGCTTGGTAAAACCAAGCCCCGTGTCAAATTCAAAAGATCTAAATTAGATCAATAACGGTTGCGACCGCCGCCGCCGTTACCGCCGCCGCCGCCGCCATATTCGCGACGAGGACCACGGCTGCCGCCGCCACCGCCGCCAGGAGGACGATCTTCGCGGGGACGAGCAATGTTCACGGTCAGGGCGCGACCGCCGAGCTGGGCGCCGTTGAGGGCGTCGATGGCCTTCTGGGCCTCTGCGGGGGAGCTCATGGTGACGAAACCAAAACCGCGGGGACGGCCCGTGGTACGATCCATCATCAGGTTGGTTTCCGTGACGGTGCCGTGGGCGGCAAACGCGTCTTGGAGTTCGTTCTCTGTGGTGTCGAAGGAAAGATTCACGACGAACAATTTGTTACTCATGTATACTACTGTCCGAACTAAACTTGCTTGTACCAGACTGTTCCCGTTAATCGGATTTCAAATCGTCAATGAACCAAGTTCACCTGAGGATTTACCATGCCGTGTATCCGCTAAGCCAGCTAACAGACGCTAAAAAATTAGCACAATTCCCGCTAATTGCAAGCGTTTTTAAAAAACTGATCTGCGGGCGGCGTCTGGAAATGTTTTACTCGCGAAAGAAATAATTCTATCAAGTTCAAAATCATGATATTTAAGGGTGGAAGCCCCAAGAAAACCGGTGGAATTACTAATCATGTCAGCCTGGTATCTGCTGAAAAATGGTCGGGGCGGTGAGATTCGAACTCACGACCTCTTGTACCCGAAACAAGCGCGCTACCAGGCTACGCTACGCCCCGACAACTGATTTGTGAAGTATGTGAGCTAGGGGATAAAAAGGCAATGCGGAATTGCAAAGAAAATGAAGGTTCCGTCGACATTCAGAACGCCGCAACGTACCACACCATTGACCGCATCATGCTGCCAGCCAGGAACGCAACCCAGTGAGTCGGGAACGGAGAATTTGCCCTCGGCGGGCCACCCATTGCTTGAGCCTTTCCAACTGCACATAAATCACCGGCGTGGTGTAGAGCGTGATGGTTTGGGATAGCAACAGACCACCCACCACCGCCACTCCCATGGGTTGGCGTAATTCGGACCCCGTGCCCATCCCCACGGCCAGCGGCACACTGCCCAATAGCGCAGCCATGGTGGTCATCATGATCGGACGAAACCTGATGATGCAGGCCTGGTAGATCGCCTCCTCGGGGCTTAGATTTTCCTGCCGCTCCACCTCAATCGCAAAATCCACCATCATGATGGCATTCTTTTTGACGATGCCCATAAGCAAAATAATACCAATGAATGAAACCAGCGATAGGTCGTAACCACATAAGATCAGAGCCAGCAATGCCCCGACGCCAGCGGACGGCAGGGATGACAGAATGGTCAGCGGATGCAACCAGCTTTCGTAAAGCATCCCCAGCACGATGTAGACCGTGACCAGTGCGGCACCGAACAGTAAAGGCAGATTCGCCAGGGAGGACTGAAAAACTTGTGCTGTCCCTTGAAAACTGCCTTGCACACTGGTGGGCATCCGCAGTTCCTCCTTGGCTTTTTCAATTAATTCGGTCGCCGTCCCCAAAGCTACGCCCGGAGCGAGGTTGAAGGAAATTGTGGCCGCCGGAAACTGGCCTTGATGATTCACGGAGAGATACGTGTTGCCCATGATAAATCGTGCCACACTCGCCAACGGCACCTGTTGTCCGGTGGTGGATTTTACATAAATTTTTTGCAGGGCATCCGGATTTTTCAAAAATTGCGGTTGGGCCTGGAGAATCACGTGAAATTGGTCATATTTCTGGTAGATCACGGAAACCTGTCGCTCGCCAAAGGCATCGTAGAGGGTTTGGTCGATGGCGGCAGGTGAGACTTCCAAGCGGGCCGCCATGACTCGGTCAATTTCCACCATGGCCTGCAAACCTCCCGCCTGTTGGTCGCTGGTCACTTCCTTTAATTCTGGGAACTGGCGAAGCCGGTTTACCAGGGCTTCGGACCAAAAAAGCAAGTCCGGCAGGTTGACGGTGGTGAGGGAATATTGATAGAGGGATTTCGTGGGACGGCCGCCCACGCGAATATCCTGACCCGGTTGCAGAAATAGGTTAATACCCTCCAAACGGGCCAGTTTGGGACGTAAGCGGGCAATCACTTCCTCCACGCCCACCTTGCGCACGGACTTGGGTTTGAGCGCAATAAACATCCGGCCGTTATTCAGCACCCCACCACCACCGGCACCGATGAAGGACCCCATGGCCGCCACTGCCGGATCGGCCAGCACTATCGCGGCAGCCTCTTTTTGCAGGCGCGCCATCGCGGCAAAGGAAATGTCCTGTGACGCCTCGGTAATACCCATCATCATACCAGTGTCCTGCTGCGGAAAAAACCCTTTGGGCACCACCACGTAAAGGAAGACCGTAAACAGACCGGTGGCTAGGGCTACCACCAACATCAATGATTGATGCCGCAAGACCCAACGCAGACTGCGCTCGTACCCCCCCAGCAACCAGTTAAAGCCCCTTTCAATCGTGCAGGCGAATGGACCGGGCGGACCGTAGGCTGAAATCGGCCGCAGAAATCGGGAGCAGAGGGTCGGGGTGAGGGTCAGCGAAATCACTCCGGAAACGAGAATTGCCACGCTGAGCGTAACCGCAAATTCATGAAACAGCCGCCCCACCAGTCCGCCCATAAACAGCAACGGTATAAACACAGCGATGAGGGATAGGCTCATGGAGACCACCGTAAAACCAATCTGCCGGGCACCTTTCACTGCCGCAGACATGGTGTCCTCCCCCTGCTCGATAAAGCGAAAAGTGTTTTCAATCACCACAATCGCATCATCGACGACAAAGCCCACCGAAATGGTGATGGCCATCAAGGATAGATTGTCCAGGCTGAAATTGAATAGATACATTACCCCCAGGGTGCCGGCAATCGCCAGGGGCACGGTGATACTGGCAATGAAAGTAGGCCAGAACCGGCGCAAAAAGAGAAATATCACCATGACTACCAGGGCAATCGTCAAACCCAGCGAAATCTGCACGTCATGAAACGAGGCACGAATCGTCGTTGTCCGGTCATTGATCTGGGTGAATTTGATGGCGGGTGGAATCCACTGTTTGACGCCCGGCAGCGCGGCCCGAATGCGTTCCACCGTGTCAATCACATTGGCCCCGGCTTGTTTCATGACAAATAAAAGCACGGCCTGGTTGGTGCCTGACCATGCCGCCTGCCGGTCATTTTCCACCCCTTGCACCACCTGCCCTAACGCATCCAGCCTGACCGGCACCCCATTTTTTTGCGATAAGATGAGGCGCTGATATTGGCCCGCCCCGGTCAGTTGATCATTGCTCTCAATGATGTAAGATTGTTTGGACCCGTTTATGCTGCCCTTGGGCAAATCCACATTTACCCGTCCCAACAATGTGCGCACATCCTCCAGGCTGTAACCCGTCGAGGCCAGCGCGGCGGGATCCACCAGCACGTTGACGGCGGATTTTTCCGAGCCACTAATGCCCACTTGGCTGACGCCCTCCACTTGGCTTAACTTTTGGCCAATGATTTCATCCGCATACTGAAAAATAGTGGCCGCCGGCAGGGTGTCCGAGGTCAGGGCGAGCACCATGATGGGAGAATCAGCCGGATTAACTTTGCGCCACGTGGGCGGGCCCGGCAGATCCAGGGGGAGATCGGCAGCGGCCGCATTGATGGCGGCTTGCACGTCGCGCGCGGCACTATCAATTTTACGGCTTAAATCAAATTGCACCGTCACCGAACAAGCCCCCAGCGTGCTGCCAGAGGTCATTTCGGTCACCCCGGCGATCTGGCCGAGCCGCTTTTCTAACGGGGCGGCCACTGCCGAAGCCATGGTGGCGGGCGCTGCCCCCGGCAGGCTGGCTCCCACGGAAACTACCGGAAAGTCCACCCGCGGCACCGGGGCCACCGGCAGCAACCGGTAAGCCACCAGCCCCAGCATGAATAAGCCCAGGGCCAATAAAGAGGTGCCCACTGGCCGGCGAATGAATGGCCCGGAAATGTTCATGGCACCGGAGCGCTTTTCACGAGTTGGCCAATTTGTGGCGGAGCCGCCCGGGCCGCCCGGCCGCGCAAACGATTTGCCATCCGGTCCAAGTAAAGATAGATCACCGGGGTGGTATAGAGGGTGAGAAATTGGGAGATAACCAATCCGCCCACAATGGCAATGCCCAAGGGCTTGCGCAATTCGGAACCGGCCCCCTGCTCCAGCGCCAATGGCAGGGCCCCCAGCAAAGCCGCCATGGAAGTCATCATGATCGGCCGGAATCGCAGCAAACAGGCCTGGTAAATGGATTGTTCCGGGGAGAGCCCCTCGTGGCGCTCGGCCTCCAGGGCGAAATCGATCATCATGATGGCGTTTTTCTCCACAATTCCCATGAGCAAAATAATGCCAATCAGGGCAATCAACGACAGTTCCGTATGCGTCAAGAGCATGGCCAGCAAAGCGCCTACCCCGGCCGAAGGCAGGCTGGACAAAATCGTGAGGGGATGCACATAGCTTTCGTACAAAACGCCCAGAATAATGTAAATCACCACAATGGCGGACAGGATCAGGAAAGGCTCACTGGTTAGGGAAGCGCGAAATTCGGCCGCACTGCCGGAATAACTCGCGACCACAGTTTCCGGCAATTGAATTTCCTCGCCCGCCCGCTGAATGGCGTCCACCGCCTCGCTCAGTGAACTACCCTGCCGAATGTTGAACGATAGTGTCACCGCGGGAAACTGCCCTTGGTGGGTGATGGCCAGTGGCGCTGGCATGATTTTGGCCTGGGAAAAAGCACTCAAGGGCACCATTTGTCCCGCGGTGGATTTCACGTAAATGTGGCTGAGTGAGGCCGGATTGCGTTGAAACGCCGGGTCCACCTCGAGAATTACCCGATACTGGCTCAATTGGGTGAAGATGATGGCCACCTGGCGCTGCCCAAAGGCATCATACAATGTATTGTCAATCGCCGCCGGTTGCACATTCAGCCGGGCCGCCGCATCGCGGTCCACCTCCACGCTCAATTGCAAGCCTTGGGACTGCTGGTCGGAGGCCACGTCGGTCAATTCGGGCAGGGACTGCAATTTGGCGAGCAGCTTGGGGGCCCATACACCCAGTTCGGCATCATCGGCGTCTTCCAGTGTATATTGATATTGGGTGCGGCTGACCCGGCTGTCAATTTGCACATCCTGCGCCGCCTGCATGAATAGCGAGATCCCTTCAATATCCTCGGTGGCCTCCCGGAGCCGGTCAATAATCTGGCTCGCGCTTTGCGCCCGCTGGTGGCGTGGTTTGAGGCTGATGTAGAGGCGGCCGGAATTCACCGTTTGGTTAACCGTGCCCGCCCCCACAAACGAGGCCACACTCACGACATCCGGATCATGGCGGACAATTTCCGCCACTGCCCGCTGCCGCTCCACCATCGCCTGAAAGGAAATCGTCTGGGCCGCATCGGTGACCCCGATAATCATCCCCGTATCCTGTTGCGGCAGGAGCCCCTTGGGAATAATGATGTACAAATAGACGGTGGCTCCGAGCGTGATAAAAAACACTCCGAGCACTAGTGGCTGGTGGCCCAAGACCCATCGCAAGCCGCGGTCGTAGGCATTTAACCAGGCACGGAACCACGCTTCCGTGATGGCAAACCACCGCCCCGGCTTCTGGTCCCGCTCCGGTTTCAGCAACCGGGCGCACATCATGGGCGTGAGGGTCAGCGAAACCACCGCGGAAACCGCCACGGCGATACTCACCGTCAACGCGAATTCTCGAAAGAGCCGGCCCACAATGCCCGTCATGAACAGCAATGGGATAAAAACCGCTATCAGGGACACGCTCAGCGAGATGACGGTAAACCCAATCTGCTTGGATCCCTTCAGGGCGGCATTCATCGGCGTCTCGCCCATTTCAATGTATCGCACGATGTTTTCGATCATCACGATCGCATCATCCACCACGAAGCCCGTGGAAATGGTGAGTGCCATGAGGGACAAATTATCCAGGCTGAAGCCCGCCAGCTTCATCACGCCAAAAGTACCCACCACCGCCAGTGGCAGGGCAATCCCCGGAATGACCGTGGCCCAGAATTTCCGTAAAAACACAAAAATCACCATCACCACCAGCGCGATCGCCAGAGCCAGGGTGAACTGTACATCGGCAATCGAAGCCCGAATGGTTTCCGTCCGGTCCGTAAGGATGCCCACCTTGATGGTGGGCGGAATGGAGGCCTCCAGTTTGGGCAGCAAGGCTTTCACCCGGGTGGCGGTCTCAATGATATTCGCGCCAGGTTGCCGTTGGATGTCCACAATCACGGAGGGTTTGCCGTCCACCCAGCCACCCAGCCGCACGTTCTCCACTTGGTTAATGACCTGGCCAATGTCCGACAAGTGCACCGGCGAACCGTTCGTATAGGCCACGATAACGGCCGCGTAATCCGCGGCCGAAAATAACTGGTCATTCGCGCCAATGGCGTAGGACTGCCGGGGGCCGTCGAAGCTGCCTTTGGGGGCATTCACGTTATTGGCGGCCAGCGCCGTGCGCACATCCTCCAGCCCGATGCCATAGGCGGCCAGTGCGGTGGGATTGACCTGCACCCGCACCGCGGGCTTTTGATTGCCTTCAATCGTCACCAAGCCCACTCCCGTTACCTCGCTGAGTTTTTGCGCCAGCACCGTGTCCACAATGTCATTCACCTTCTCCAGCGGCAGGGTATCCGAGGAGATTTGCAGCGTTAGGATGGGCGTGTCCGCCGGGTTGACCTTGCTATAAGTCGGGGGACTGGGCATGGTGGCTAAAACGCCTCCTGCCGCATTGATGGCCGCTTGAATATCCTCGGCCGCCGCATCGATGTCCCGGTCCAGGTTAAATTGCAGGGTGATGCCCGCGTTACCAAAGGAACTCACGGAGGTCATACTATCCAGTCCGCTGATCTGGCCAAACTGGCGCTCGAGCGGCGTGGTGACTGAAGACACCATCACGCCGGGACTCGCACCGGGATATTGGGCGACGATTTGTACCGTGGGAAAATCCACCGGCGGCAGCGAAGACACGGGCAGCAGGGAATATCCCAGGCACCCCATCAACACCACCCCAACCATGAGCAGTGCCGTGGCCACGGGCCGCCGGATGAATGGCTCGGATATGTTCACGGGCGATTGGTGGCTGTCGCGATCCCCCTCCCGGACTTGCCGGACCCGGCCAGCCGGATGCGCGACCCGTCTTGCAATTTATACTGGCCATCTACCACGACTTCCTCTCCCATGTCCAGGCCGTCGTTGATTACCGCCAGTCCATCCTGGATTTGTCCGACCGTCACGGCCCGCACCTCAACCGAGTCCTCATCTTTGACCACAAAAACAAACGCACCCTTGGGGCCACGCTGCACGGCCGCCTCGGGCACCACCAAGGCATTTGTCCGCGTCAACAATTGCAACCGGGTGTTAATGAATTGTCCCGGCCACAATTGCGTTTTCTCATTGGGAAAGGTGGCTTTAAGTCGGATGGTGCCTGTGGTCGGATCAATCGAATTGTCGATGACCGCCACTTGGCCGCGGTCCAGCACCGTGGTATTGTCCCGGTCCGTCGCCAGCACCGTGAGAATGCCGGCGCGACTTTGCCGCTGGATTTGGGCCAAATTTTGCTCCGGCAGGGTGAACATCACCGAGATGGGTCGCATCTGCGCAATCACGACCAGCCCGCCGGCATCGCTGGCGTGCACGATGTTGCCCTGATCCACCAAACGCACGCCCGTAAGACCATCGAGGGGAGAAGTAACCTTTGTGTAATTCACCTGCACCTGGGCGGAATCGATGGCCGCCTGATCTGCCGTTACGGCGGCTTCCAGGGTTTTGACTTGGGCTGCCACCTGGTCATAGCTGTCTTGGGAATTAATCTTGGCCGCCAGCAAATCCGCCTCCCGCTTCAGTTCGATGCGTTGTAAATTCAACTGGGCTTCATCCTGTCCCTTCTTGGCTGCCGCTTGTGCGCGGGTGGCGAGATAAGGTGCGGGATCAATTTCCGCCAGTACTTCGCCCGCGTGCACAGCCTGCCCTTCAGTAAAATTAACTTTTTCCAATTGGCCGTCCACCCGCACATGCACGGTCACAGAGTTGAACGCCTGCACCGTGCCCAGTCCATCCAAATAAACCGCCACATTGGTTTTCCCCACCTGGCCGGTCACCACCGGCACCGGTCCCCCCATGCCACCCCGACCTCCCGCAGGTTTGGCCGTGGCTGCCGTGTTTAGGCGCCAGTAAACGAGCGCCCCCAACCCCAAGGCCAGGAGCACCAGAATAGAAATAAATATCCACCCGCCCTGCTGGCCAGAGCCACCCCCCTTGCCGGTGCGCAGTCGGGCGGGGTGCGCCTCCACCGCACCGGTTTGCGTTGAATCCAAATTGGATGGCAATTTCGTCATGATTTCAAATCTCAATTAGCCTTCGTTGGGCGTTACAATATTGTAATTAACAGTTTACGGCAAGACCACCAGCAGGGCAATGAAGGAACGCCCCCCCCCTCTTGACGTCAACGGAAACCGTCGTGCAGGCGGTGTTTATAAATATGGGGTGCAATAAAAAGCTGAATCCGGGGCTGGCCGTCGAAGCCGTGCCATCATAATCTTTTGCCCATGCAGCATAATGCGGCTTTTTTTCTGGGTTTGCGGCTCGTTTTCCTGGCCCTGTTCCTGATCACCTTGGGCACCGGGATTTACGGCCTGCGCCATTATCAAAAACTATTTGGGACCGACCGGACCATGCCGAGTGAGACCCGCAGCGCCCGCAATTACACGAAACTCCTCGTCATCGCGGTCTGGCTCCACGCGCTCTTGATCACGGGGGCGTTTGCCTGGCTGCTCTAGATTTTCCGGCCTTCGCCCGCTGGCCCATTGCAACACCATTAGCAATTTATCGCAGCATCCCCAGCGCCGTTTTCAGCGCCGTCACCAACGCCTGCACCCTTCCCGCCAGCGGAAAGTCCGACGGTGCCTCCAGCGTGTAAACCAGCCGGCACCGGTGTTGTAACAGCCAGAATGCCTCCGGCCATAAAGGCCGGCCGCCCGGATCCAAATGGGGTTTGATAATCCCCCCCCTGGCCTCCCGGCCTTCAATCTCCGACGCCAGGTCAATCGGGCAGCCCGGGGCCACCGCTGACACCATCGCCTCCGCCAGGGAGGAACGTTGATCTGGATTCAATTCATACAGATAAAAACCATTGGCCTCCCAATCCTCATGCAGGCAAAATGCCGCGTCAAAGACCGGCTGGCGCTCCAGCCAGCGAATATGGGCCGCCACCTCCCCCGTCTCTGTGTCCCGGTAATCCCGGTTCAAATCTTTACGATCCTCATTCTCCCGGGAATTTAGGAAAAAACCCGTCGGATTCAGGCACGGACAAATCCAGAACTCCAGCCCCGCCGGCCAGTCATTCGCCCGGATCATTTCCAACACTGCCAGCGGTCCCGCCGGTTCATCCCCGTGAATGCCCGCAGAAATGTAAACCCGCCGGGCCCCCATCGCCCCGCGCTTGCGCAAGGCGAACACCTCCAAATTGCCCGCCAGATAAACCAGCTCCCGGCTCCAACCCTGTGCCTGCGCCGCCGCCTTTAAATCCTTGAGGACGGCGTGAATCTCCAGATTCTCGCCGAAATACCCGCCCCGATTCTTGCCCAGTCGTTCCACCCGCTTATTTTCTCCAGAACCCGCCTCCGATGCAACGCTGAAGCTGGCCACCCCCCGGCTGCATTTTCAAATTGAAACGAACTCACATTCCCGGCAAATTGCAGGGATGACAAAATCCGTTTTCACCGGCAAAGTTTATGTGGTGCGCGACAACATTGACACCGATCAAATCATCCCCGCGCAATACCTGAACCTCGTCCCCACCATTCCGGACGAGTATGAGAAGCTCGGGGCTTATGCGCTGTGCGGCCTGCCGGAATCCCTCTATCAAACCCGTTTCGTCGAAGAAGGGCAGTTGGACACCCAGTACCCCATCGTCGTCGCTGGGAAAAATTTCGGCTGCGGCAGTTCCCGCGAACATGCCCCCATCGCCCTCGGTTCTGCCAATTGCGAAATCATCCTGGCTGAGAGCTTCGCCCGCATCTTCTTCCGCAACTGCGTCGCCACCGGCGAACTCTATCCCTGTGAAAGCGCCGACCGCCTCTGCGAAATCCTCAAAACCGGCGATGTCGTCACCGTCGACCTCGACGCCGCCACCGTCACCGCCGCCGCGACTGGCAAGGTGTATCCGTTCAAGCCCTTGGGCGATGTCCGTCCCGTCGTGGATGCCGGCGGCCTTTTCAACTACGCCCGCCAATCCGGCATGATCGCCAGTAAATAATGGCCCGGCCTTGCCGCCTTGAAAATCTTGAAACTACTCCCCCTGCCCCGCTCAATTAAAATGGGCGCGGGCAGTTTCCTTTTGCCCAAACGGCTTGGGCTCGTACTCGACCCCGCCCTACCCGTTTCCGCCGCCGCCGCCTTGACGGAGCGTCTGCAGTCAGCCGCCAAAGCCATCGGCGTCCTGCTGGATTCCTCGCCGCCCACCCCGCGTGATTTGCAGATGGCCGTCCCTCACATTCAACTCCGGCTGGATCCCCAACTGCCCAAGCCCGGGGAATATTACACCCTTGCTATCGCACGTCAGGGAATCCTGCTCACCAGCCCCACCCCCGCCGGCTTGCGCGCTGGCGTGGCCACTCTGCGCCAATTACTTCGCGAACATGGTGCCCCTTTACCCTGCCTAAAAATCCGCGACTGGCCGGATTTTTCCCGTCGCGGCTTCATGCTCGATATTTCCCGGGGCCGCGTGCCAAACCTGGCCACGCTGCTGGACCTGGCCGACCACCTGGCCGATTTCAAAATCAACGAGCTCCAGCTTTATACTGAGCACACGTTCGCCTACCAAGCCTACCAACCCGTCTGGGAAACTTGGGGTGCCCTTTCCGCCGGAGAGATCCAGCAACTCGACACGCACTGTCGCTGGCTGGGCATTGACCTCGTCCCCAACCAAAATTCCTTCGGCCATTTGCGGGAATGGCTGGCCTATCCACCCCTCCAACCGCTGGCGGAAGTGGCCGCTCCCTACGAGGGGGCCAATGGCGAGTTTCTGCGGTTCCCCAGCACCCTGGCGCCCAATAATCCCGGCACCCTGCCCTTTATCCGTGCCTTGTACGACGAGTTGCTGCCCAACTTTTCCAGCCCGTTTGTCAATGTTGGTTGCGATGAAACCTGGGACCTCGGCCGTGGCCAGAGTCAGGCGGAATGCGAACGCCTCGGCAAAGGCCGGGTGTATGTCGATTTTCTCAAAAAAATCCATGCCGAGGTGCAGCAGCGTGGCCGCACCATGATGTTTTGGGGCGACATCATCCTCAATCATCCGGAACTGATCTCCGAGCTGCCCCGCGACGCGATTGCCCTCAATTGGGGATATGAGGCAAATCATCCGTTTCCCAAGGAAACCGCCCTGTTCGCCCGTGCTAAAATCCCCTTTTACGTCTGCCCTGGCACCAGCACCTGGATGACCCTCATCGGCAAAAACGATAACGCCTTCACTAACTTGCGCCGTGCTGCCGCGGCAGGCCGCCGGCAGGGGGCCATCGGTTATCTAAATACCGATTGGGGGGATGGTGGCCATCCCCAACCTCTCGCCGTAAGTTGGCCGCTCATTGTGGCGGGAGCGGCCTTGAGCTGGCATGGCAAAGCGTTTGACGAAAAACGGCTCGCGCCCGTGCTTAGCCGGGATGTTTACCAAGATCCCACCGGCAAGGTGGCCCGCGCCGCTCTGGCTCTGGGCGTGGCCCATCAGAAATTAAAATTTACCGCCCTCAACGAAACTCCGCTGGGCACGGTCATCACCGCCCCCCCTCCTGAGCAGCGCGAGTTATTCTGTCGGAACGGTTTGAAACATTTCGCAAAAATCCCGGCCAAAAATATTCGCGCCGCGTTATCCGAAATCGCGCGGCAGCAAAAGCTGCTGGCCCAGGCCCACCCCGCCCGCGCCGCCGGCCGCCTGCTGGCCCGTGAATTATCCCTGGCCGCCCGCCTGGCCGCCCTTTCTTGCTCCTACATGCTCTGGCAGCAACGTCGCGCCGCCGGAAAAAATACCTCCGCCAAAACATTGGCCGCACCGATGATCCGGGAACTTAAAAAATTGGACCGGGAATTCAAGGCTTACTGGCCCTTGCGGAACCAGGCCACCCCAGCCCATTGCACACCGTTTCTGCAATGGCGACTCCATGATCTGGCGGGCGCCTCCCCCAAACGGATGCTTTGAAATGGCCGATTCTGCTGGTGGTTCCCGCCTGCTGTCTGGATTTATTTGGCCTTGATATCCCACGCATCCCGCAAGCCATCCCCAATAAAATTGAGCGCCAGCAAGGTCAGCACCATCACTCCGCCGGGAAAGAAAATCAGCCACCAATAAATGCGGATGGGATTGATCTGCCCCACCCCCTCCGCCATCAGCGTGCCCCAACTGGCCATGGGTGGTTGCACGCCCAGGCCCAGGTAACTAAGAAAGGCCTCGTAAAGCACAATGGCCGGCATGGTCAGGGCCAGGTAAGTGATGACCACGCCAAAGATATTGGGAATGATATGCTTCTGGAGCACCCAGACCGGCCCGGCCCCCAGCGTCCGGCTGGCCTCGACAAACGCCCGGGTCCGCAATGATAACACCTGGCCGCGCACAATGCGCGCCATGGTCAGCCAGGAAATGGCGCCCAGTCCGACAAATAAGAGGAGTACGCGCAAGGCCGCGCCCATAAACGGCGATTGCGTCACCAAATGGCTCTGTTTCAACACTTCCCCCAGCGTGGTGATCAGCACAATGATAAAGATAATCGTCGGCAGCGAATACAAAATGTCCACGACTCGCATCAGAAAACTGTCCACCCGTCCACCCACATAGCCGGCCACCGCCCCCCACACCACGCCGATGACCAGGCTCACCAAAGTGCCCACCAGGCCGACCAGGAGCGAAATTTGCGCGCCATACAACACCCGGGAAAAGACATCCCGGCCATGCACATCCGTGCCAAACCAATGCTGGCCGCTCGGTGGTGAAAATTGCGCATCGGAAAGCTGGTCCGGCGCGTGATCATGGGCAAAGGAACCGCCCAGCAGCGCGAGCAGCAACGGCCAGCCGAGCACCAGCACCACCAATACCACCAGGTAAACCGCCGCGCCCACCGCCGTGCGGTTGTTGCGAAAGCGCCGCCCGGCCTGCTGGCCGGGGGACAGAGGTTGCGGAAGGTCACTCATATTTCACGCGCGGATCCAGTAAGGTATACGTAAAATCCACCACCAGGTTCAAGCCAATCAGCAAGACCGCATAGAGCAAGGAAAGGCCCACCACCACGGTGTAGTCGCGGTTCAACGAGCTGTTGACCAGAAACACACCAATGCCGGGAATTTGAAAGATATTTTCAATGATGAAGGAGCCGGTGAGCAAATCAGCCAGCATGGGACCGGCATAGGAAACCACCGGCAGCACCGCGATCCGAAAGGCGTGCTTGAAAAGCACTTCATTCTCCCCCAATCCTTTTGAGCGCGCCGCGGTGACAAATTCGGATTGCATCGCACTGAGCATGCCTTCCCGCATCAAGCGGGCCACCTGGCCGGCAAAATACAGCCCCAGCGCGATGGTCGGCAGAATCATATGCCAGGGCGATTCCCACAAAGCCACCGGCAGCCAGTGCCACCGCACGGCAAAAATCATGATCAGGATGGGCGCAATCACAAACCCCGGCACGCAAACGGCTAATAATGAAAGGAAACTGCCCGCCCGGTCCGGCCAGCGTCCCCGGTTGGCGGCCGCAAAAAAGCCCGCCGGCAGACCCACCACCAGGGCAAAGCAAAAGGCCAGCCCACCAAGCGTCATCGACACAGGCAATCCTTGGGCAATGATGTCATTCACCGAGTGGTCACGATATTTTAGGGACACCCCAAAATCGCCATGGGCCAGATCATTTAAATAACGGAGGTATTGCCGCCACATCGGTTCGTCCAGATGGTACTTGGCAAGCAGGCGCTTCTGAATTTCCGGGGAGGCCGGCACCCGCTCCCGGTCAAAGGGGCCGCCCGGAGCCATCCGCACCAAAACGAATGCCAGCCCGCTGATCACCAGCAGCAGCGGAATCGCAAAAAGCATGCGGCGCAGGTAATACATTAGTGGGGAGCTCCCATTCGATGAATCGCCTGCAATGGATGGTCATCCAATAAATTTTGGTAAATCCCCTCCACCCGGTTGGTCCGAAAATAGTTCAGCCCCATGTAAACATAGACCGGCACAATCGGGGCCTGGTCCCGGACGAGCAAGGTTTCCGCCTGCTGAAAGAGATGCTCCCGCACTTTCAGGTCCGTTTGATCGCCCGCCCTGGCAATGAGCGCATCATATTCGGGGTTTTTCCAACCGGTGTGATTATTGCCGTCCTCGCTGGTGAACATCCCCAAAAAGGTCTGGGCATCGTTATAATCACCAATCCAGGAGGCCTGGCACACTTCATAATCAAGATGCGCCTGCGCGCCCAGATAGACCTTCCATTCCAACGGGCGCAATTCCATGGTGATGCCCAGGTTTTCCCGCCACATTTGCTGCATCTCCACCCCGATGTCCTCGTATAATTTAACGCCGTATACCAGGTCCGTGAACCGCGGAAACCCCTTGCCCCCGGGATAACCCGCCTCGGCCAGTAATTTGCGGGCGGCTTCGGGATTGTAGTCCAAGCCGGGCACAGGATCATAATTGGCCACTCCCGGCGGCACCAGGCTGGAGGTGGCCGGCTCGCCTCCCCGGGTGATCTTTTTTACAATCCGCTCCCGGTCAATCGCCATGCCAAGGGCCCGGCGCACGCGCGGATCATCAAATGGTTTGCGGGTGATGTTGAAGCGCACAAACATGGTGCCCAGATAACTAAAGGTGTGAAAATCCGGCCGGTGGATCAGGACATCCAGCAATTCGGACGGCACCAGGGTTTTGTCCCAAACAATGTCCGCCCGCTCCTGTTCATAAACATTTAACGCCGTGGTGGCCCCCGCAATCGGCAGCAGGTCAATGATCTCCGACCGGGTATTGACCGCGTCCCAGTAGCGCGGATTTTTACGTAACCGCGCCTTGTCGTTTAATCGCCAGTCGACCAACTCAAAGGCCCCGCAACTGGGCAGCGGACGGGCCCGGGTCCAGCCATCCCCATATTTTTCAATTGTCTGGCGCGGCACCAAATACAGCGTTGGAAACGCGCACAATTCAATGAAAAAGGCCGTCGGATGTTCCAGTTCCACCCGCAGTGTCAGGGCATCCAGCGCGTGCACGCCCACCTGGTTGGCGTCCGCCAGCTTCCCGTTATTATAGGCCTCGCCATTTTTAATATAATAGAGCTGCCCGGCGTATTCCGAGGCCGTCTCCGGGGCCAGCGCCCGATGCCACGCATAAACGTAGTCAGCGGCCTGAATCGGTTCGCCGGTGGACCACACCAGATTCGTCCGCAAATGAAAGGTGTACACCTTGCCATCCGGCGAAATCTCGTAGCGCTCCGCCATTGCCGGCACCGCCCGGGCCGTTTGGGGGTCCAGCCGCATCAACCCCTCAAACAGCCCCTGCACAATGCGCATGTCCGCCTGGCCGGTGATGATCTGGGGATCCATCGATTCCGGCTCCGCGCCATTGATGATCGTGACATCTGCTGGCGGCTCGTGCCGCAAACAACCACTGAGCCCCAAGACCACGCCCAGTATAAAGAAAAAACGCGCCGGGAGATAAAATCGCCAGGCGCGTTGGTGGAGAAACATTGGCTCAGTTCGGCTTGGCCGGAGCGGCCGGGGCGTTCGGAGTGGACAACAACTGCAGGGTGTTTGTCGCAGCCACCGCTGCCGGACGGGCGGCGGGCGGAGCCACCGGCGGGGTCATCGTGGCGGATTGTTGTTGCTGCAATTGCACCTTCTTGGCAAACGCGGAAACATCCGTGCCTTGGGAGAGCCGGTCATGCACCGTGCCCAGCAAAATGACCAGCACGAAGAAGGCCACGGCCGACCACTTGGTCACTTTGGTCAGCACATTGCCGGAACCGGCGCCAAACAAGGCATCGGCCGCCGCCCCGCCAAATGCCACGCCCGTGCCCGCGTCTTTCTTCGGCAACTGCACTAAAACCAGTAACACCAGGAACGACGACACCAGGACCAGCGTCACCGTCAACAACGCAAATAAGAATATCATGACAACAATTTAGATGGAATTTTTGATAATGTCAGCAAAACTTCTCGGTTCGAGCGAGGCTCCGCCCACCAGGGCGCCATCCACGTCGGGCTGGCTCATCAGCTCCTTGGCATTGTTGGCTTTCACACTGCCGCCGTACTGAATCCGCACCTTGCGGGCCACGGTTTCGTCGAACAGCTTCACCAGCAGCGACCGAATGAAGGCGTGCGCCGCTTGCGCTTGTTCCGTGGTCGCCGTCTTGCCCGTGCCAATCGCCCAAACCGGCTCATAAGCAATCACGGTTTCCACCATCTGCTCCTTGGAAAGGCCAGCCAGACTGCCGCTGACCTGCGTTTCCAGCACCGCTTCCATCTGCCCGGATTCGCGTTCTGCCAAAGTTTCCCCCACACACACAATTGGCTTCAACGAGGCACCATGCACAGCCAGCGCCTTCTTGGCGATCAGCGCGTCCGTTTCTTTCTGGTACTGGCGGCGTTCGCTGTGGCCCAAAATGACGTAACGCACGGAGAATTCTTTGAGCATGCCGGCGCACACCTCCCCCGTATAAGCGCCAAAATTGTTCTCGCTCATGTTCTGTGCACCCAACCGGATGTTGGAGTCCAGGATTTCCCGGGAAACCGATTCCAGCGCCGTGAATGGCGGGCACACCACGATGTCCACTTCCTTCACCCCGGCCAGTTCACGTTTCAAATCGCGGACGAGGGCCTGGCCCTCCGCCACGGTTTTGTTCATCTTCCAATTGCCGGCAATGATTAATTTGCGTTCTTTATTCATGTAATACTCGGGAAAAATTATTTATCCGACAGTGCCGCCACCCCGGGCAGTTCCGTGCCTTCCAAAAATTCCAGGCTCGCCCCGCCCCCGGTGCTCATGAAAGTCACCTTGTCACCGAGCTTGGCCTTGTTGATCGCCTTCACACTGTCGCCCCCGCCAATGATGCTCACCGCACCATTGTTTTGCGTGGCTTCCACCACTGCCAGGGCCACGGCATTCGTGCCGCCCGCGAACCGCGGATCCTCGAACATACCCATCGGACCGTTCCACAGCACCGTCTTCGCGCTGCTGATGATCTGGGCGTAATGCTTGGCCGTCTCCTCCCCAATGCTAAAACCTTCGGCATCGTCCGGGATGTCACCACTAATGGTGCGCACATTCACCAGGTCATACACCGGCTTGCCTTTTTTATTCAGTTTGCCCGTGTCCACCGGGGTGGCAATGATCGTGTCCGTCGGTAATTGAAAATTCACCCCCAGCTTCTTGGCTTTCGCCTCCGCCGACAGTGCCGTGGCCGTTTGATCGGGTTCCACCAAAGATTTGCCCGTCTTCACGCCGTTGGCCAGTTTGAAGGTATAAGCCATCGCCCCACCGATCAATATCGTGTCGGCCTTTTCCAGCAAACGGTCGATCACCTTGATCTTGTCGGAAACCTTTGCCCCGCCGAGAATCACCACGAACGGACGCGCCGGATTTTCCAGCTCGTCACCCAAAAACTTCAATTCCCGATCCATCAGCAAGCCCGCCGCGCACTTGCCGCCGCGTGCCGCCACAATCGCCGCCACGCCCGCCGTGGAAGCATGGGCGCGATGCGCCGCGCCAAAAGCGTCGTTCACATATACATCCGCCACCTTGGCCAGCTTCTCGGCAAACGCCGGATCATTGGCCTCTTCTTCATTATAATAACGGACGTTTTCGAGCAGGAGCACCTCGCCATCCTGCAATGCCGCCACCGCCGCTTCCGCCACTTCGCCGATGCAATCCGTTGCAAACGCCACCGGCTTGCCAAGCAGTTCACCCAACTTCACCGCCACCGGCGCCAGCGACATCGAAGGTTCGCGCTTGCCTTTCGGACGACCCAAATGCGCGGTCAAAATCAACTTGCCCCCCTTTTCAATCAGCAACTTCAGCGTCGGCAGGGTCTCCACGATGCGCGTGACATCGTTGATCACCATCTTGCCCTCTTTTTCCTCCATGGGCACGTTGTAATCCACCCGCAGGAAAACCCGTTTCCCGCGCACATCCAAGTCTTGAACCGTTAATTTAGCCATAAATTTAAAACTACATCGCGCGTTACGGCGCGTGGTTACCAGTGTTCACGCCCATTTTGCGTAAAAACCAAGCCCCGATTTTAGCCCATGAAAGCTCTTAGTAAAGTTCAAATTATCCGCGCATATCGCATATTGTTTTTGCTCTCCGTCTGCAACCCTTTGCCGGTGGTTGCAACAATGTTGCCTTCATTTGACAAAATTCCCCCGCCACCATATACTCATCATCAGAGTGTACGAGATTGGTTCTTTGACAATTCCAAGCGGTTTCCAAAAATTCGCGCCCCTTCGCGAAATTCGCGGATTAAATCCGGCCCGTCCGAGTGCGTCCGACAAAGTCCGACCCAAAAATGATTCTCGCCAATTATTACCGTAAAAATGCCATTGGCTGCGGTTGGGAAGTGCCCGGTCAAATCCAGCCAAATCCAACCCAATCGCACCTAATCGTGCCTTTGAGCATGTCTGGACCATGATGCCCCCCCCAATCTTGGAACCCGGCTTCACCCAGCGCAGTAAAGTCTTGTAAAGCCTTGTCAAGGCGGACTAATCCGATGCAACTAATTGAAATTAAATAGGTTGCATTAAAAACAGGGAAAATCCCGTCAAGGCTCGTCAAACCACCTTAAAATGATGCCCCGCAGGGGCAAGGAAAGGGACTCCCGGCAAGCTCAGGTTGGGCTGGTGAGCCAAGTTTGTCCTAGAAACAAACCAGTTGTCGCGTGGCAATCAGTCGCCGGCGAGGGAAGTCTGTGGCCATTTCATTTAAGCCGACTTGCGTGGATTAAAAGTGTTTTGAGCAGCCAGTTGTTTCCACAAAACCGCGTCTGCCGGGCTGAGCTGAGGCGGGATTTGGATCGAGGCCTCGACATACAGATCGCCGCGTTTGGTGCCACCAGCCGGCAAGCCCTTGCCCCGGACGCGGAGTTTTTGGCCCGCCTGAAAGCCAGGGGGGACTTTGACGGAAACACTGCCTTCGAGGGTGGGCACGGGAACGGTGGCCCCGAGCACGGCTTCCCACGGGGCCAACTCGAGCTGGCCAAGCAAATCACTGCCGTTAACCTGCCAGTCAGGGTGCTGGGCATAGCGCACGCGCAGATAGATGTCGCCGGAGCCGCCGCCATTTGCCCCCTCGCCGCCTTTGCCGGCGACGCGGATCGACTGGCCGGCCTGCACGCCTTGCGGAATACGCACTTGATAGGTTTCGGTCTCTTCCTGGCCGGTCTGGGCGTTGGTGCGCCGCACGGAGATGGCCCGCAGGGCGCCTTTGAGGACCTCATCCAAGGTGATCAGAATGTCGCCTTGAATGTCCCGGCCCCGCTGGGCGGCCTGGGCAGATTCTTCCTCGCCAACAGGTGAACCGCCGGAGGACCGGCCGGCCCGGCCGCCAAAAAACTGTTCAAAAAAGTCGCTAAAACCGGTGCCTTCAAATTGGAAATCATCCCCCCCGCCGGGTGCTTCATGGGCGGACGACCGGCCGGCACCGCGACCCGGCGAGGGCCGTTGGGCTCCCCCCGTTTTCCAATCGGCGCCGAGCTGGTCAAATTTTCGGCGACTCTCGGGATTGCTCAAGACCTCGTTGGCCTCGTTGATCTCCTTGAATTTTTCCTCCGCGGACTTTTTGTCCTTGGCAACATCGGGATGATATTGGCGCGCGAGGCTGCGGAAGGCTTTTTTGATTTCGTCGTCCGTGGCCTGAGGCGTCACGCCCAGCACGCGGTAATAGTCTTTGAAGTCAACGGCCATGATGCGCAGGTTGGGCGGCGGTCAGGTTGTTTACGATGATTTTGGCCGGGCGCAGGACTTTGGCACCTTTGCGGTACCCGCGCTGGATGACCTGGAGAATGGCATGGTCGGGTTGCGCTGGATCGTGGCCCTGGGAAAGGGCCTCATGCTGGTGCGGGTCGAAGGGCTGGCCGGTGATTTCCGCACTCTCGACGCCCTGCTGGCGGAGCAACTGCTGCAGTTGCTGCAAGGTCATGGCCACTCCCTGATAAAACGAGCTCGGCTCGCGGGAGACACCGGCGGCCAGAGCGCGTTCCAGGTTATCAATCACCGGCAAAAGCTCGACGATGAAGGCTTCCTTTTGGGCGCCGGCCCGGATCTCGCTTTCCGACCGGCTGCGGCGCTTGAAGTTTTCAAAGTCAGCCGCCAGTCGCAAATGCAAATCCTTTTGCCCGGCCAAATCCTGCCGGAGGGCATCGGATTCGATGCTAGTGGTGCTGGCGCCACAGGGCTCCGGCACCGGACTGCCCAGGGGTGGATCGGTAATTTCAATATTCATAAGCTGGAATTAGTTTGCCGGGCTCGGCCGCCGGCCGGAGTGCTCGGCAAAAGGGAGTGTTAACGAAAAGCTGAGCTGGAGCCATGGGGTAAAACCCGAACCAAACCGCAACTGGTGACCGGATGGCATGCGACATTTGTCGTATGGTAAGAACGGTGATTTATGGCGTAATGTGAAACCTGAACACCCATGCACCCATGATTAAATCCCGCCCGCCCGTCATTCATGCCGGACCCGCCTCCGGCTTGAATACCAATGCCTGACCTGGCGAACCATGGAGCCGGCAAACCACCCTTCAATCCCGAAATGCATGAACATGGAATGAAACCCCCAATAACCCTAAAATTCTCTTTTTCCTTGCGCCACCTGCTCGCCGTAACGACCCTGGCGCTGGCGGGTGGATCAGTCGAAATACAGGCCGCGAATGTCACCCTGACCGCCAGTGATGCCAACGGTGCGAACACTTCGTTTAACAGTGCCGGCTATTGGAGTAACAGTCAGGCCCCGGCGGCGGGCAATGACTATTTCACCGCTGGCTATTTGCTCCGCACCCCGAACACCACCAGCGGCTCGAATACCTTTGGCGGCAACTCCCTTCGCCTGGATTACAGCGCCGCCAGCCCGTTGGTAGGATTGGCGATGAAATACACCACCAGCGGGTCTGTCCTGGTTAACAACTTGAAATTGAATGGTGGCGGAATCTTTAATGGTGTCGGGGCCACGATGTCGGTTTATGGGAACATCACCGTCCTCACCAATTCCTACCTTGACCCGCAAGCCGCCGGACGCACGCTGGCCATCTATGCACCGATCAGCGGCGGTGCCACCAATTTGCTGGGCATCCGCGTGGCGGCAGGTTCGGCCGGGGGCATCGTGCAATTATTAGGCAATAACAATGGCTATAATGGCAATTGGTATGTTTGGGGTATCGGCGACAGTGCGCCCGGGGCAGTATTGCAGGTGGGGAACGGTGGCACGAGTGGGAACCTTGGAACGGGCAACGTCATCAATAATGCCTCGCTGGTGTTTGACCGGGCGGATAATTTCACCGTCGGCAACGCCATCAGCGGCCCCGGCACGCTGACCCAGGCGGGGACGGGGACGGTGACACTCACCGGCACCAACACTTTCACCGGTTCAACCACGGTCAATGCCGGCAGCCTCGCCTTGGGGGGCACCGGAACGATCGCGAGCACTCCGTCCATTTCACTCGCGGCGGGCACCAGCTTGAATGTTGCGGCGGTCGCCGGGTTTAGTCTGGCCCCGGGCCAAAATCTGGCGGGCTATGGCAGCGTGGTCGGTTCGATCAATTCCGTTTCCGGCGCGGTGATTTCCCCCGGCGGCACGCTCACAATCAATGGCAATCTGACCCTGGGCAATAATACCTTAAACTTCAATTTAAACACGCCTAACACGGCTGGCGGGGCAAATAGTTTGCTGTTGGTCAATGGTAATCTCACCTTGAACCCCGGGATCACGGTAAACGCAATTTTCCCCGGCGGGACCCCCGTGCCGGGAACGTACACGCTTTGCCAATGCACGGGAACGCTCGCAGGAGCACCCGCTAATTTAATTTCCAGCCTCGGCAGCTCGGTGGTTTTTGCCATCAACACCGCGAGCTCCCCCGCCGTGGTTACCATGACTATTGCCGGCACCAACGCGGTGTTCGCCACGAATTCCTTCCAGATCGTAAAGGTATATTTGGAAGGCGGCCAGTCCAATGCGGATGGCCGGGCGGTGACCAATGGTCTGCCCGTAAATCTGCTGCAACCGCAAGCCAGTGTCCCGTTTTATTACTATTTGGTGGGCGGTGCGGCCAATGGCGATGGCACCCTGGGAACACTTGCCACCTTGCGCCCCGGCTGTTCCGCCCTTGGGGGCGGCACCACCTTCGGTCCGGAGTTGACCTTCGGCAATACGCTTGCGAATTACTATGCGGTTTCCAACGGGGTGCCCACCAACAACGTGCTGGTGGCTCTGATCAAGTATGCCCACGGCGGCACGTCACTGGCGGTCAATTGGGCCGCCCCAGGCACCAGTGCCACCAACGGAGATGGTCCGGATTACCTCGTGTTTCAACAAGTCGTGCGGGCGGGACTGACACGACTTGCCACCGTGTATCCCGGTGCAAGTATCGAACTGGACGGCATGATTTGGGTACAAGGAGAAACCGACATCGACAACGGCACCGCCACTGCTTATGGGACGAACCTGATTCGCTTGATTAAAGACGTCCGCTTGAAATTTGCCACCAACCGGCCTTACGGCGCTAAACTGCCATTTATTTATAGTCGGATTTCCGCCCAGCAAACGTTTTATTCGCTCCCGACAGACGCGAGTTATGCCAATTATCTTAGCCTGCGCGCCAGCCAAAGTTATACGGCGGGCGTGCTGGCCAATTCCAATGTTTTTATGCTGGATATTGACGGCTCGCAATTCTCCACCATCACGCCCTACTCCAGCCCCGGTCTGCACTTTGATACCGCAGGTCAACAGGCGTTGGGAAAAGCCTTTGCCGAGGCCGTGCGCAATGCCCTGCCAGCACCAGAACTTTCGGCGGTGACTGCTTCTAACAATGGCGTCAATCTGACCATCGCCGGGGTTGCCGGAACCAAGCATGTGCTGGAGCGCGCGGCGAGCCCGGCGGGCCCATGGACGTTGCTGGCAACCGGAGTGCTAAACTCGCTCGGAGTGACCAATTATATCGACCAGAATGGTTCCGGAACGGCCGGTTTTTATCGGGCTAGCCGCCCTTGAGTAGGTTGACCAGCGGCCATTTTAATGCCAGTCCAGCTCATCCCGGCCGGGCAAGGATGGAAACGGCTGGTGCGGTTCGGTCTGATACCAAAAGGCCACCGAGGCGATATCGTCCTCCAGGGGCAAATACCGGCCGCCGGTTTGCCAGCCCAGCGCCTGAATGGTGACTTTAAAGTCCTTTTTGAACCGCACCGGGTCCGTGATGTGCCAGCGATAAAGCCCAAACCGGGTTTGGGATTCATAATGTCCATCCGGCTGGATGACTTGCGGCATCCCCGTATAGGGCGAGGAAAATTCCGTGTAATGCGACTGGCCGTCGGCTCCCCGGGTGTCAAAGTCATAAGAACCGCAAAAATAATCCTCCGTGCCCGTGCCGCATATCGTCGGAAACGCCGTGTCGCCATCGAGAAAAAATTTAACTTCCCCTTCACCCCACCACCCCCGGCTGTGGACGCCCCAAGCCAGGTATGTGCCGACATATTGCCCCTGCCCCTGCACGCCGTCCAAAATCGTATAAGTGCCTTTGGTTTTCAGCGGGTTTTCGCGACGAAATTGGGCGTGAAAATAGGCCGCATCGGCCGGCACTTCTGTGAGGGTATAATTAATCTGATAGTAAATCGTCATGTCACTGTCATCCAGATTTTCGAGCGTGACCCGGCAGTGCTTGCGAAAGGGCATCTGCCAGTAGCAATTGAAGGCACTGCCAGGATTCACACAGACTGGCAGGGAATGGATGGCGCAATACCGTCCCCAGCCGCAGGCAAAGAAGTCCCCTAAAGGACACTCGACCGAGGGGGAAGTTTCGTCATCCCAATAAATCCGCAGGATCATCCAGCGGGTTTTTTCCAACGGACTCGGCGTCAGCCACATTTGCTGGATCGCCCCGGGGCCGGTGATATCTGCCATGGCAAACGTTTTATGCGCACCGATGCGGACATAAGGTGAAAGCTTCCAGCCCTGCCCCAACTCCCGGGCGGCCCCTCGGGCGGGACCATTGGTAGACCGGCCTCCCCCGCCCTTTTCGCCAGTAAAATTTTCCGGACTAATGGAGCGCGTTTCAGCCGCCGATACCCGGAACAAATTGCCCAAGCCAGAGTTCAGTCCGTCAAAGGCAGCCGGTTGCGTGGTTTGGGCATGCCCCATCAGCTCAGTGGCTAAAAGCAAACCGGCCGCCCAAGTCCCTATCTGGCGCCGCGTCAAACATGAAATCGTGGCAATCATAGGGGGCGAGCGCTTGGGTGATTACTTGGCGGGCGCATCCGCCGCCGACTTCGGTTCCAAGATTTTCAAGGCCTCAGCCGGTACCGTAACCTGGGTGGCACCCACATGGGAAATCTCCACAGTGGTGTCGCGATCGATGTCGCGGTCATTCCCATTGAAACTTACTTTTCCAGCCACCTTGAATTCATATTTGGTCAAGGTGCCATCGGCGATCCAGAATTTCATTGAACCCTTGGCCCCAGTGACTTCGGGACCGTCGCCCGAGCCACCGCGCGGACGAAAGGTCAAAAGTGTTTTGGCCCCTGCCTCCGTCATATCCCCGGAAATAACGCCATCGGCTTTGGTCAGCGCGGTCGCACTACTGGCGAGCTCGGCTGCCTGCGCCGTCGGCGCCTTGAAATTACGCACCATCATCGCCATGAAGCGGCCCGGCCCCTGGTCCCCTTCCAGATCAGCCAGTGACTGCCAGCCGTTGTCCGGCGAGTTCACGGCGGCCTTGTCGCCTTTGCTGACAAATTCCATGGTGTTGCCGCGCATGGTGAGACTGACATCAGTGTAACCATCTTTTTCGGTTTTACCATCCGTGGGGCCGGGCTTGAACTGGCTGCCCTCGGGCACGACCACGGTGGATTTCCAGCTATAACTGGACTTGCCTGAGAGGGCCGTCACGGCGTTGGTTATTTCGGCACCAGGCGTGATTTCGGCAAGCAAGGAGCCGGCCAGCATGGCCACGGCAGAGAACAGCAGTTGGGTTTTCATGGGAGAGGGATCGCTATTTTTTGTATTTTCGTTGAGGCAATCGTTGCACTGCCTTGCCATATTTGGGGTAACTGCATTATTAACCCTGAATCTCATTTTGTTGGCAAGCAGTAAATCATCGGCAAAAAATGGCAATTTGTTGCGAACCACTCGACATCCAGCTGGCATTTTGGAAAACTCCCGCCCGTGAAACAATCAATCGTCACTTTGGACATGGAAGGTGTGTTGACGCCCGAAATTTGGATCGCCGTGGCGGACAAGACCGGCATCCCGGAATTACGCCGCACCACGCGCGACGAGCCGGACTATGACAAGCTCATGCGCTACCGCATTGCCATTCTCGACCAGCACCGCATCAAGCTCTCCGACATCCAGAACGTCATTGGCACCCTGCCCTTGCTGGACGGCGCGAAGGCCTTTTTGGATGACCTGCGCGCCACCACCCAGGTGATCATTCTCTCGGACACCTTTGA
>CAIZWI010000343.1 GCA_903936645.1 uncultured Verrucomicrobia subdivision 3 bacterium
CAGCGACACGCCCGTGGCATCCGTCAGGCAAATCGTGTGCGGACTGTTCTCGTCAATCATCCCGTCCGCCGTAAACCGGATGGCCGGCACATTGTGAAAGGTCGTCAGCGCCGTGCCGCTGGTGCTCTGGACCGTCAACTGCACATTTTCCGCAATGCTCACCTGCTCCGCCTTCGGATCGGCGCTGTTGGCCGCCGGGGTTTCCTCTTCCATCCCGTACGTCCCGTTTTTCACATCCAGCCACAGCATCATCGGCATCCCCTCGGACACCGCCCGGCTCTGCCCCGCGTGCGCCAGCGCCTGCAACCGCCGCGCCTCCGAGTCCAGCGCCCGCCCGCGAATGAAGCCCGACAGCTTCGGCGCGACCATGGACACCACCACCACCAGCAGCGTCATCACCAGGATCAACTCGATCAGGGTGAACGCCCCGGCCCGGCGGCGGTTACTTGGATTGCCAGTTGCCAATGTCATCATCATTGCCGGGCTTGCCGTCCGGACCCGCGGAATACAGGTCATAACTGCTGGGATTGTGCTTGCCGGGAAATTCATAGATATACCCGTTCTGCCACGGATCCTGCGGTACCGCGTCCAGGTAAGGTCCGTGCCACGCCTTGGCATCGCGCGGCATCTGGATCAAGTCCCCGAGGCCGTTCTTGCCCTTGGGATAGTACCCGTTATCCACTTCAAACGCGTCCAGCGCCGTTTTGATCGAGGACAAATCCGACCGCGCGGCCGCCTGGCGCGCCTGTTCGCTGCGCCCCATCATCTTGGGCACCACCAGCGCCGCCAGAATGCCGATGATGGTGATGACCAGCAGCATTTCCACCAGCGTGAACGCCTGCGCACGCAAGCTGGACCGGGCGGGGGTTGAGGAATGAGTTAATTTCATAGTCGTTGATCAGGTTCGATTTTATTTGATGTAATCTTGGAGGGAGAAGATCGGCAGCAACATGCCGATGAAAATCAGGCCGATGAAACCCGCGATGAGAAACAGCATCAACGGCTCGGCAAACGCCACGGCGGTCTTCAAATTGCGGTCCAAATCCACCTCGGTCACCGCCGCGATGCGCACCAGTTCCACATCCAGCCGGCCGCTCTCCTCCGCCACCGAGATCATTTCCAGCACCGAACTGGGAAACAGCCGCTTGCATTCCGCCAGGCTTTCGCCCAGCCGACCGCCCTGTTGCACGCGTTCAATCGCCTGGGAAACCGCATCCACCAGAATCTGGTTGCCAATGGATTTGCGCGCCACGTTCAACCCGTGGATCAGCGGCACCCCCGCGCCGAGCAGCGTGCCCAACATCCGGCAAAACCGCGCCATCGCAAACTCGGCAATCAGCGGTCCCACCAGCGGTGAGCGCAGCACAATCATTTCCCACACGCGCTTGCCTTTTTCCGACACAAACCAGGCGCGCAGCAGCGCCCCCACCCCCACCACCCCGATCAGCACAAACAGGCCGTAGGAACGGAGGATGTGGCTCGCCCCAATAATCACCTGCGTGATCAGCGGCAGCGCGCCGTGGACACTGTTAAACACCTTTTGAAATTTGGGAATGAAAAACACCAGCAACACCGTCAGCACCACCAGCGCCAGCAACAGCAGGATCAACGGGTAAATCATCGCGGTGGACACCTTGGATTTCAACTCCTTTTCGCGCTGTTGAAAATCCGCAATTTGCGCCAGCACCACATCCAGAAAACCGCCCATTTCCCCGGCCTGCACCATGGCCGTGTACACCCGTGGAAAGGTGTCCGGCGATTTCGCCATCGCATCCGACAACGCCATGCCGTCCACCACCAGGTCGTGCAATTCCTTCCATTTGGCCGCCACGACCGGGTTCTTGTTATCCTTGTACAGAATAACCATCGCCCGGCTCAACGGCACGCCCGCCGCGAGCAAACTGGACAGCAGCCGGGTAAAGTTTTCCAGCGACTTGGCCGGGATTTTTTTGGACTCAAACTTGAAGTTCAAGCCCGCCGGGACCGCCGGCAGCGCCGCCGATTTCTTGACCGCCGCGCCCGCCTTTTCCACCAGGTTCACCGGCCGCAGCCCCCGCGTTTCCATCAGCCGCAAGGCTTCCGGCCGCCCCGACGCTTCCAGCACCCCTTCGGCCACCGTGCCATTGGCCTGCAACGCTTTGTATTTGAACGTGGGCATGACAGCAGGTTCAGGCGCGGCCGACCGCAATCGCCGCCGTGGGCAGCGCCGTCGCCGCCCCGCCCGGCGCGGCTTCCAGGTTTTGGTTGGACCGTTCCACTTCCTTCGCCGTGGTCACACTCAGGACTTCCTCCACCGTGGTAATGCCCTGGCGCACCAACCGCCAGCCATCGTCCGCCAGCGAACGCATGCCATTGCGGCGCGCCGCCTCGCGAATTTGATCCGACGAGGCGTTGGTTAAAATTAGTTTGCGAATCTCCGCGTCCGCATCCATCCACTCGAAAATGGCGTGCCGGCCCGTGAAACCCGTGTTCCGGCATTCGCGGCAGCCCACCGCTTGGTAAATCGTCGCATTGGCCGGAATCCCCAGGCGCACCTTGAACGCCTGCGCCGTGGGGGAATCATCCGGCACTTTGCAGCTCTTGCACAGCACCCGCACCAACCGCTGGGCCAGCACCGCTTCCAGCGAGGAAGCCACCAAATACGGCTCCACGCCCATGTCCACCAACCGCGTCAGCGCTCCGGGCGCGTCATTGGTGTGCAGCGTGGAGAAAACCAAATGCCCCGTCAGCGAGGCCTGCACCGCGATCTGCGCCGTTTCCGCATCGCGAATTTCGCCGATGAGAATCACATCTGGATCATGACGCAGGATCGAGCGCAACCCGCGCGCAAACGTCAGCCCCGCTTTTTCCGAAACTTGAATCTGGTTGACCCCTTTCAACTGGTATTCCACCGGGTCCTCAATCGTAATGATTTTCCGGTCCGAATCGTTGATCTCATTCAACGCCGTGTACAGCGTCGAGGTTTTGCCGCTGCCGGTGGGGCCCGTCACCAGGATGATGCCGTGCGGCAATTGCAGCACACGCCGAAAACAATCCAGCTCCCGCTTGTCCATCCCAATGTCCTGCAACCCGCGCAGCTTGGAATTCTGGCGCAGCAACCGCATGACCACCGCCTCCCCGTGCAGCATGGGAATGATCGAAACGCGAATGTCCACCTCCGCGTCCTCAATGCGCACCTTGATGCGCCCGTCCTGCGGCAGACGCTTCTCCGCAATATTCAAATGGCTCAGGATTTTCACGCGCGACACAATCGCCGGTTGAAACCGCTTCAACTGGGCCGGCACCGAAACATCCTGCAACACCCCGTCAATCCGGTAACGAATCCGAAACTCGTCCTCGAACGGTTCCAAATGCACGTCCGACGCGCGCAATTCAATCGCGTCTTTTAACACCTGGTTGACGAAGCGGATGATCGAGGCGTCCTCGGCCGCGTTGTCCAGGTTCGTGTCCTCGGCATTCTCATCCACCACCTCAAACCCTTTTTCCTCCTCCAGGGTGTCAATGGTGTCCGCCCCCACACCGAGGCGCTTTTTAATCTCCCGCTGAATCACCTCGCTCGTGGCCAGCACCGGCTTGAGCGTGAGGCCCGTCATCGTCTTCAAGGCATCAAAGCCCTGCGTGGCAAACAGCCGGCTCGTCGCCACCTCCACCGTCCCGCTCACCCGCTGCAAGGGGAGCAACTCCTCCTTAAGCAGCAGGCGCGCGGGAAACAGGGAGAGCAACTGCCGGTCCGGCTCCACATCGTCCAGCGTGGTAAAGGCCAGCCCATATTCCTGGGCCAGCCAGCGCAGCACCCCCTCCTCGGTTGGGACCGTGGAGCGGTCCCGGCGCACCGCCTCGGCATCCAGCGCCGAGAGCTGCCGGGACGCCACCATGCGTTCCAGCAACGCTTCCAATTCCGGGGAGAGTTTTTCGCTCATACCAAGGTAACGAGGGGAGACACAACCGCGTGATTATTCCAGCAATCCGAGCAGCGTGGCCTGGGCCTCCTGCTTGGCAGTCAGCACCTGGCGCAAGGCTTCCTCAGCCTCCTTGGCCTTGGCCTGCTTGGCTTTTTGCGAATCCTGATACTTGGTCAGCAACGTTTTCACCTGGGCAGCCGGGGCATTGTCATCCAAGGCTTTTTGCAAAGCTTCTGCATCCGGGTTCGGAGCGCCGCCAAACATGCCGCCCCGACGGTTTCCGCCCGGGCCACCCTGACCGCCCGGACCCCCACGATTGCGGCCAAACATGCGCATCATATTGGCGCCACCGGAATCCCGCCGGGCTTCCATGACCTTCTGCACCAGCGGTTGCACCGCGTCCCAATCCGTGTCATTCGTAAAGCCGAGCTGCTCCTTGATGTTATCCATCATGCGCTGCATCATTTGGGCCGGATCAAAATTACCGC
>CAIZWI010000344.1 GCA_903936645.1 uncultured Verrucomicrobia subdivision 3 bacterium
AATGGCATCGTAATGCGCCGCTGTCACCCGCGGGACGAATGCTTGAATATTGAGCTTGAGTAGCTGCTTTAATTCCTCGGCGTGGCGATAAGTGGCCGGGCGGTTGTAGCCATGGTCGGCCCACAAAACTTGAATCTCCGGCTGCACCTGCGTGACCAGATGGAGGATGACAGCTTCATAGGGCCGGAAATTGGTCGAAACAATGGCCCGGCCCCCTGCTTGGGCGATGGCCCAGCGCACAATTTCCAGAGGCGATTTTGTCCGCAACTCTGCGTTCGCAGTCTTGATTTGTTCGTCGGTCATGGCTTTAGTTTTTTTGTTCGTTCAGGAACACCCGGTCGCACCAGTCACCGAAACGTTCACCGGCGGTGCGCTCCGCAGCGAAGCGGACCAGCAGCGGCCGTAATTCGTTTTCAATATCAGCATCCTTGATCACATCCTTCCAAACGCGATTCAGGCGGTTGCCAGCGGTATTGCCGCCCAGCCAGACTTGATACCGTCCCGGGGCCTTGCCGACGAAGGCAATTTCCGCCATGTATGGCCGGGCACAACCATTGGGGCAGCCCGTCGAGCGAATGATGATTTCCTCGCCGGCCAGCCCAACTTCACCGCACAATTTTTCCAAACGGTCCAGCAGGCCCGGCAGATAGCGTTCGCTCTCGGCCAATCCCAAGCCGCACGTCGGCAGCGAAGGACACGCCATGGAGGCGGCATGCAGTACGGTGGTTTGCTGGTCCACCTTCACACCATGCTTGGCCAGCAAGGCCGTAATGCCCGCTTTAGCGGCGTCGCTGGCTTTCGCCAGGATGACATTCTGGTTGGCGGACAGCCGAAATTCGATGCCCGGGAACTGTTCGGCCACCTGGCGCAAGGCAGTTTTTTGGCTGAATCCGGGAACATCCTTGACCCGGCCGGTTTCCACAAACAAACCAAGGAACCAAGTGCCGTCCGTGGCCTGGTGCCAGCCGTACAGGTCGCTCATGGTTTTAAAGGTGTAACTCCGGGCGGCACCTAATTGAATGCCCGCCCGTTGATTCACCTCAGTACGGATGAAATCCACCCCACGTTCCTCCACCACATATTTCAAACGCGCGTGCTTGCGCTCAGTGCGGTCGCCGAAATCCCGGTGAATGGTCAGCACCGCTTTCGCGACGTCCACCAATTGGTCAGGCGTGATAAACCCGATGACATCCGCCAGGCGCGGATAGGTCTGTTCGTTCCCATGACTGCGACCCATGCCGCCGCCCACGGTCACGTTGTAGCCGACGAGTTGGTCGTTTTCAATGATGGCAATGAACCCCAGGCAGTTGGTGAAAATATCCACGTCATTGACCGGCGGAATCGCAAACGCAATCTTGAACTTACGCGGCAGATACGTTTTGCCGTAGAGCGGATCCACGAAATCTTGGTTGGCTGGGTCATTCAAATCCAATTGCACGCCATCAATCCAGATGGCGTGGTAGGCCTTCGTTTGCGGAGCCAGTGCCATGGCCACCCGGTAACTGTCGGCAAAAACCTGATCCCGGGCAGGGGTATAAGCCGGGGTCGGCGGGGCCATCACATTCCGGTTAACATCCCCGCAAGCCGCCAGGGTCGAAAGCAGGGCAGCGTTGATCTTCTTAATGAGCGGACCCAAGCCAGACATGAGGACTCCGTGGAATTGCACACTCTGGCGCGTGGTGATCCGCAGGGTTTGATTCCCATAATCATTGGCCAAATCATCGAAAACGCACCATTGTGCCGGCGTCATGACCCCGCCCGGGATGCGCCCCCGGATCATCATCATGAACTTCTTCTGCGTTTTACGCAGGTCGCGATCGTCTTGTTGATAAATTCCGTGAAATTTAATGAATTGCTGGTCATCTGCGGAGAACTGGTCCGCACCGGGCGTGGCCATCGTGGCGGCGATGTTGCCCGCCAGCGTGGGAATCGCAGCTTTGATGATTTCGTTGTGCGTTAATTTCGGTTCGGCAGTGGTAGCGCTCATAGCGAACTGCCAATTTACGGGGTGCCGTCGGCACTTTCAAGCCCAGCTTGAATTGATGCCCAAATTGGCTCATGGGTCTTTAATAATTTGTAAAGCGTTGTAAATAAGGATATAGCCCATAATAAATCCCCTGAAATAAGCACCCTCGACCGACTTTTTCGCGAAAAAAATCGTCGATTTTTTCACTGAATTACGACCTTTATAGTCGTTTTAATGGTCTTAAAAGCCCCATTTTCATGAAGCTTTTCATGGAATCGGCAATTTGAGTAAGGATTGCTCCACCCCTGTCTCAAACCATGCTGACTAGGCCTTTGGGGGGATCACCGTCGGGTGTATTCATTTAAATATCCCAGCATCAAGGCAGAATGGTCAAAAGCCTCGCGTAAGCAGCTGATTTGAAAACGGGGAATCCCATGTCAATACCTATTAGTAGTGTCCTGCTAAAAAATATATCCTCCCTATTGTGTTTTTACTTTACAAGCAAAACCCCGTTTGGTTGGCTCATGGCAGATCATGTATCTTAAGAATTTAACGGTTTTTGGGTTCAAATCCTTCGCGGACAAGACCTCGCTGAACTTTCAGCCGGGGGTCACCGCGATTGTTGGCCCCAATGGTTGTGGCAAGTCCAATGTCTCGGACTCCATCCGCTGGGTCTTGGGCGAACAATCCGCCAAAGCGTTGCGCGGCGGGGAAATGGCCGACGTGATCTTCAACGGCACCGATTCCCGCAAACCCATGGCCATGGCCGAGGTTTCCCTGACGCTGGGCGGGGTGGATGCCGAGCATTTAAAGGCAGCGGGTGTGGAGGTGGCTTACGACGAGGTGACCGTGACCCGTCGCATTTACCGGGATGGCGGCAGTGAATATTTCATCAACCGCACTTCCTGCCGGCTCCGGGATATCCAGCAATTGTTCATGGGCACTGGGGTGGGGCGGTCGAGCTATAGTATCCTCGCCCAGGGCCACATTACGCAGATCCTCTCGAGCAAACCCGAAGATCGACGGATGATTTTCGAGGAAGCGGCCGGCATCACCAAATTCAAGAGTCAGAAAAAGGAATCCCTCCGCAAATTGGAGGCTACCGATCAAAACTTGTTGCGCGTGGCGGACCTCATTCGCGAAGTGAAGCGCCAGATTGGTTCGCTGCAACGCCAGGCGGGCAAGGCGCGGCGCTACAAACAATTAGCCCTCGACTTGGAACATTTGGAAACCCAACTCGCCCGCCATCAATATGATGTGTTGCAGGTGGCGATCGGGGAGAAACAGGCCCAGGCAGAACAGTTGCGGTTGGAGATTGAAAGCACTGCGGCCGATGTGCAAAAAGGCGAGGATGAGATCGGCCAGTTGCGCACCCGTTTGACGGAATTGGAACATGAGGTGGCTGCCCTCCAGCAGAAGGGGCTGGAATTGAAATCCGGCATCGACCGCCATGCCAGCCGCATTCACTTCAACGAGCAACGCCTCCAGGAATTGGAATCGCAAAATAGCAAAGCACTGGCGGATATTGCCCAGGCGGAGGAACGCCGGGCGACGGCCACGGCAGATTTTGAATCGGTTACCGAAGGCCTTGCCAATTCCGAGAGCACACTCGCCGGGCATCGTGAGGCGCTCGAAGACAAGCTGGAATCCGTCCGGGCCGTGGATGGCCAGTTGCGCCAGCGCCAGGAGGAGTTGCGTCAGGCTCAATCCGCCGCCTTCGCCGCCGCCCAGACCTTGAGCCGGGTGCGGAATGAGATCAACACCCTGGATATGCAAAAGCAGGGCAACACCATCCGCTTGGAAAAGCTTGCCTCGGAAAATGTGCAGTTGGAGGAGGAACGTGCCCGCTTGGAAGTGCGGTTGCTGGAATTCACGGCCACCGTGGAAGAGGAGAAATTGCTCGCCCAAACCAAGCGCGGATCGGTGGAAGAACGCCAGACCCGTCTGCGCCAGTTGCAGACCGAATTGCAGCAGTCCTCCCAGGAACAGGACAAGTTGCTGCAAAAGCAGGCCGAAAAACGCTCCCGGCTCCATGTGCTGGAACAGTTGGAGGGGGCGCACGAAGGTTTTAGCGCCGGCACCCAGGCCGCCTTGAAACAGTCCAAATCGGTGATCGGCTCCCTGGTGGACCATATCCGGGTGCCCGACCAGTATGTCGTGGCGATTGAAAACGCCCTGGGGCACAACTTGCAACTCGTGCTCACCGAGCAGCCGGCGGCCGCGCAGGACATTCTCGCGGGGTTGACCGCGAACAAGTCTGGCCGCGCCAGCATTGCTGCCCTCACCCTGAATCTGCCCGAAGAACTGCCCGTTACGCTCCCCGCGCCGGCGGATGGGGCCACGCCCACCCCGGAAGGCGAAGCGGCTCCGGCGTCTCCCGCCGTGCCGATTGTGCATGCTTTGAGCGTCGTGCAATCCGATGCCACCGTGGAAAAACTCCTGCGGGCCCTGCTGGGCCGCACCTATATCGCGCCGGACCTCACCGCCGCCACCGCCCAACTGCAAAACGGCCATGCCGGTTGCGATTTTGTGACCCTCACCGGGGATTTGCTCAGCCGCCACGGCGTGTACACCGGCGGTTCGCTGAATGGCGCGGGCAACAGCAAGGCCCCCTCTTCCATCCTTGGCCGAAAAAATCAGATTGCCGAACTGCAAGCCGAACTGGCGGTCATTCAGGAGCTGGTCGCCGGGGCCAGCCGCCGTCGCGGCGCTCTGCTCAGCGAGCAGACCGAATTGCAGGCCAGCCTCCAGCAGGCGCAAACCGAGCTCCGCCAGCAGGAAGTGGCCATTGCGACCAGGGAAGGGGAGTTCAAGGCCCTGACGACCTCGCAGCGCTTGTTGCTCCAGAAAATCGACACCGTGGCCTTTGAGATCCAAAACCTCACCGACCAGGCCGAGGAGGGCACCCAGAAACGCAATGCCTTGGGCGTGCAACTGGAAGAGTTGGAAACCCGCGAGCGCACGGGGCAGGAAAAGGTCGCCACCCTCACGGCGGATCTGGATGCCCTGCGCACCGAACGCGATAGCGCCAATGCCGCCCTCACCGAAAACAAAGTCTCGCTGGCCGCGCAGGAGCAATTGCTGGCCTCCTACCGCCAGCAGCGGATTACCCTCGAACGGCGGATTCTGGAACTGGGCCAGTTGGTGGACCAGCGCCGGCATGACATGTCCTCCGTGCTCACCCGCCGGGAATCGGCGGAATTGGAAATTCAGGAATCCCGCACCCAGGCCGAACGGCTCGAACACGAGCGCGAACTGGTCAGCCAGCAAACGGCCGAGCTGATGGGCCGCCAGCAGGCCCAGCAGTTGGATATCACCCGCCGCGAGGAAGAATTGCGCGGCCAGCGCCGGCGTTTGTCCGACATCCAGGCCCAGCGCGGTGGCCTCGAAATTGAACTGGCGCAAAAAGCCATGTCCGTGCAGAACCTCTGCGAGAAGATTCAGCAGAAGTATCACGTTGCCCTCGAATCCGTGCGCAGCGAGTGCATCACCATTACCCTGGCCGACGAAGGTCCGGCCAAGGTGGAAACGCTGACCCCCGAGCAAATGGCCGAGGCCGGTGCCGCCACCGACTGGGCCGCCGTGGCCGAGCAGGTGGAAACCCTTTCCAAGAAAATTGAGGAAATCGGGCCCGTCAATCTCGTGGCCATCGAGGAATACGAGGAAACCGAGCAGCGCCATCAATTCCTCACCCAGCAGCACGACGACCTGGTCAATGCCAAGACCCAGTTGCTGGAAATCATCAACCGCATCAACACCCAGACGCGGCAGATGTTCCTGGATACGTTCGAAAAAATCCGCGACAACTTCCGCGCCATGTTTGTGGACGTCTTCGGCGGCGGCAAGGCCGACCTCGTGCTGGCCGATGCCAGCGATGTGCTGGAAAGCGGCATCGACATCGTCGCCCGTCCGCCCGGCAAGCAATTGCAAGGCATCTCCCTGCTGTCCGGCGGTGAGCAAACCATGGTGGCCGTGTCCCTCCTGTTCTCCATCTACCAGGTCAAACCCAGCCCGTTCTGCGTGCTGGACGAATTGGACGCCCCGCTCGACGAATCGAACATCAATCGCTTCGTCCGGGTGCTGCAACGGTTCCTGAACCATTCCCAATTCGTGATCATCACGCACAACAAACGCACCATTGGCATGGCCGATGTGTTGTATGGTGTGACCATGGAAGAGCATGGCGTGAGCAAGATTGTCAGCGTCAAATTCCACAAGGCCGAGGAAGCGCCCCTGACCTCCACGGCCACCTCGAACGCGAAGGCGCTGGAAGCCCCGGCGGCCGCCACGCCGGTAGCCGCCGTGGTGGAACCCGTGGCGGAGGTGGTGGAATCTGGTGAGCCTGCCCCTGAAGCCTCGGCGAGTTAAGCCCAAGCTGTTAGCTGGCCAGGCCCGGAGTCCTGCCCCATTCCTCAGAGGGGGCAAATACTGGACTCTAATCCCGAAACGGGTGGCGGCCGATGCGCGAGCGGGAAATCGCGGGGCAAATCCCTGGCCTGCGGGTACGAGTGGCGGCTTGCCACATTAAAAAGTGAGGCATTAGCAGGTGAATGGCACTGGCTTTTCGCAAAATCATTAAATAGCGATAAATTTCATGAAATTGCCCATTTTTGATGGTTTTTGGCCCAAATGGTTATCGCTTGGGGAGCCATTTGGGGCGCGGAATCAATGATTTGACCCATAAAGCCGATGGGAGACCAGGATGCGTTAACATGAACCGTTAC
>CAIZWI010000345.1 GCA_903936645.1 uncultured Verrucomicrobia subdivision 3 bacterium
ACGGCGCACAGTGATCTGATTGCCCGGCTCGTGGCCGAGGCGTTCGCCGGACCGGCGGCCGGCCGCCGACCGGAGGCTCCGGCCCATCCGCGGCTGCCGTTGGACCTGCCCGGGGTTTCCTCCGCGGAAGCCGCGGCGGTGCCGCCGGTGCATCCCAGTGACCAGCCCGCCGCGCCGAAGCTGGATCGGCAGCAGGAAAAGCCACCGGAAACGGCACCGGAAAAAACCACCTCCGGGGGGCATGCCCCGGAATCGGGGGATACTTACGCTTATGGCGAGCCGCGCTGCAATGGCAGCTACCGTCCCCAAGGCAACCGGCCGGAAACGACATCGGCCAATACGAATCCGTTGCTCGGGTTGCCCGAGGCGGAGTCCGCACCGGCCCCGGAATATTATTTCCTGCGGGGGAGTAATCCCGCCGGCAAATCGCCGCTGGGCTGCCAGTCGTATCCCAAAAACGCCGCGCCCATTCCCCGGTTTGATATCGAGGGCGTGCGCCGCGATTTTCCCGCCCTGCACCAGTTGGTGAATGGCAAGCCGCTGATCTGGCTGGATAACGCCGCCACCACCCACAAACCGCAGGCGGTGATTGATGCGACCTCGCAATTTTACCGGCGGGACAACTCCAACATCCACCGTGCCGCCCATGCCCTGGCGGCCCGTTCGACCGAACTGTTTGAGGCCGGACGGGAGAAGGTGCGCAAGTTCCTGGGGGCGGCGGATGCCAAGGAGATTGTGTTCGTCCGGGGCACCACGGAGGCGATTAACCTGGTGGCGCAAAGTTACGGCCGCCAGAACATCGGGGCCGGGGATGAAATCATCGTCAGTGAACTGGAACACCACGCCAACATTGTGCCCTGGCAGTTGCTGGCGCAACAGGTCGGTGCGACGGTGCGGGTGATTCCCATTAATGATCGCGGTGAACTGCGCCTGGAAGAATTCGTGAAGTTGCTCGGGCCGAAAACCAAGTTTGTCTCGGTGGCGCACGTTTCCAATTCCCTGGGCACCATCAACCCGGTGGAGTCGATCATCGCGCTGGCGCACGCCCACGGTGTGCCCGTGCTGGTGGATGGGGCGCAATCCACGCCGCATCTGCCGGTCAATGTCACGGCGCTGGATGCGGATTTTTACGTGTTCTCCGGCCACAAGATCTTTGCCCCCACGGGCATCGGCGCGCTGTATGGCAAGGCGGCCTGGCTCGAGTCCATGCCGCCCTGGCAGGGGGGTGGCCACATGATCAAGGACGTGCGCTTTGAAAAAACGGTCTATCAAAACGCGCCGGAAAAATTTGAGGCGGGCACGCCGGACATTGCCGGGGTGGTTGGCCTCGGGGCGGCCATTGATTACCTTTTCAAGCTGGGTATGCCGGCGCTCGCGGCCTATGAGCATTCCCTGCTCGAATACGCGACCCACGCGCTGGGCACCATTCCCGGTCTGCGGCCCATTGGGACGGCGGCCAACAAGGCCAGCGTAATGTCGTTTGTGATTCCGGGGGTGCCGAACGACGCCATCGCCCGGCACCTGGACAAGCAAGGCATCGCCGTCCGCGCGGGGCACCATTGTGCCCAGCCGGCCATCCGCCATTTTGGCCTGGAAACCAGTGTGCGGCCCTCGCTGGCATTCTATAACACGCGCGAAGAAATCGACGCTCTCGTGCTCGCGCTTCGCTCCTTGAAACGACCCTGATACCATCCGCCCATGAAAACGATCACGCCGGTGGAATTGCAAAGCCTGCTCGCCGCCCAGCCCGGGGCGGCGGTACTCGACGTCCGCACTCCGGTGGAATTTGGCGAGGTGCATGTGCCGGCCGCGCGCAACCGGCCGCTGGATCAACTCCAGCCCGGGACCCTGAACCTGCCCAAAGACCAGCCGGTGTACCTGCTGTGCCGGAGTGGCCAGCGGGCGACAAAAGCGGCCGGGGAACTGGCGCGGGCGGGTTTCACCGACCCCGTGGTGGTGACCGGCGGCACGCTGGCCTGGATCGCGGCGAATTTGCCGGTGACGCGGGGCACCAGCAAGGTCATCAGCCTGGAACGGCAGGTGCGCATTGCCGCCGGTTCCCTGGTTGTTATCGGCGTGGTGCTCGCAACGTTTGTGCATCCGCACTTCATCTGGCTCTCCGGCTTTGTCGGCGGCGGTCTGGTATTCGCCGGCATCACGGACTTTTGCGGCATGGGCCTGCTGCTGGCCCGGCTTCCCTGGAACCGTTAGATCATTTCCCACCCGGGGCGCCCGCAGGGGTGGCAGGCAGATTGGCATGGGTGAGGGTTTCATAAGCCAGGTTCCAAATGATGCGGGGGCTGCGGGGGCGGATTTGTTCCAGGATCAGCTTTTGGGTGTTGGGCAGGGCGACTCCGGCGCGGTTGTGATAGTGATTATAGCCCACCTCCCAGGTGTCGAAGCGGTCGGAAACGGCCACGGGGTTGGAGGACACTTCCCGCATGGAGCAGGCAAGGAATTGGGTGGCCAGGAGTTCGAGGGCGGCGGTAAAGCGGGCCTGATTTTCGGTGTAGACATCCACCCCTTGATGCCACGCCACTTCGGCGGCATGCAGGGCGGAGCCCAATCCGAACTGGGCATGATGACCATTATCCCGGCAGGTTTCCTGGGTCAGGCCATCCACCCAGCGGACGGGGTGGAACCAGAATTGCGGGAGGTTGCCGCCGTCGCCGGCGATGGGATGCGGCAGCGGGCCATCGGCGGTGAGGTAAATATACGCAGGGAGGCGGGCCCGCAACCGGGCCAGACCGGCCTGGAACTCCGGTTCGTCCTCGTTAAAAACGGCGATGGCCAGGAGGGCGTCAATCTGGGTGAGATCCACATTCCCATTCCAGACGCTGGCGTTATTTAATTGCGGATAAAACGCCCGTTTAAACATGGCTTGCAGGCTTTGGATTTGCGCGGGACGCCATCCGGGATAGCCGCGCATGATTTCGGCGGCCTGGGCAAATACCGAGCCCACCCACCCGGCTTGCAGGCGGTCTTGCTCCGCACCGCTGGTGAAGCCTTGCAGATGGGTCCAGGAGTCCAGGATGGCGAGCGCGTTGGTCGCATAGGTTGTGTCACCGGAGAAATACCAGAGCAAGGCCTGGGTGTAGGCGGCCGCGGCATCCTCCCGCGAAACGGTGGCATCGTTCTGCTGGGAATTGAGGTGGGCGAGCCCATGCGGACTGCGCTTGGCGTAATTTGAGTGCTGGAGCTGCTCGAATTCACCGCGCCAGGGTTGGTCCCCCGCTTGAATGCGGGTTTTAATGAAATCCAGTTCCGCCTGGGAACTGAGCGCACCCGGGTGGACAAAGGTCATGGACAGCGCGGGGTTGGCGCGACCAACCAGGCAGCAGAGCCAGAGGGCGAGCAACAGGCGCGGAGCCAGTGTGGGTTGGGCCATGCATCCAATTATGGAGGGCTACGACGGAAAGGCGAAAGGAAAAGAGGGCCGTCGCCTGGCCGCCGGGGGCAGCCTGACACTGCCAGCGGTAGCGCAGGCGTCTGCGCCCACGGGCTGGGACGACGTCTCGCCGCCACCGGCATTCAACCCAAGGAACACGCAGCCGAGGACGGCTGCGCAACGCAGAGGAGCGATTAAAACCGGAGGGTGGTTTGCAGGATGAAGGCGGTGGCGTCGCGGAGGGCGGGCGAACCGCCGGGATGGAAGACGTGCTGCAGGCTGGGTTGGAGGGTCCACCAGGCGGTCAGTTGGGCCTTGTAGGATAGTTCCACCACGGTTTCGTAATCGACCGGGGCAACGCTGCCGGGGGCGAGGGCGTTCAGAGCCTGCTCGGCGTGGCGGATATCCCGGCTGAATTCGAGATAGGAGGCGGCGAGGGCCAGCGAATCCCAGCGGCGGGTGGGCAGGAGGCCGCGGTAAACGAAGCCGCCGTCCACCTCGAGCTCGGTCAGATTGCGGTCGGGCGGGGCGGCGAGCAAACGACCGAAGCCCACCAGTCCGGCCTGCGCGGGATCCGCCTTGCCGGCAGCGAGGTAGAGCTGTTGTTCGGCCATGAGGTAGCCGCCGTAGTTGCCATGGTGGCGGCCCGGCTGAGGGGCGAGGCCGGCGGCGTAGAAAACGCCGTCGTGGGTATCGGTAAATTCGCCGGTATGCAAGTAACCGCCCAGTTTGAGGGTGGTGCCGGGGGCAGGATCATTGGTGCCGGCATGCCGCCGCCAGGCGGCTTCCAGATAGCCCAGGGCACCGTCTGATTGGGCGAGGTTAAAGCGGGTACCGCTGTAGGTTTGATCGGGCGCACCGCTGTAAACCCCCGCCTGGAGATAAAAGGAGCGGGCAGGCGTCCAGTTCAGGACGGTGCCGGGCGTGGCCAGCGGGGTGGTGGCCAGGCCATGCGGGGTGGCGGGAAAGCCGGGTGGAGCAAATACGTTGTAGGCCAGGCTGGGAAACATCCAGGTCTGGTTTAGCAAGGTGAACTGGCCGAAGCAGTTGTAATAGTCGGGCACGATGAAATCGGAGTCGACGGCCAGTTCGCCCACTTTTATGGACAGCGCATCACCGGCAAACTTCTGCTGGTAGGAGAGTTCCCACAGGCGAAAGGCGTTGTCAAAATCCAGCAGGTTGACCCGGTTGTAATCGCCAGAGTAGCGGGCGGAAAATGGTTTTTGCCCGTGGAGCCAGAGGCTGCTGACATGCAGGGTGCCGCCGGGGTACCCGAGCAATTTCTCCGAATCGAGATTCAGCAGGGCGACCAGGGCACCCTGATACGCGGCGCCCGGCTGCACGCCGCCGGCGAGGTTATCGGGCAGGGAACCCACATAAAAAAATTCAAAGTCGGCCCCATGCTGGGAAAGCTGGTTGCGCCGGCCGCCCCAGTCACCGAACAAGTAATCCTGGGTTGCCCATTGAGTGAAGCGGGAGGGGGTGTTGGTATCCGCGGCACACGCGATGGGTGCGGTGGGTGCGGTGGGCCAGACCAGGGCGAACAGAAGGAGGGCGAAAGGGCATTTCATGGCCGGAGTGGGGAGTGGGGGTCAACTGGCCAGCATCGTTTCCATGAACAATTTAAGCTGGTCGGCGGTGTAGGGCTTGGTAATGACGCCTTGGAAGCCAAAGGCGGCGTAGTCCGCCATGACGGGACTGTCCGAGTAGCCGCTGGAAACCACGGCCCGGGCCCCGGGATGGGCCGCCAACAGATGCCCGATGGCTTCCTGGCCGCCCATGCCGCCGCGAATGTTGAGGTCCATGACCACCAAGGCAAAGGGTTGGTTTTGCGACACGGCCTGTTGATAACTTTCCAGGGCGGCGGCACCATCCGCGACGGCTTCCACCGAATATCCCAGGCGGGTGAGCAGGCGGGACAACAACTTGCGGACCTGCACATCGTCATCCATGATCAGGATGCGGTGGCCGATGGCGGCAGGGGCGGCCTGGAGGAAGGACGTGGCGGTGGCTCCCGCGGGGACCACCGGCAGCAGAATGACAAACGCGGTGCCCGCGCCGGGGATGGACCGGGCAGTGATCACACCATCGTGATTTTTGATGATGGAATGCACCACGGCGAGGCCCAGGCCACTGCCGGCCTCCTTGGTGGTGAAATAGGGGTCGAAAATTTTGGACAGGTGCTCCGGCGCGATGCCGTGACCCGTGTCCTGCACGGTAATTTCCACATATTCGCCGGGGGGCAGGATGTGGTTGTGCGGCTGGATGATAATCTGGTTGCGGGCCTGCACGGTCACCACGCCACCCGCCCCCATCGCCTGGGTGGCATTGAGGAGCAAGTTATTAAAGACCTGGGTCATTTGCGCCGCGTCGGCATTCACCCGGAGGAGGTTGTCCTCAATTTTTAATTGGCACTGGCAGGGGGTGCTGCGCAGGACAAAGTTGGCGCTGTTGCGCAGCAGGGATTTCAGGCTGAGTGGACTCTTGACCGGCTTGCCACCCTTGGCAAAAGTCAGCAGTTGCGCGGTCAAATCCCGGGCCTGCAGGCAGGCAGATTCGGCGGCCTCCAGCTCATGGGCGGGCGCGCCGCCGGGGGGCATATCCATCTTCATGAGGCTGATGTTGCCGAGGATGG
>CAIZWI010000346.1 GCA_903936645.1 uncultured Verrucomicrobia subdivision 3 bacterium
GCCGCCCCCGGTACCCAGCCCGGAACAATCGCGCCCCGGCAGGGGCGCTGGAAAATGGCGAATCCATGCAATCCCTAGACTTCTAGATGCTTATTATCCCAAAACCCGTGAAAATGAACCTGCCGGAAGAATTTTGTCTCAAACCCAGCCGTCGTTCGCTTGATTATTGATGCTTGAAGATTCTCTGAAGTTTGAAGTTTGGATTTTGAAGTTTGCAGTTTGTATTTTCCCCCATCCCCCTTGTCACCTCTCCCTCTCTTCTGCCATCCTACCGTGTGTCGTCTCAAGTGCCGTCCAATTATCGCCTGGTCCAGCTAGCCTCCGGTGCCCACAGCATTCATTCGCTGGCGCATCGTGAAACCTTTCATCCCGTCATCGGACCGGTTTTAGAGGCCGAGGCCCTCTATGTGAACCAGCTTCGCCTGCGCGAACGCCTGGCCGGCCATGCGGGTGAATTTGTCATCTGGGATGTCGGCCTGGGCGCCGCCGCCAATGCCGTGACCGTGCTGCGCGCCACCGCCGGAATTCCCGCGCACATCCGCCTGGTGAGCTTCGATTGCACCCCCGAGCCGCTCGAATTCTCCCTGCAAAACGCCGCTGCCCTGGGTTACTTTGGGGGTTTTGAGGCGCACCTGCAAACCCTCTTGCGCGACCACCACGTCCACTTTGCCAATGACCGGCAGACCGTGGACTGGGACCTCCACCTCGCCGATTTCCCCACCCTCCTCAACCAGCCCGCGGCCGCGGCCCTGCCCAAGCCTCACGCCATCCTTTTCGACGCCTTTTCCCCGGCCAAAAATCCCCACATGTGGACGCCGCAACTGTTCACCCGGCTCTTCCAATTGCTGGACCCGGCCCGTCCCTGCGCCCTGCCGACCTACTCCCGCGCCACCATGCTGCGGGTTACCCTGCTGCTGGCCGGCTTCTACGTGGGTGTCGGCCACGCCACCGGCGAGAAAGAAGAAACCACTCTGGCGGCCAATTCCCTGTCCCTGCTCGCCGAACCCTTGCCCCCCAAATGGCTCCAGCGCGCCCGCGTCTCCTACAGTGCCGAGCCCATGTGGGACGCCATCTACCGCCAGGCCCCCCTCACCGAGGAATCCTGGGCTAGACTGCAAGCCCACCCGCAGTTCGCCACCACGTAATTGAACCCACAATCCTTGGCTGCCTGGCTTAGCCCCACGTCCCCGCCCCACACCTGGGTTAAACTGGAACCATGAGCGAGATGGTGTTTCAAGTTGCCGAAGATGCATCCGCTGGCGGCTGGATGGCCACGGGATCGGTCGGCCGGCGAACTGGAACAGGCCTTGCGCCTCGCGTTTGGCTGCCAGTTTGTCCGGCAACCAGGATCTCATCGACGCCCGACCACCTAAATTCACGGCCAGTCACGGGTCTGCTGTAACCACCCGTCCGGCCCCCGCAATTGCCGCTTTCCCCGTTTGGCAAAATGAATTAAACTGTCCGGGTGAACTGGTTTACGGACCGCCAATATTTTTTGCTCGCCGTCCTGGTGTACGGTGCCAGCACGGTTTATTCGGTGTCCCTGTGGCGGAAAGGGTTTCGCAAGGACAACCGGGTTAATTATTTGCTCTTGCTGGCGGGGTTCGGCCTCCATGTCACCGCCATGATCCTTCGCGGGTTCAGCTTGCGCCATTGTCCCGTCAATAATCTGTTTGAAGCCACGATGTTTGTCGGTTGGACGATTGTAACCGCCTATCTCATCCTTGGTTTGGTGGCCAAATTGCGTTTCCTCGGAGCGTTCGTTTCGCCGGTCTTGTTCTTTTTGGGCGTGTTCGCCCTGATGCCAGCCCTGGATCCGCCCCACGGACCCACCCCGGAGTTCACCGGCGCCGGGGTCAGTTTGCATGCCGCCCTGATTTTGCAAGCCTATGGGGCCTTCGGGCTGGGAGCCATTTCCGGGCTGATGTACCTCTCCCAGGAACATAATCTTAAATTTCACAAACTCCGGGCCGTTTTTTCCATGTTCCCCCCAATTCAAAAGCTGGAACTCATCAGCGCCCGCCTGTTGCGCAACGGCTTTATCCTCCTCACCGTCGGGCTGGTGATCGGGGCCACCGTCATGGGCCAGCACAAGGACGGCTATTTTTCGGACGTCAAAGTCATCTGGTCCCTGCTGGTGTGGGCCATTTATCTGACCCTGCTGCTCATGCGCTGGAAATTTTCCCAGGGCGGACGGCGCTTTGCCTGGGGGGCGGTGGCCGCCTTTGCCTTTGTGCTGCTCACGTTCTGGGGCACGAACCTGCTTTCCCCGCTGCATAACCACCATCCATGAGCGTTGTTGTCATCGGTTTAAGCCACCGCTCCTGCCCGGTGGCCCTGCGGGAGCAATTTGCCTTTGCCGAGGGAAAAATTCCCGACGCCTTGACCGCCCTGCGCGGCGCGGGCATTGCCGAGGAGGCCGTGATTCTCTCGACCTGCAACCGGGTGGAAATCTACGTCTCCACCCCGCTGGAACCCGGCACCGCGTTCCACGCCTTGAAACAATTCCTCGTGCAATTCCATGCCTACTCGGGGGAATTGGGCGAGGAAATCTATGCCATCGCCGAACCGCGCAGCCTGCATCATCTCTTCAAGGTCGCCGGCGGCCTGGACTCCATGGTGCTCGGCGAGACCGAGATTCTGGGCCAGCTCAAGAAGGCATACGACCTCGCCCTCCAGCACAAGCACACCGGCGCGCGGTTGAACAAGGCCTTTCAGCGGGCGTTTTACACCGCCAAACACATCCGCACCGAAACCAACATCCAGCGCGGCAGCATCTCCATCGCCTCGGTGGCGGTCGAGCTGGCCGAGAAGATTTTCAGTTCGCTCAATGAACACGAAGTGCTGGTCATCGGGGCAGGGGACACCAGCGAAAAAACCGCGCGGGCTCTAATGTCGCGCGGGGCCCGCGGGGTGGTGTTTGCCAACCGCTCGCCGGAACGCGCGCAACTGCTCGCGGCCGAACTGGGCGGGCGCGCCGTGCCCTTTGAGGACTGGCCGGCGCAATTTCAGCAGGTGGACATTGCCATCAGCAGCACCTCCGCCCCGGATTACATTCTCAATCGCGAACGGCTCGAGCCCTTGATGAAAGCCCGCCGCCACCGTCCGCTCCTCCTCATCGACATTGCCGTGCCGCGCGACATTGATCCGCAGGTCAATTACGTGGAGAACGTGTATCTCTACAACGTGGACGATTTGCAGACGATTGCGAACGATTACCTCAAATCCCGGCAGGATGAAATCGCGCGCTGCGAGGCCATCATCGCGGAGAAGGTCCAGCCATTGCTCTCGCCGTTGGGCCGGGCGTGATCGGCGGGGAACCTTTTAAAAGCCCCGCGTGGCTGCTGCAGAGGCATATTAACCTGCAAATTCCCCGCGCCAACATCCCCCGCAAGGGATGTTGGTACTGGGAGGTTTCCCCCTCTGACCCTCACAAAAATTGTCCTGCCAAAGCCAAAATCTGCCCGTCTTGTTTCCTTTTCATCCGGCGCGAATTATGGCATTTCTGTGCCTGACATTATGGCACCCGAACGTCCCATCATCATTTGCTCGCGTGGCAGCGCGCTGGCCCTGGCGCAATCCAACATGATTCTCGCGGCCTGCCGGGCGGCGTTTCCGCGCCGGCAGTTTGAGCTGAAAATCATCCGCACCACGGGCGACAAATTGCAGAAAGCCTCCATGGCCAAGGCCGACCCGGCGTTGCCCAAAGGCTTGTTTACCAAGGAATTGGAAGTGGCCTTGCTCAAGGGGCAGGCCGATCTGGCGGTGCATAGTCTCAAAGATTTGCCCACGGAATTGCCGGGTGGTTTGATTCTGGCCGCTACCCCGCCCCGCGAGGATGTGCGGGACGTGCTGATCTACCGCGCCGTCGCGCCCAAGGTCAAAACGACGGGCCGCACCAAAGCCCCCAAGGCGCTGCGCGGGTTCGCCCCGCATCTGCCCTTGAGTGACTTTCCCCAGCGCGCCACCATTGCCACCAGCAGCACCCGGCGCAGGGAACAATTGCTGGAATTGCGCCCCGATCTCAAAATTGTCGAGATTCGCGGCAACCTCCCGACCCGCCTGCAAAAAATCGCGGAGAATGGCAAGCTGGACGCCACCATCCTGGCGTTGGCGGGGATGACGCGGTTGCAGTATGAAATTCTGCCGGATGGTACTTTGACCGGCGAGGCGGTGCCGCCCGGGCTGCTGGCCACGGTATTGAAGGTGGAGGAAATGCTTCCGTGCGTGGGGCAGGGGGCCATTGGCATTGAAATTCGCCACGACGATCCCCGCATTGCCGAAATTTGCGAGGGGCTGAATCATGCGCCGACGTTTCACTGCGTTACGGCGGAACGCGCTTTTCTCCGGGGCATGGGCGGTGGCTGCCAGAGTCCGGTGGCCGCTTATGCCGAGATTAAGCAACGCAAGCTGTCGATCAAAGCCGTTTCCTATCAGGGCGAGGAGCCGAAGTATGGGATGGGCGAGGCGAAGTTATCCCAGGCCGTGGAACTCGGTCGGGCCCTGGCGGAACAATTGAAGTAACCCGGGAAGTCCGGAATTTTTAAACCTAGGCGAGCGCCAAGCGCCCCTTCCAGCCCGCAGGCTTGCTGGCTTGAGTTCGGGGGGCTATTGTTGTTCGCATGGGATTATTCGGCACTGCCACCGCCTGTTTTCGGGGAGCTTTCACCGGTTTATCGTTGAGCCGCCGGGCCCCAATCCAATATTCAATGGCGGCCGCTTGCGGTCTGGCCATCGCCGCTCCCGCCCGGGAGCCGGTTTATGCCGAGCACGGCATGGTGGTGGCGCAGGAGCCGTTGGCGGCGGATGTCGGAGTGCAAGTATTGCGCGAAGGGGGTAATGCCGTCGATGCCGCCGTGGCGGTGGGATTTGCCCTGGCCGTGACTTACCCGTATGCCGGGAATATCGGCGGCGGCGGCTTCATGACCGTGCGCATGGCGGATGGACGCATCGCATTTATCGATTTTCGCGAGAAGGCCCCCGGGCGCGCCGGGCATGACATGTATCTGGACCCCACTGACGGCAACTCCAGCACCGCCGGCTGGCGCGCCGTGGGCGTGCCCGGCACCGTTCGGGGGCTGGAACTGGCCTATCAGCGGTATGGGAACTCCACCAAATCTTGGGCCAGTCTCGTGCAGCCCGCCATTCAACTGGCCGGGCAGGGCCTCACGCTGTCCGCCTCGAATGCCTTGTTCTTTGCCAAAGCCGGTGGAAAATTGCTCCACGATCCGGAAGCGAGAAGTAGCTTTAGCACCAATGGGGTGTTTTATGGCGCGGGGGCGCTTCTGGTGCAGCGTGACCTTGGGCGCACCCTCGCACGCATTGCCTCCGACCCCGATGATTTTTATACGGGCGAGACCGCCCGCTTGCTGGCGAACGCCATGGCCGCCAACCAAGGCCTGATCACGCCGGAGGATTTGCGGGCTTACCAGGCGGTGGAACGCAAACCGTTGGAGGGTGATTACCACGGTTACCACATCATCACGGCCCCACCACCGAGCTCCGGCGGGGTTTGTGTGTTGCAAATGCTGGGCATGCTGGACGGGACCGAATACGCCAAGGCTGGTCCGGGATCGGTCCGCAGCTATCACTACCTGGCCGAAGTCATGCGGCGGGCCTTTGCCGACCGCATGGAATACCTGGGCGATCCCGATTTCATGATGCCCCGCATGTCCGCCCTCCTGGATCCGGCTTACTTAAAGGCCCGGGCGGCGGGGATTTCTCCCACCCAGGCCACGCCCACTGCGGACGTCCGCCCGGGTCAATTGCGCAGCACGGAAGGGGCCGACACCACCCATTTCAGCATTGTCGATCAGGCGGGCAATGCGGTGGCGGTCACCTACACCTTGAATTTGGGCTTTGGCAGCGGGGTGGCAGTGCCGGGCGCCGGCTTCCTGCTCAATGATGAAATGGATGACTTTGCCACCCGGCCCGGTTTTCCCGACTCGTTCGGTATTGTGCAAGGCGAGAAAAATGCCATCGCCCCCAATAAACGCCCGCTTTCTTCAATGTGCCCCACCATTGTTTTGAAAGACAATCACCCATTTTTAGTGTTGGGTGCCCCGGGTGGCGGGATGATTCTTACCGCCGTCCTCCAGGTGATTTTAAATGTCACCGATTATGGCATGGATGTGCAGTCGGCCGTGGATTTTCCGCGCATTCATCATTTGTGGAATCCCAACCCCACCAATGATTACTTGCAAGTCGAGCGCACCATGCCGGCCCCAACCATCGCCGCCTTGCGGAAGCTGGGCTACCGGATCAACGACCAAGAACCCATTGTAGCCGCCCGGGTGGAGGCGATTTTGGTGGGCCCCAACGGCCGGCTGGCGGGGGGCCATGATGGGACACGCGGGGATGGGAAAGCCGTGGGTTATTGAATACTGGGAGCAACGTCATACGCGCATAAAAAAACGGCGCGAAGGTCAACCTTCGCGCCGCCCCAGTTCCTCCACTGGCAGAGGGTAAGACTATTTCTTCGATGCCTTTTCTTTCTTAACCGGCACCGTGGCGATGGTTTGCAGAATGCGGCTGGCAATCTGGTACGGGTCGCCTTGGGAGTTCGGACGACGGTCTTCCAAGTAACCCTTGTAGCCGTTGTTCACGAAGCTATGCGGCACGCGGATGGACGCGCCACGATTGGCCACCCCGTAGTTGAACTTGTCGATGGATTGCGTTTCATGCAACCCGGTCAAACGCAGGTGGTTGTCCGGTCCATAAACGGCGATGTGCTCGTTTTTGTACTTGTCGAACGCCGCCATGAGTTCTTCGAAATATTCCTTGCCGCCCACTTCGCGCAGGTGCTTGGTGGAGAAGTTCGCATGCATGCCGGAACCGTTCCAATCCACGTCTTTCCCGAGCGGTTTGCAGTGGAAATTCACGTCCACTTCATATTTTTCGCACAGGCGGATCAGGAGGTAACGGGCGATCCAGACCTGGTCAGCGGCGGTTTTGGAACCTTTGCCGAAGATTTGGAATTCCCACTGGCCCTTCGCCACTTCGGCATTGATGCCTTCGTGGTTGATGCCGGCATCCAGGCAGAGGTCCAAGTGCTTTTCCACGATTTCACGGGCGATCGAACCCACGTTCTTGTAACCCACGCCGGTGTAATATTCACCCTGCGGATAAGGATAGCCGCCGCCCAGCGGGAAGCCCAGGGGCACGCCGTCCTGATAAAGGAAATATTCCTGCTCAAAACCAAACCAGGCATCCGGATCATCCAGAATCGTGGCCCGGCCGTTGGACGGATGCGGGGTCACGCCATCCGGCATCATGACTTCGCACATCACCAGCACACCGTTGATGCGGGTGGTGTCCGGATACACGGCCACCGGCTTCAGCATGCAATCCGACGTGCGGCCTTCCGCCTGCCGGGTGGAGCTGCCGTCGAAACCCCACATCGGGAGTTCGGACAATTTGGGAAAGCTCTTGAATTCCTTCAATTGGGTTTTGCTACGAAGGTTGGGGACGGGCGTGTAGCCGTCCAGCCAGACGTACTCAAGTTTATATTTGGCCATGGATATTAATGTTGATGTTAATTGTTAACTACTGCTCAGCCTATTATAGCAGATTCAATGCCGGTTTACCCGGAGTTGGTCGTGCTGGAATCTTAAGATAAAGAGCGCGACGTCACTGGCAAGCGATTTTCGCATTTTCCAGAATTTGTTAAATTTTGTTAAAATGTGCCGGGCAGCCGCTCATGCTGTGGCATTTTGCGCGGCCTGTCATAAATTGCGCACGCAGGCGCTGGTTAAATTGCATCAGTTCCCCGCAGCAGCCGGCCCTCGGCAAAATCCAAATCCTTCTGAATCCGCCGCAGCACGGCGTCATTAATCACTCGTTCATTCCGCAGGCGGATGATCGCCCGGCGTTCAATGACCAGCGCCTCCCGCAGCAGGTTATGGTAATCCCGGGTGTGCAGTGGCGGATGCGGTTCCCCCGGGTGCGGGGTGCACACTTCCAACTGGCGGATACGGTCCTCGTACTCGCCCCGCAGGCGGTCAATGGCCATGGGTTCCACCGAGCCGGCCAGTTCATTGAGCCGGGTCAGGGCCGCGTGATTGGCTTGCAGCCGGGCGTGGCGTTCCTCGCGTTCGTGGCTGCGATCATCCGCCACCCGGAGCCACCGGATCAAGGGCGGCAGGCTCAGGCCCTGCACCACCAAAGTGGCCAGAATGACGCTGAAGGTCAGGAACAAGATCAGGTCACGCCCCGGGAAGGGCATCCCATTGGGCAGCGACAGCGGCAGGGCCATCGCCGCCGCCAGGGAAACCACCCCGCGCATCCCCGTCCACGCCACAATCGCCACCGCCCGCCAACTGGGCGAAGGGTCCGCTTTCCGAATCCGCCGGCTCAGCCACCGGGGCAGGTAAGTGGCCGGAAACACCCAGAGAATGCGCGCCACAATCACCGCCACGCAAATGCCCAACGCATCCCCCACGAGCGTCAGGCGGGGTTGCCCCGCCAGCCGGCTCATCACCTGTGGCAATTGCAAACCGATCAAAATGAATACCAGTCCGTTGAGCAGGAAGACCAGCGTTTCCCAGAATGGCACCACCTGCAGGCGCACGCGGGCATTAATCGCTTCCGGCGCGCGCCAGCCAATAAACATCCCGGCAGCCACCACCGCGAGCACGCCCGAAAGCTGGAGATGGTCGGCCGGGAGATACGCCGCAAACGGCGTGAGCAGGCTCAGCGTGGTTTGCACCGGCGGATCATCCAGCCGGGATTGCAACTGCACCGCCAGCCAGCCAATGCCCAGGCCAAACAAAATGCCGCCACCGCTCGTGATAAAGAACTGCTCGCCCGCGTGCACCAGGGAAAAACTCCCGGTGGTCACCGCCGCAATGGCAAAGCGCAAGGCGACCAGCGCCGTGGCGTCATTCACCAAACTCTCGCCATCCAATATGGTGACGATACGTTGTGGCACCCGCAGACGTTCGGTGATGGCCGTGGCCGCCACCGCATCCGAGGGCGATATAATCGCCCCCAGCACAAACCCCGCCGCCAGCGGCATGCCGGTGAGCCAGTGCGCCAGCCAGCCCACAAGCAACGTGGTAAACAGCACCAGGCCGAACGCCAGCAAGGTAATTGGCCGGAGATTCGCATGGAAATCCCGCCAGGAGGTGAACAGCGCGGCCGGATACAGCAGCGGTGGCAAAAAGAACAGAAACACCAGTTCCGGATCCAGCCGGACTTCCGGCAGGCCCGGAATCAGGGCAAAGCCCAGCCCCCCGATCACCAGCAGGATCGGGTACGGTAGCTCCCATTTGCGGGCCAGCAGCGCCAGCCCGGCAATGGCCACCAACAACACCAGCACGGTATCAACGACTCCCATTTGCCGCCAGCATGGCAAATGCGGGGCGGTTTGGGAAGGCCGGAACGCCCGGGGAAATCGTGCCATCTCTCCCCCCAACCGCCAGCAAGTGATCGTGTCGGCAAACCGCCGCCAACGCCGGCGTCGATTCGCCGGTGGTACCCCACCCCGGCGCTTGGCCATTTTCCGGAAACACCCGCGCCCCCCTTGTTTTTCTGGGGTGCCAACGCCGGTCCCCGCTGTTCCGCAGGCCAAAATTTGTTTTGGATTTGCCAAGATAGGCGGTTCCCAGCCCGCGCGGGGGTGTTAGTGTTCATCCAGTTACCACCCATGAAAATCACCGCTCCTCGTGAGACTCATCCGGGCGAAAACCGTGCGCCACTAACGCCGGACGCCGTCGCCAAACTCGTCAAACTCGGTGCGCAAGTCGAAGTCGAGGCCGGCCTCGGCCTCACCGCCGGGTTCCCCGACGAGGCGTACGTCAAAGCCGGGGCGACTCTCTCCACCGACCATAACGAACTCCTGATCACCGGGGACATCGTCCTGCGCTTGCGCAAGCCAACCCTCGCCGAAATTGACAAGCTCAAACCCGGC
>CAIZWI010000347.1 GCA_903936645.1 uncultured Verrucomicrobia subdivision 3 bacterium
CCTGCGCTATCCTTGTCCACCGGTCGCCAACCCCGCCTGGGGCAGGCTCTTCGTTCTATAAAAATTCCCGCCCCCGGTTTTCGTTTTAAGCCCCGTCTTTCTATGTGTTCCTTGTGTTCTTTCGTGGCAACACTCCCCATTTCCGCGCGCCACCAGTGCCCGAACCTGCATCCCTGCTCAACCTTAGCCAACGCCCGCCTTGCCCTTCGTTCCCTTCTGTAAAAATTCCCGCCCCCGGTTTTCGTTTTAAGCCCCGTCTTTCTATGTGTTCCTTGTGTTCTTTCGTGGCAAAACTCCCCGTTTCCGCGCGCCAGCAGTACCCGAACCTGCATCCCTGCTCAACCTTGGCCAACGCCCTTTGTTCCCTTCGTTCCCTTCTGTAAAAATTCCCGCCCCCGGTTTTCGTTTTAAGCCCCGTCTTTCTATGTGTTCCTTGTGTTCTTTCGTGGCAACATGAGCTGCCCCCTCCGCTAAAGCATTGGCCGACAGGCCGGTGGTTGGCTCCGGGAACTTATAAGTGCACACCTCACTCAAGTGCCCCTTCATGGCCAGGTATGCTGCAAGCAAATGTCTGACGTGCCATCAAACTCGCGCACGGCATAACGCCCCGCAAACTCGGCGATCGAACCCGGCTGGCCATCGCCCAGGACTGCGACCATGCTATTGCAAAAGTGGTACGTGCTGTAATACCAGCGCCCGTCCGAACCGTGCGCCAGGAATAAATGATCAATGAAGCCATTATCAAAACCATGATGAAACGCATATACCATAAACTCGCCATTCGTGAACCAAAGCACCTGCTCATGGGTCCAGCCAAAATCTTGGTTCGGGGTCGGATGCCGCAACTGGTCGATCTCCCTGAGCACTTGCGCGCTCGTCATGGCGGTCTGGGCGATCTGCCGCAAAGCGCCCTCCTTCCACACCGCCCGTGCCTGCTCATACCGGTGCTTCACCACCGCCCTGCCACCCGCCAGCAACAGCACCATGAGGCCAGGGACCGCCAGCCAGATAATCAGCTTGCGGCGAATCGCTCCACGATGGCCATGCGCACTCATGTGGCCTTAAACGAATGCAACGGCACAGTTTGTTGCCGCCATTGGATCCTGCCGCAACCTTGATTCAGCGTTTTTAAAGTACGGTGAAACATAAATCGAGAACACAGCGTGTCCGGTTGCCCGGCGGTTCTGCGCCAAATCCTACCCGGCATGGCGCGCCGATTCCAAGCCCGCTTCCACGGTCCGCCGCCGCGCGTCCAGCGCATCCAGTCGCCGCACAAATTCCCGCGCGCGCATATGCACCACGGCCGTCGCGGCCCGCCGCCCGGAGGTCACCCGCCGGGGCGGCGCCAGGCTTTCCCCCAGGTACCCCGCCAGCACCTGGCAATATTCATCCGTGAGCGCAATGTACTGGTGCGCCATCCGCAATTCCGCCATCCGCAAATCATGCAACCGCGCTTCCAGCACCTCCGTCTGGTGCGCCGGGCTGAAATCCCGCACCACCGTTTGCAAGGAAATGCTCGCGTGGCGCGGCAGCGCATTCGACGTCGCGCGAATCGCCACCGGCACCTGCAACAACTCGTTCAGCCGGCTCGCGCTATACGCCGGCGTCCAGGCCGCCCCCGGCTCGTGCGCCTGGAAACTCGTGGCCACCAGCGCCCACCATTTTTCCAAATCCACCGGCCGGGGGAATTCCTGACGAAACGCCGCCTGAAACGCCGTCTGCCAGTTATATCCTTGCGGCAGAATTTCCAGCATCTTGCGCAGCCGGGCCGGACCGTCATTCAGCCGCAGCAATTCCACCACCAGCAACTGCGCGCTCGCCTGATACACGCCCCCGTCCTGCCCTGCAATTTGCGCCACGGTCGGCCAGCACATCCCCTCATAAGTCAGCACCGGATGCTTCCGCAACACCTGCCGGGCCGCCGCCAGCGGGTCCAGCTCCTGGTCATGCGCCGCCGGCCGCGTGCGGGTCGGCTGGTCGATCGAACCTTGCGGGGCCGTCACCACCACCTTCGCCAGTTCATTCCGCAAGAGCTGGCGCGACAGCCCGTCAATCAACCAGGCGGGCAGCTCCGCACAATGGCCGTCCGCACTGCTGCGGCGGTTGGCCAGTTCCAGGAGCAGCGCCCCGGTCATGCCCCGCATATACCGGTCCGCCGCCACCACATCCGGCAACTGCACCAGATAACTCCAGCTCCGGTCGATCGGCCGCGCCACCACGGTCACCTGCTCGTCCGTGTACAAGGCCGGCCGCAGCGCCAGATAAATTTTCCCCTGCCAGTTCGGCCCCACCGGCACCCCCAGCGTACGATATAACGCTTGTTTGATGCGCTCCGCCGAAACCGAGAGCAAGGCCGGCTCCAACCGCACAAAATTCGCATTCGTGGTCACGGACGGCAGTCTTAACAAGGGGGATTTTTCCGCCGAACCCGTCACCACAAACTGCCCGGAATAGCTCAAGGCGAGCTGCTCGCGTCCCGGCAACGCGGGCAGCGCGGGCACGGTCGCCGGCGTCTGGGCCCCCGCCAGCAACGGGGCGGCCAGGCATAAAAGTGCCAGCACCAGACCGCCGGCCCCGCCCCGCCGCCCGCGCCCGTTAACGGGCGCCCGCCGGGGCACCATCACCCCCCACTTCCGTTGGCTGTAACCGCGCATGTTTGAAATACTGTAACACCGGCCCCCGCCAAGGCAACCTCGCAAACCTGCGGTATCCCCCGCCGGTTGCCGGCGCAACTTGACAGGGCCCCTCCGCCAAGAGATTGTAACCCCGGCACCTCCTGCGACGTATGCCTATTGGATTATGCGATGGATCATCCTGACCACCATGCTGGCGATTGGAATGGCGACCGGCCGGGCCATTCCCGCCCAAAAACTGGTCACCACCGTGACCGGCGGGGTGATTGCCGGCGAACGAAACGGCGCCATCACCAGTTACAAGGGCATCCCCTTTGCCGCGCCGCCGGTTGGTCCGCTCCGCTGGCGGCCGCCCCAGCCGGTGCCACCGTGGACGGGGGTGCGGCCGGCCACCCAATTTGCCCCAACCCCCCTGCAAGGCCGGCTGGTCGCGACCCTGCTGGGCGTGCCGTGGCACTTCAGCGAGGATTGCCTGTATCTGAATGTCTGGACCCCCGCCACCAACGCGACCCAAAAGCTGCCTGTAATGGTTTGGCTTTACGGCGGAGCCTTCAACTTTGGGTCCACCGCACAGCCCCTTTACGACGGCACACATCTGGCCGAACAAGGGGTGGTCGTGGTTTCGGTGGCCTATCGGCTGGGAGTCTTTGGTTTCCTGGTGCATCCCGAACTGACCCAAGAGGGTGCCCTGGGAAACTTTGGTATCCGCGACCAAATTGCCGGCCTGCAATGGGTGCACGACAACATCGCCAGCTTTGGCGGCGATCCCGGGCAGGTGACCATCTTTGGCGAATCGGCGGGCGGCCTGTCCGTGGGTTTGCTCGTCACTTCCCCCAAGGCCAGAGGACTATTCCAGCGCGCCATTGCCGAAAGTGGTGCGCTGGCCCCGCAAAAAAAATTCGCGACCGCCGAACAGGAAGGCGTGGCCTTCCTCGCGCAACTGAAGGTCAAGGATCTGGCGGCGGCACGGGCACTGCCCGCCCGGGATATTCTTAACGCCAGTTCCTTTGCCACCGTGACGGTTGATGAGGAATTGTTTGCCGCTGACCCGTATCAATGCGTGAAACATGGCCAGGCCAATACCACGCCCATCCTGATCGGCTTCAATTCCGATGATGGCGGATTATTCGTGTGGGGCCGCAAGAGCCCGGCCGACTTCACCAACGGCCTTCGCCAGGCCTTCGGCGAAAACGCCGGCAAAGTCCTGGCCCTTTACCCGCACGCGAACCAGCCGGAGGCAACCCATTCCGCCAAAGCCGCATTCCGGGATGTCGCTTTTGCCTGGCCGGTTTGGCAGTGGGCCAGCCTCCAGACCGAACGCACCACGAATGCCGCATTCGTTTACATCTTTGATCAACACTCCTCGTTTTGGCAGCCGGATGGAGCGATGCATGCCGCGGAGCTGGGTTATGTGTTTAATAACCTCAAAAGGCCAAATCGCGAAGATGCCGAATTGGCCGGACGGATGAGCCGCTATTGGGTCAATTTTGCCCGGACCGGCAATCCCAACGGACCGGGCCTGCCAACCTGGTCGCCTTTCAACCGAACCAATCATGATTTCATGTATTTCGGGGGACCTCCCCGCATGGCCCCCATGCTGGGCCTGCCGCAGATCCAAAGGCTGGCCCCGGAAATCGAACTGTTTTGGAAAACCGGGCCGGGCAAGTGAAATCAGCCGGCAATTATAGGCAATTACCGATGGCTGATTTTTCCCGGCGCATCGGCGGGCATTCCAACGCCTTAACCTCACCGACTTTTACCAGGCCAATGTACTGGAAAGTTTTATGCTCCTGGACGGACAGGAGCTGGCCGCTCGGCTTTTAGATATACGTTTTCTCAAAGCAAATGCCCTTTTAAGTTCCGATTGACCCGGACCGGCCCGGGAGGCAGTTTAATGCCAGCCAGCAACTGTTTTATGCGCCTGCGTTCATTAATTATCTTGTGCTCATGGATTGCCCTGCCGGGCCGCGGCGTGCCGGCGGACAGCCCGGCAGCCGCTCCCGCCGTCACCGCCACCGCCAACGAAGCCGACAAGCTGGCTTGGTTTAAAACCGCCAAATTTGGCATGTTCATCACCTGGGGACTCTACTCCATTCCCGCCGGCAGTTGGCACGGCGTCGCCGAAAAGCATCCTTACGGGGAATGGATTGAATGGGCCCTGGATATTCCTCACGCCGAGTACGCGGCTCTCGCCCCAACCTGGAACCCCCGCCAATTTGATGCGGAAGCCTGGGTCACCGCAGCTGCCCAGGCGGGCATGAAGTACCTCCTCATCACCGCCAAATTCCATGATGGCTTTTTGATGTACCCTTCCCGCCTCACCCCTTACAACCTCCACGATGCCACCCCCTGGCCGCACGACCCCGTCCAGGAACTGGGCGATGCCTGCGCCCGCCATGGCCTGAAGTTTGGCGTTTATTGGAACCACGTCTATGACTGGCAGGATCCCCATGCGCTCCGGCCGGACTGGCGGCACCCCGGGGCCTCCACCACCGACATCAAACACGCCCCCGGCCGGGATGTAGACAAGTATATCAACGAAGTCGCCCTCCCCCAGCTCCGCGAACTCCTGCTCACCCACCCGCAAATTAGTTTCGTGTGGTTCGACCAGGCCGGCAAAACCCCGGCCTTGACGCCCGCCCGCGCCCAGCAATTCGCCGACCTGATTCATGCCATCAATCCCCGGATTATTTTCAACAGCCGCATCGGCCCCTGCCCGAGCGACTACCAGTCCGAGGGCGACAACGAAATTCCCGCCGGCCAAAACCATCAGCCGTGGGAAACCGCCGGCACCATGAATGCCACCTGGGGCTACAAACAGCAGGACACCCATTTCAAATCCGCCGCCACCCTCCTCCATAATCTCATCGATATCGCCAGCAAAGGCGGCAACTATATTCTAAATGTCGGCCCCACCGGCGAGGGCATCATTCCTGCTCCCGAACTGGAGCGGCTCCAAATCATCGGCCAATGGCTCAAAGTGAACGGTGAGTCCATCTACGGCACCCAGGCCAGTCCGTTTCCGAAGCCCTTTGCCTGGGGCCGCGTCACCCAGCGGCCGGGGCAACTCTATCTCCATGTCTTCCCCTGGCCGGCAGAAGGCAAACTCCTCCTGCCAATAACCAATACCCCCATCCGTGTGCGCTGGCTGGCCTCCGGAAAAAAACTGCCCGTGGTGCCCACCCCCGATGGCTGGCAAATCAACCTGCCCACCACCGCCCCCGACCCCATCGCCAGCGTCCTCGCCGTCGATTTCACGGGACCGCTGTTGCTCCCCAAAACCGCCCCGGAGCAGCCGTCCCCGCCCAAACAACCCTAACCCCCACATAGGATAGTGGCCTATGCCCGGCGGTTCAGCCCGGAGTTCCGCGACCCACCCCCCAACGGACGGCCCAGCCGCTTAGGGATTGGCCTGGCAAGGAAATCCCGCCACCACGTAATGAATATCCTCGTCGTCCGGCGACGGGGCGGTGTTCACCGTGCCTTCCGAACCTCGCTTGGCCAGCGCCAGGGTTTGGGAATTCCGCCAACGGTGGCTCTCCGCGTGGCCATCCACGAAACTCAAAGTGCTGCTGGCTCCGTGAAATACCGCCAGCGAATCGTGCCATGCCGGGGTAAGGTTATCAAAAGCCCATGAATTAACATTATCACCCCGGTTGTCATTCTCTTCGAGCCACAAAAATCGTTCACTGGGATGCCGGACGCCCCCGGCTTTCAGAATCGGCGTGGGCCCATCGAACGGTCCGGAATTGCCCGAGCCGGCCACATAAGTGCCGCCATTCAACCCCTCCACCCCGGAATAACTGTCATAGGCAAAATTATACCCCACCGTATTGCGATAATCCCCCGGACAATGAATGAAATTGGCATTGGGCGCATAGCGGTAGAGTGCCGCTTCCCGATACCCCTCTTGAAACTGCCAGGTGGCCAGGGCCAGTCCGGTCAACCCGGGCGGGTTGGCCGCCGTCAGGACCGGGGCCGCCCCCACACTGGCGGCCCCAATACGCCATTCCCACGGATAAACACAATTAAAACCCACCACCTTCTCATTATTATCCCCCAGATACATTTGCCATGCCAGCGCCAGTTGCTTTTGATTACTGAGACAGACCGCGGCCTGGCCCTTTTGTCGCGCCCGGGCGAGCGCCGGCAGCAACATCGCCGCCAGGATGGCGATGATGGCGATCACCACCAACAGTTCGATGAGGGTGAAGCCGTTGCGGTTCCACCGCCGGACCGTTTGTTTTCTACCCATGGACTTTTTCATAAATGGAAGATTGGCTGATAGCTTGCCGAAGTATTCCCAGGTTTCTTGCAACGCCAGCCGTTGATCATCACCGGCCAGGGCATGAGCCCCCTCCATGCCGCCCCGCCCTCGCGGCGGCATGGTGTTTCGGGTTGGTTGCCCCGCGTGCGGGAAAACCGGGGCTTTCCCGCACGTGGGCTCCACGGCCGGTCAATTTGCTGGCCCGGCCCGGACTATTGCGCCAGCCGGAAAAACTGCTGGTGGTTGGCCGGGTTGATGACGGAGCCGGACAGGTTCAAGTTCCCTTGCGCATCAAAGTTGTTGGTGAGCACGGGCGTCCACTGGCTTAACGGAGTCACCAGGTTGGTGGCGCCCAGCAAAATCGCCGGGGCACCCGCCGCCCCATTGGTGGCGCTGAGGGTGAAGGTCGATCCACTCACTGTAAACCCAGTAATGACGGGCACACTGGCTATCTTGATGCTGCCATTCACGGTGAGGCTGGACACATCCCAAACAAGTCCGGAAGGCAGTGCCGGCAGGCGGACGGAGCTGAAGTTGCCGGCGTAAGCACTGGAGGCGAACAGGGTCACCGTGTCTCCCGCCGCCAGGGACGTGCCATCAGTGGTGAGGTTCGTCACGGTAAGGGTGCCGCCATAAACCACACTATTCAATCCGGTGACGCCGTCATTCAGCAGGCTGCCCCCGGTTTTGTCGATCCGCAGCAGCACATTCCCCGCCAGTGTCAGTGTGCTCAAGGACAATGAGCCCAAGTCCGCGGAATCACCGGCCCCCAGCGTGCCGCCACTTTGAATGGTGACCGGCCCGCCACTGCTGCCACTGCCATCCAACCGCCCACCACTGACAATAATGCCGCCCGCCGGGTTTCCCCCGCCCACCGATCCATCTAACTGGAGCGTCCCATTCTCAACCACCGTGTTGCCCCCGTAGCTGCTGGTGCCACTCAGCACCAGCAAACCACTCCCCATTTTAGTCAACCCGCCCGCCACATTGGCGGCCACATCAGTTGGCTTTAAGGTGTAATTAAAAGTATTGGCCGGAGTGACCGTGCCCCCGCCGGCAAAGCCAAAACTCAAGTTATCGCCCGCCAGATAGCTTTGGCCAGGGCAGGTTAGGAGGATGCCCGTGACTATGCCGTTGGAGACACCCGCAATCGCCGTGGCCCCCACGCCCGAGCCGCCGCTCACCGTCACGAGCGGCGCCCCAATATAATTGCTGCCCCCACCGCTGGTAATGGGCAGCACGCCGCCGGCGATATAAATCCCCTTGCCCGCCGGTTCCAGCAGGTTGGCGGCGTTCGTCGTCGTGTAATTCCCGGTGTCAAAAGTGATGCCTCCGTTGTAAACCGTCACACTGGTCGTCGTGAAATCGATCAGCGAATTGCTGGCCGCCGCCTGGAGGGTGGCCCCGTTCAAATTGACGATGCCCGTGCCGCCGGCACCTGTCCGGATCGGCCCGCTGCCAATGAAGGTGCCGCTATTCAGATTCAGAATGCCCGTCGCGCCGCTGACCTGCGCGACGTAGGATCCCACCGTGTCCGGTGCCGTGAAGATCGCATTGCCCCCCGCTTCCGTGCCCAGGTTCATCTCCCCGTGGGAACCATTCAAGTTGCCCACGATGAGGTAGTAACTGGCCGGCAAATTGATGCTCCCGCCCAGGAAGGTGGCCACGCCGTCGTTGACACTCCCGCTCGCGCCATAGTTCCCACCCACCACCAAATACCGGGAACAGTTCAACGCACCGCCGGTCTGTAACCAGGAACCATAACCCCCCTCGCCAATGCGGATGCCCGAGGCATTCTGAATGTTGAGCGTGCCGCCCGACTGGTTGTACGCCCCATAGCCGTTCGTGCCGCCAGTGCCGAGCTCCACATAGATGCCGCTGGTGTTCGTACTGAAATTAATCGTGCCGGAGCTCTGGTTGATGGCCCCGCTGCCGCTGTCACTGCTGTCGCCCGTTATTCCGCCGAGCGAAACGTAGCCGCTGAAGGTCAGCGCCCCGGTGCCGGTCATGTTCAAAACCCCCAGGCCATTGCCTCCCCCCACATTCAGCACCCCGCCCCCGGTGCTCGCACCGGCACCCGCAAAGGTCAGCACCCCGTTGGAGACCACGGTGTTGCCGGTATAGTTGTTGGCGTTGCTCACCGTCAATCCGCCCTTGCCGGCAAGCATCAAGTTCGCCGCCCCGGAGATGGCACCAGTGCCGCTGAGGGAATAATTCTTCGTGTTGTTCGTGAACAGCACATAGCTCGGCTTGACGTTGGTGCCCAAGGACACCGCCGTGCTGCCCGTGGCTGTGTCATCAAATTGCACGCCGTCCCCATCATGATAGACCGCGGCGGACGCCAGATTGAGCCAGTTGCTGGTGGTGATGTCCCAATTACCGCTCTTCGCCCCCGTCCAAAGATCGAAACGCGGATTCACCGTCTCACTCACCGGCACGATGGAGGTTGCCGAGCTATAAACCCCGTTGCCACTGTAGGTCGCTGTGAGGGCGTAAGCCCCGGCCGATACGAAACTATTTGTCAAGGTGGCCACCCCCGCACTGTTCAGTGCCGCCGAACCAATGTTTATCCCGCCATTCAGGAAGGTCACCGACCCGGTGGGAATTCTTCCGGAGCCGGTCACGGTGGCGGTTAAAGTAACCGTCTGGCCCGCGGTGCAGGGATTCGGCGAGGCGGTCAACAGCACCTGCACGCCGGTCACCACCGGCGTCGCGGTGACGGTGACCAACCCCAGACCGGTCAACTGCGGCAGTACGAAACTGGCACCCGAACCCGCCGCGCCATAAACGCCGGGGGGCAGATAATTCAGCCCACCGTTCGTGGACAGACCATTGATCGTCATGTTCCCGCTATAATTGAGATTGACGGTGGCGGTGGCATTCACGGCCAGATTGGCCGTCGGGCTCATGTAGGTATTGCTGACACCATTCGTGAGGGTAAGGGCGGCGCCATTGACCACCACCACATTGCCACTGCCGAGACCCCCGTCCGCCGAAACGGTCAGGGTGCCGGCGCCTACAATGGTGCTGCCGGAGTAAGTATTGATGCCGCTCAAGGTCAGCGCCCCCGTGCCAATCTTGGTTAACCCGCCCGCGACATTGGTCTTCAAATCACCAGCCGCCAGGGTGTAATTAAAAACGCTCGCAGGATTGGTCGCCCCGCCGCCCGCGAAGGCAAAGCTCAGGCTGTCGCCCGCCAGATAACCCTGGCCCGGGCAGGTCAAGGTCACGTTCGTCACCACCCCGCCTGCCACGGTGGCAATCGCCAGCGCGCCCACCCCGGAACCGCCGGTAACCGTGACCAGCGGCGCCCCGATATAACCACTGCCGCCACCGGTGGGGACCGGGATAATGCCGCCGGCCGGATAAATACCGTTGCCCGTCGCCCCCTGGAGCGGGGCGGAAATCAAATTGGTGAACGCCCCGTCGTTTACGGTCAAGCCGCCATTGTACACATTGACACTCGTAACCGTGGTGTTGATCAAGGTGCTATTCGCCCCTGCCTGCACCGTGCCCCCATTCAAGTTGACACTGCCAGATCCACCGGTGGCCGTCGCCATCGCGCCGTTAATCACCAGGGTGCCGCTGTTTAAATTCAGCACACCCGTGGAACCGCCCGCCTGGCCGACTTGGGGGCCGGTGCCGCTCGGGGCGGTAAAGGTGGCGCTCCCACCCGCTTCCGTGCCGACATTCATGACCCCATAAGCGCCAGTCAGATTCCCCAGAATCAAATAGTAGCCGGTGGGCAGCGTTGTGGTGCCACCCAAAAATGTGGCCACCCCGGTGTTGGCCGTGCCGCTGGAGCCGTTGCCCCCCACCACAAAATACCGCTGCGAAATAAAGGTGCCCCCGGTTTGCAACCACGAACCCAGACCGCCCTCGCCAATCCGCACCCCCTCGCTGTTCACCACGCTAAACGTACCGCCAGATTGCGTGAACGCGCCGTAGCAAGTATTGCCGCCGTTGCCCAGGGTGAAATAATTGCCCGCCGAAAAGTTGATCGTCCCGGCATTCATGTTAAACGCCCCGGCCCCAGTGTCCGCCGCTGCGCCCGTGCCCCCCACGATGAAACTCCCGCTGGAGGTGGCAATCGTCCAGGTCCCCGCCGTGTTGAAATTCATCGCCGCCACGCCCGCCGGGCCGCCCAAATAGAGCGAGCTATACGGCGAGCCGCCGGGTCCGGAGCCGTTCACGCTGACCGTTCCCTGCCCAATAATCAGGGAGCCACCGAAGGTGTTGGAACCGGTGAGCACCAAGGCCCCATTGCCCGTTTGCGCCAGGGTGGTCAGCGGACCACCCACCATGGCATTGCTCAGGGTGAGCGTGCCGGTGCCGGCCTGCGTCACCGAACCCACGCCGCTGATGGCATTGCTGAAAAGCGCATTGTCACTGCGATTGAACACCAGCGCGCCATAGTTGGCCACCGGCCCCGTCCCCACCCCCCCCCCCCCGCCCCCCCCCCCCCCCC
>CAIZWI010000348.1 GCA_903936645.1 uncultured Verrucomicrobia subdivision 3 bacterium
ACCGTGCCTCTGTGCGCCATGCGTACACGCCGCGTTAAAAAGCGTTTCTTAATCTCCCGGTCAGGGTCAAACCTGGCCGGGCGTTTTGTTTAGTAAATGGCTCCCCTCTTTGCAGACTGTCCCCCTTGCCCCCGGGCAGTTGGAAATGACTCACCGATTGAAATGTGGTGCTTGGATATCCTCTCCGCTTTGGCGCTTTGACTCTACCCCAGCGGTACTCCGGCAGTTATGAGAAAGGCCGGCGAAAACATTAATTAAACTGGATATAACCAATTAACTAAGTTTAAAAACTAATAATCTTAGCTAACCGGCCATGTCCCTGGGGCCACCAGTGCCATTGGGCTAAACCCCCTCATTCCGCCCCCCCATCCCCCCCTGGCCAGGGTCGGCAGGGTAGTATCACCCTCAAAAAACGGCCTATTTAATAATCTTTAATGCTAATTAATGATTTTGCCCTTTTACCCCTTCACAGCCAGAGCCCTGACTTTAAACCATGCCGGTGCTGAGTCGCCCCCAGTCATGGTGCCGCCAGTGATTTGGCAGCCAGGCAGGCCGGAGTAGCCAATGACAAAAGTGGCGGGTGAGGAGGGCTCACCCGCCACTGGGAGAATCTGGCCAAAGCCGCAGGGTCAGCCGGGTTAGGGCACGCTGGAGCGGCCGGTGGCGGGCTGGGTGGTGATGGTGGCGGTGGCCGGGGTCAGGCCTTCGGCGCTGGCGGTGAGTTTGATTTCGCCAGCGGTCCGGGTGGATTGCACGATGACCTGGGCCAGGCCATTGAAGGCGCTGCGGGACCAGGCGAGTTTGATGGGCTGGCCGGTGAGTTCCAGGGTGACATTGGGGTTGAGGCCGCCGGAGCCGCCGGCGTTGGACACGCCAACGGTGATCAGGTTATCGCCCACGTGCAGGGCGGATTTGACTTCATAGGCGGGCTGCGCGGCCCAGTCGGTGGATTCACCCACCAAGTGCTGATTCACGAAGATCCAGCCGTGGTCGTCGATGCCGCCAAACACCAGTTGGAGGCTGGAGCCGGCCAGGTCGGCGGCGGTGACGGTGACGTGGGCGCGGTAGATGGCGGTCTGCCCCTCGTGCAAGACCTGGCTGCCGGTGTCGCCATCGGTTTTGGGCTTGATGTGGTTCCAGGCGGAATCGTCCACGTCGTTGCCGTATTCGGGGGCAAGCTCCCCTTTTGCCGGCACGGCGGCGAGTTTCCAGCGCCAGTCGCTGACGGCGATGGTTTGGCAGGGGGTCTGGGCGACGTAGGTGTCGGGTTCGTGACAGCTGGGATCGCCATTGCCCACGCCGAGGATGGTGCCGGCACCGGCGACCGCGAAATGCACGGGGTTGCCCGCCGTGGGAACGACGCGGCCCTGGGCATCGGTGACGGACACGGTGAAGACGCTGACATCCTCGCCATCGGCATTGATCGTGGAGCGGTCCGGCACGAGTTGCACGACGGCGGGTTCGCCGGTGGTTTCGACCTTGGACTCAATGACGACCTGGCCGTGGCGGTAGCCCTTGGCGCTCAGGGTGCCGGGGGCGTATTTGACCTGCCAGGTCAATTTGGAGTTGGGTTTCAGGAACTGCCGGCCCTGGGATGCGCCATTCTGGAAGAGTTCCACTTCCTCGCAATTGCTAAGGGCGTCCACGCGAACCGTCTGGCCGGTTTTGCCGGGCCAGTTCCAATGGGGCAGCAGATGGAGGACGGTATTGGTGGTCCACCAGGCTTGGTAATAATAGAAGTTGTCCTTGGGAAAGCCGCAGACATCGAGGATGCCAAAGTGGGAGTTGATACAGGGCCAGTTGTAGGGGGTGGGTTCGCCGCGATAATCGAAACCGGTCCAGACAAACCCGCCGCTCAACCAGGGGCGGTCGGCAAAATAACTCCACCAATGCTCGGTGGTGGTGGCCCAGGAAGGGGCGTTGTCGTCGTAAGCGCTGACATAGCCGCGCTCCGCATCATTGGCATAGATGCCGCGGGTGCACACGGTGCTGGCCTGTTCGGTGCCGACATTGGGCTGGCCGGGATGCTCGGCGTGGTAGCGGTCCATGTCGCCGCCGACGTGATAATTCCAGCCGCGCACTTGAATGACGCCATTGACCCCGGCAAAGGTGTCGCCCTCGGGGGCGGCGTAGGTCATGGGGCGGGTTGTGTCCCACTGGCGGACGAGGCGTTGCATGGTGGTGGCCACATTGGCGCCCTGCGGGGTGTCCTGGGTGTAAAACTCCTCATTGGCAATGCTCCAGATGGCCACGCTGGCATGGTTGCGGTCGCGGCGGATTTGCAATTCCCAGCGCCGGAGATTTTCGGGGTCGCTGCCGAGCAGGCGGCTTTCATCCATGATCAGCATGCCGAGGCGGTCGCAGGCGGTGAGGAGTTCGGGGGTGGGCGGGTTGTGGGAGGTGCGGATGGCGTTGCACCCGAACTCTTTCAATTTGGCCACGCGGAAATATTGGAGTGCATCCGGCAAGGCGGCGCCGACACCGGCCATGTCCTGGTGGTTGCAGGTGCCTTGCAAGAGGTAATGCCGGCCATTCAGCAGAAAGCCGTTGGTGGCATCAAAGGCAAAGGTGCGGATGCCGAATTCGGTGGTCTGGCGGTCGACCACATTGCCATCCACGGTAACGGTGGTGATGAGTTGGTAGAGTTTCGGGGATTCGGGCGACCAGAGTTCGGGGGCGGTCACTTCAAAGGTGCCGGCGGCGGTGGCCGGGGACAGAGTGCCTTTGTCCCAAGTGGAAGGCACGGGGAGGTGATTCACTCCCGGGACACCATTCTCCACGGCGTTGGTCTCGCCACGGGGAGAAACGAGCTGGTAACTGACAACGGCATCGGTGGCGGTGGGGCTGGCATTGATCAGGTCCGCCGAAACATGAATGGTGGCCGGGCCGGTGGGCACATTCGCTTTGAACTGGCTGTAAACGAACACGCCATCGGGGGCGATGGCGACGGGCGCGGTTTTATCCAGCCACACATGGCGGTAAATGCCGGCACCCTCGTAAAACCAGCCCTCGAATTGACTGGCGTCCACTTTCACGCTGACGGTGTTATGGCCGCCGAAATGGGCGATGTCGGTGATGTCGGCGCGGAAGGGGTAGTAGCCGCTTTCATTGCGGGCCACGATCCAGCCATTGACCCAGACGGTGGTGTCGCGAAAGGCGCCATCGAATTGGAGCCAGATGCGCTTGCCGGCATCCGTGGCGGGGAGCTCAAAGGTGCGGCGGTACCAGCCGACATTATTTTTGCCGAAGCCGGGGCCGACGGGTTTGAAGCCGTGGCTGCCATCGGCGGAAGCATCGAAGGGCAGTTCAATGGCCCAGTCGTGAGGCAGATTGAGGACGCGCCAGGAGGAGTCGCTGAATTTTTCGCCAGCGGGGCCGTCGCTGGAGCCGGCCTTGTCCAGATGCAGGGCATAGGGCCAGTCATTGCCGAGGTGAAATTTCCAGTTGGCATCCAGCGAAAGGTGCTCGCGGGGGTCAGCGGCGGAGGCGCGGGTGAGGCCGGCCAGTAAAGCGGCAAGCACGAATAAGCGGACGGCGCAGGCACGAATCAATTTCATGGGGGGTAATTTGGGCAACCGGGCGGCGGGAGGCAATGCCATTTGCGGGATTAGGCGCAGAAAATTTGCCCAGGATTTAAGATTGACACCCCCCGGGGTTCGGGTAGAGTTATCACCCTTTTACTTAAATTAATTATGCCGAATACGAAGTCAGCCGAACGTCGCATGCGGGGCAGTGCCCGCAAAGAGCAGCACAACCGCAGCATCAAGTCCAACTTGCGCCGCGTGGAAAAGAATTTCCGCACCCTCGTGGCCGCGGGCAAGAAAGACGAAGCCGCCAAGTTGCTGCCCAGCGTGCACTCCACCCTGGACAAGGCCGTGAAATCCGGCGTGGTCCCCCGTCCGACGGTCAATCGCAAGAAGTCCCGTCTGGCCGCTTCGTTGAACTGAACAGCCGCGGGCGCGCCAGTCCCCATTTCGCCAGGCGAAACTGGGCCCCGACGGACAGACAGCCAAAGCCGTATTTCACGCTTCGTCTAAAATTAATAGACGAGGCTTCCTTGAAGTATTTGGTGGGGCAACTCACCTCGGCAATCGTGAACCCGTGCCATAAAATCTGGGCGAGCATTTGATTGTCGAAGATAAAATCATCGGAATTGCCATGCAAATCCAGCTTTTCCAGGATTTCCCGGGAAAACGCCCGGTAACCGGTGTGGTACTCCGAGAGCTTCGCCCCCAGCAGGATATTTTCCGTAAAGGTTAAAAACCGGTTGGCCACGTACTTCCACGGGGGCATGCCCCCGGCGAGGGCGTAGCCCCCCAAAATCCGGCTGGCCAGCACGCAGGGGTGCAGGCCATTGGCAATGATGGAGGCCATGGCGGGAATGAGTTTGGGGGTGTACTGGTAATCCGGATGCACCATGATGACGATATCGGCCCCGGCGGCGAGGGCGAGCCCGTAGCAGGTTTTCTGATTCCCCCCGTAACCGCGGTTTTGCTCATGGGCATGCACGAGCACCCCCGGCAGTGATTTGGCCACCGCGACGGTCTCATCGCGACTGCGGTCATCCACCAAAATAATCTGGTCCACAATCCCCTGGGCCAGAACTTCCTCGTAGGTTTTCCGCACGGTCCGGGCCGCATTATAGGCGGGCATGACGACCACGATTTTTTTTCCGAGATACATTTACGGGCAATTCTGCTTAAATCCGCGGCCAAGTTCAAACTGTGGTCACAAAAAAATAATTTATACAAATTCGCAGAGCGTGGTGTCTATCTAGTGAAACCATGAAACCGGCCGGTTCCAACCATTGGTGCGAGGCGATTTACGACGCGAAAGCGGCGGAATTGCTGCTCTATGGCCGGGCTCTGGGCCTGAGCCACTGCGAGGCGGAGGATGTGCTGCAGGAGACGTTTTTGATCCTGATGGAAAAGCCCCTGCCCCCGGCCCGGCCGGAGCATTACTGCGTGCGGAGCTACCGGAACCAGGCGCTGAATTACCGCCGGAGCCTGTGGCGGCGGCTCACCCGGGAACTGGAAGCCAGCCGGTGGTTTGAAAAATCCCCCGGCGAAAGCCCGGCGGAGCTGGCGGCCATGCGCTGCCTGGCGGAATTGCCGGTGGAACAACGGGAAGTGATCGTGCTGAAATTCTGGCACCACTACACGTTTGAGGAAATTGCGGAACTATTGGACGCCCCACCGAACACGGTGGCGGGGCGTTATCGTTACGGCTTGCAAAAAATCAAAGTCCGTCTGGAAGGAATTATATATGAAAAAGATGACCTCACCCCTGACCGGATGGTCGGCCTGGAAGCCGCGGCCGCCGGCGGCGGCGCTTAAGCAACGGATTTTCCGCGCGCAACCGGCCGCGCCGGAGGACCGGTCGTTTTGGAACCTGCTGGTGCCGGCGATGGCATGTGCCATGCTGTCGCTGCTGGTCTTGAATTCGGGCAATGCCCTCACGGCGGGCAGCTTGAAACGGCATTTGATGGGGGACCTGGTTTTGAGCAATTTAAGCTACTCGGCGTACGCCTCCGGGGGCTCCCAAACGGCCCAGAACCATCTGGATTCCCTCACTTTTGATTGGACAAACCGCAGCGTTTTGACTTCTCCTATAGGTTTTACATCGTCGACCAATTAACAAAGCACATGGACAAATTGAAACCAACCACCGCCACCCCCACGGCGGGGAACCCGGCGACTCCGCCCGCCCCGCTCAAGGTACCACCGCTGTTCCGGCCCATCGACTGGATGGCGTTGGTGATCACCTTCCTGTCGCTCTGGGGGATCTATATTTACTGCCTGGCCCCGGAATTGACGCTGGAAGACTCGGGCGAATTGTGCACGGGTTCGTTTTATGCCGGCATTCCGCATCCGCCCGGCTATCCGTTTTGGGCGATTTACAGCTATCTGTGGACGCTCTTGCCGTTTGGCAACGTGGCGTGGCGGGTGGAATTGGGCGAATCGTTTGCGGCGGCCATGGGCTGCGGCTTGGTGGCCTTCATGGTGTCGCGGGGCAGCAGTCTGTTGATTGAAGGCATTGACGAGCTGAAAAGTGTGGCCAACCGCTGGGAACGGGCCATTTGCTTGATTGCCGGCGTGGTGACCGGTTTGCTGGTGGGCCTGGATGCCTACATGTGGAGCGAATCGGTGGTGATCAACCGCATTTCCCTGTTCGGCGTGCCGTGGCTGACGGTGGTGCTGCTCTTTTTGATGCGCTGGATTTATGCGCCGCAGCAAAAGTTTTACCTGTACATGGCCATGTTTATCTATGGCTTGTGCGCCACGATTCATCAATCGTTGCTGATGAGCGCGATGGGGGTGGAAGTGGCGATTATCGCGGCCAACGCCAAACTGGGCCGGGATCTGCTGCTGGGTAACAGCCTCATTTACCTCCTTGGTCTGGCGGCGCTGGCCTCCGGCTCGGTACCCGCGCTGACCAACATGAGCTCCATTGAGAACATGCTGTTCCATATGGTGGGCGTGGGCTCGATTGTGGCGGGCATCTATTATTGCCTGAAAACCGAGGGCATCGGTTCGGAATGGCTGACCGTGGTGATCATGGGGGTGGTCTGGGTGCTGGGCGTCTCCTTTTATTTCTACGAACCGATTTCCGGCATGACCAATCCCCCGATGGAATGGGGTTATCCGCGCACGGTGGAAGGCTTCTTCCACGCCTTGAGCCGCGGCCAGTATGAAAGTGTGCACGGCACAAATTTGTTCCATGATCCCATGCGCTTCGTGGGGCAGTTGGCGTACATCGTCAATGGCCTGGCGGATTCCTTTAGCTGGGTGTTTATCTTCATCGGCCTGATGCCGTTCCTGTTCCTCTTTAAAATGCACAAGCGCGAACGGGCGTGGATCGTGGGCCTGTCCTCCATCTACTTCTGTCTGGCGGTGTTGATGGTGATTCTGCTGGACGTGACCCCGGATCGTTCCGCCTCGGAATTGAACAAGGTGTTTTTCACGGCCTCGCACACGCTCTTTGCGATCATGATCGGGTACGGCTTGACGTTGCTGGCGGCTTATGTGGCGACGAATTACCAGAAATTCCGCTTCTGGGGTTTGGTGGGTGGCGGGATTGCCGTGGTGCTCGCGCTGTACTGCCTGAAGGATGCGGCGGGCAAGCTGTATCACGGATTGAATGGCAGTGTCAGCCTGGGCGAACTACCGGGGGCGATTGCGCAGGCCTTTGCCAAAGACCAGTATGGCTCGCCGATTTATGCCAATTTAATCTTGCTGGCCATGTCACTGGCGTTTGTGCTGTCGCTGGTCATTTACCGCCAGCGCGGTCCAGTGTTCATCCTGCTGGGCTTGTTCCTGGCCATGCCGCTGTACTCCGGGCTGGCGCACTGGTACAAGAGTGAACAACGCGATCATTGGTTTGGCTACTGGTTTGGCCATGACATGTTCACGCCGCCGTTTGGCATTTATCCAGAAATGACCCGCGATGCCATTTTGTTTGGCGGCACGGATCCGGGCCGGTTCTGCCCGACCTACATGATTTTCTGCGAAAGCTTTATTCCCCACAATTGCCAGCCGGTGGAAGATCAGAAATTTGACCGCCGGGATGTTTATATCATCACGCAGAACGCCCTGGCCGACGGCACTTACCTGTCCTACATCCGGGCGCAATATTTCCGCAGCGCGCAGAAGGATCCGCCGTTTTTCAGTGAGTTTTTGAAATATGTGCTGGGCATTCCGCTGGGACCGAACAGCGCCCTGGTGAGCGGGATTTCGAGCGTGGCTTACAGCGTGTTGGACAAGCCGTTTACGGCGTTTGGGGCCAGCGTGGAGAAACGCCGCCGCGCCGAGGGGGTTTATCCGCCCAAGGAAATCTACACCCCTTCGCCGGAGGATTCGCAGCAATGCTTTGAGGATTACACCTCGGACGTGGCCCGGCGCCAGGCCATCGGCCAGCTCAAGCCCGGCGAAGATGTGAAGGTGGAAAATGGCCGGGTGCAGGTTTCCGGTCAAGTGGCGGTCATGATGATCAACGGCCTCTTGTGCAAGGTCATTTTCGACCACAACCCCACGAATGAATTTTTCGTGGAGGAAAGCTTCCCGCTGGACTGGATGTATCCTTATGAAACGCCCTTCGGCATCATCATGAAGATCAACCGCAATCCGCTGCCGGAGCTGACGCAGGACATCTTCAAGAAGGACCATGATTTCTGGAGCAAATATTCGGAGCGCCTGATCGGCAACTGGATCACGTACGACACCTCGGTGCAACAGATTGCTGATTTTGCCGAGAAGCTGTACTTGCACAACAATTACGCGGGCTTCAAGGGCGACCGCCGCTTTATCCGGGACGATGACGGTCAGAAGGCCTTTTCCAAATTGCGCAGTTCCATTGCCGGTCTCTATGCCTGGCGCTGCTTCCCCAACACCTGCCCGCCGGAGTACCGCCAGAAATCGGCGGCCAGCCAGGATGCCCTGATCAAGGAGACCGACTTTGCCTTCAAGCAGTCCTTCGCCTTCTGCCCGTACAGCCCGGAAGCGGTGTACCGGTACGTGAACTTCCTCCTGCAACTCAACCGGCTGGATGACGCGCTGATTGTGGCGCAGACCTGCCTCAAACTGGATCCCTTTAATGAGCAGATTGTGGGCACGGTGGAACAATTGAGGAAATTCAAGCAGGAGAATGCCATGCGCAGCCAGAGCATGAATCAATTACAGCAAATGGAAGCCATGGCCCAGACCAACCCGGCCAACCTGCCCAACTTGCTGACGCTCGCCTCGACGTACTTCCAAATGCAAAACACCGGCCGCGCGTTTGAGCTGTTTGACCTGGCGCTGGCCAATGAGAAAATCTCCTATGCGGATGTGGCCAACATCGCGCAGATTTATTCCCAGGCGGGCAATCTCGCCAAGCTGGAGGGGGCCTTGCGCAAGCTGGTGGCCATCTCCAACAACGTGCCGGAACCGCGCTTTGACCTGGCCCGGCTGGAAGCCACGATGGGCGAAACCGACCAGGCCATCAAGGACCTGCAAATCTCCCTGGATCTGAGCAAAGCCCGGCGGAAAGCGGATCCGTCCGCGCGGGATTTGCTGGCGGAAACCCGCAAGGACCCCTCGCTCAATTCCCTGCGGAACAACCCGTCTTTCAAGCAATTGGTGCTGACGAATTAGGGAGCATTGAAGTTTTAACGACCCGAAGCCTGGCCACGTTGGACGTTGCCAGGCTTTCGGTTTTTTAACGGGAGCAGCGGGGACCCGGGACGGCGGGGGATGGTTTTGGGGCATCCCTGATCGCAACATGATGGCCAGAATTTATCCGCCATTGGCTGCGTCGCCGGCATCCGGGCGCAATGCACATCCGGGTTGCTGATGTGCCCCCAATGCGCTAGGATGGGAGTCTTGAATTTTTTTGCGCCTAAAAAACGTATGAAGCCAACTGAAGAAAACGTCGAAGCGCCCCTTGGGGCGAACGCCCCGGCCTATACGCCGGAGCAAATTGAAGAACTCAAAGCCAGCGCCGCCAAGGCCCAAGAAAACTGGGAGCGCTTGTTGCGCACCACCGCGGATTTTGAAAACTTCAAAAAGCGCGCGGCACGGGAACGGACGGAGGCCGCCCAAAATGCGACCCTGAATCTGATTCACAAACTGCTGCCGATTCTGGACGGGTTCGACATGGCCCAGGCCGCGGCCCAGACTGCCCAGGGGGACAAGCTGGCCTCGCTCCAAACCGGGGTGGCCATGCTGCAAGCGCAGTTCAAAAACTTTATTAATGAGGCCGGCGTGGAAGAAGTGGATGCGCTGGGCAAGCCCTTTGATCCGGCCCTGCATGAGGCGGTTTCGCAACAGGAATCGGCGGACGTGCCCGAAGGCCAGGTGCTCCAGCAGCTTCGCAAGGGCTACAAGGTGCGGGAACGCCTGCTGCGCCCGGCCACGGTGATTGTGGCCCGCCCACCCGAAACCAAAGCCGAAACCCCGGCTTAAACCAAGCTCCTCAAGCCCCCCAGCACCGGACACCAGCCATGGCCAAGCGCGATTATTACGAAGTTCTCGGAGTCAAACGGGAAGCGGACCAGGACGAAATCAAAAAAGCCTACCGCAAACTGGCGATCAAGTATCATCCGGACAAAAACCCCGGGGACAAGGCCGCCGAGGAAAGCTTCAAGGAACTCGGCGAGGCTTATGAAGCGCTGAGCGATCCGCAAAAACGCGCGGCGTACGACCAATTTGGGCATGCGGCCTTTGATCCCCGGCAACGGGCGAATCGCGGGGGGGGCGGCGGTGGCGGGGCGGGCTTCCACGATCCTTTTGACATTTTCCGCGAGGTCTTCGGCGGGGGCGGCGGGGGCGGCGGCGGCATTTTTGAAAGCTTCTTTGGCGGCGGCGGCGATCCCTCGGGGGCCCAGCGCGGCGAGGATTTGCGGTTTGACCTGGAAATTACCCTGGAGGAGGCGGCTCATGGTTGCGAGAAGGAAATTTCGGTCACGAAACTGGACGCCTGTGAAGTTTGCGGTGGCGGCGGCATGGAACGCGGCTCGAAGATCCAAACGTGCTCAACCTGCGGCGGGCGCGGCCAGGTGTTGATGGCCCGGGGCATTTTCAGCATTGCGCAAACCTGTCCCCACTGCAAAGGCGGCGGCAAAATTCTCGAAAAACCTTGCAAAACCTGCGGCGGGGAGGGCAAGCGCAACCGGAGTTCCAAGATCAAGCTGCGCATTCCGGCGGGTGTGGACACGGGGTCGCGGCTGCGTTCCTCCGGCAACGGGGAGGCGGGTTTCCGCGGCGGCCCGGCGGGCGACCTGTACGTGATGTTGCACATCAAGGAGCATGAGATTTTTCAGCGCGATGGCGATGACCTGATTTGCGAAGTGCCGGTGAGCTTCGTGCAGGCCGCGCTGGGCGCGGAGATCGAAGTGCCCACCCTGGAAAGCAAAGCGACAATTAAAATTCCGGCCGGCACCCAGCCCGCCACGGTGTTCCGGGTGAAAGGCAAGGGCATGAAGAACCTGCAAGGTTACGGGCACGGCGATTTGCTGGTGCGGATCCTGGTGGAAGTGCCCACCCGCTTGAATAGCGAGCAGAAAGAAAAATTGCAGGAGTTTGCCCTGCTGTGCGATGGCAAAGAGGCGCCGCTGATCCAGGGCTTTTTCGAGAAAGCGAAAAAGTTTTTTAATTGAGGCCGGCCGGTGCCGGGCGGGCAGTGCCCGGAGCCGGCCCGGCTTGCGGGAGTATCGCCAACGCAGTAGATTGCCACCATGCCTAAAATGCTCGCGCTGTTGCCGGTAATAAAGCCGGGCCCAGGGAGCAAGGTGGCCGCCTGAGTATGCACCGCTTTTATTTACCCCCCGCCCACTGCACGGGCGACCAGTTGCGGCTCACGGACCGCGAGGCGCATCACGCCTTGCATGTGTTGCGGCTGCGCGCGGGTGAGTCGATCACTGTGCTGGACGGGGCCGGTCACGCCCTGGACTGCGAGGTCACCGGCTTGACGCGCGCCGAGGTGTCGCTCCGGGTTCGTCACCGTCATTTCATTCCTCCCCTGCCGGGCCAGATCACCTTGCTCCAGGCCCTGCCGAAGGGGAAAATCATGGACAGCCTGATCCAAAAAGCGGTGGAACTGGGCGTTCACAAAGTAGTGCCCATTCTCTCGGAACGCGTCGTCAGTCAACTGGATGAGGACGGCGCCGAAGGCAAACGCGATAAATGGCAGCAGGTGGCCGTGGAAGCCATCAAGCAAAGCGGGGCGGCTTGGCTGCCAACCATCGCCGCGCCGGTTCCACTGGCGCAATACCTGGCGCGACCGGAATCGTTTGAGCTGGCTTTGATTGGCTCCCTGCTGGCGGAGCGCCGCCATCCGCGGGCCTGGCTGGCGGAAGCCCAGGCGCAACTCGGCCGGGTGCCGGGCACGCTCGGCGTGTGGATCGGGCCGGAGGGGGATTTCACCCCGGCGGAGGTGGCAGCCATTCAGGCCACCGGGGCCAAACCCATCACCCTGGGGCGGCTGGTGTTGCGGGTGGAAACCGCGGCGATTTATTGCCTCGCGTTTTTGAACTACGAACTGAACACCACCCCATGAAAACGGCGGCGAAGTGCGCGGTGGTGTTGGTCACCGCGCCAGATTTAAAGACCGCCCGGGCGCTCGCCCGGAAGGCGTTGACGGCCCGGCTGGTGGCCTGCGCCAATCTGGTTCCCAAAATTGAATCGCATTATTGGTGGCAGGGGAAATTGGAGCAGGGCCAGGAAGTGTTGCTGGTCCTGAAAACCCAAAAAGCCAAACTGGCCGCCTTGGAACAGCTCATCCTGGCGGAGCACCCCTATGATACCCCCGAATTTTTGGTGCTCGCCCCGACCCACGGCAGCCAGGCGTATTTGCAATGGCTGGCGGACGCAGTGGGGGGCGGTGACTGTTAACCAGGGGCGGGCGCATGACTCCGGAACTTTGTCCCAACTGTGGCGCGGAAATCCCCCGGCGGGCGCGGGCCTGCCCGGAATGCGGTGCCGATGAATCCACCGGCTGGTCGGAGGCGGCGGGTACGGAACATTTAAATCTGCCGGAAGAATCCTTTGATTACGCGGACTTCGCGCGCCGGGAATTCGGCGGTCCGTCCCCCAAACCGCCGGGTATTGCGTGGTATTGGTGGCTGACCGCGGTGATCGTTTTGGCGGGGATGATCTGCTGGCTGCTCTGATCGGTCCGATGGACAACCTCACCTACCGCCCCAAAGGGCAGCTAGGCGCGCCTGGCAAACCCGGTTAATTATTAAGGACTTAGCCAACCGTTTCACGGTCGTGGGGCGGCGAGCGATTACCCATTCATCCGATTGCCATGCGGGAAGAACGAAATCAGGGAAGGCACCCGGCGCGCACCGTGTGCGGGCAGCCGGGATGGTACGTGCCCCAACGCGCCCAGATGATCCCGGTGTCGATCCGCCCAACACCCTCTGCCCCCAGGCGCCCGGCGATCACCGTGTGCGTTGCCTGGCAGCAAGACCCGGAGCAACTGCGGGGCTGGGTGTCCGCCCTGCGCCAGCAAACCCTGGCCGATTCGCAATGGGAGTTGCTGGTCATGGACATGGGCAGCGACAAGGAAAGCCGGGAACGGGCGGTCCAGCTTATCGCGGCGGAATTCCCCGCCCGGGGCCGGCTCGTAACCGTCAGCCTGCCTGGCCAGGCCTGGGTGCGTTCCCGGGCAGCGTGGGAAGCCCGGGGTGAAATCGTTTGCTTTCTGGAGACCAACCTGCGCCCGGCGCCGGATTTTCTGACGGAAATGCTTAAAGCCTTCACGACCCATGCGGCCGCGGGAATTCTGGGCGGAAACGTTTTACTTTCGTGGGAGGAGCCACCGAGCCCGCTGGCCGAGGTGGTGGCGCCCGTGGCTTTGGGCATTCACGATTTGGGGAACAAGAGCCGGTGTCTGGACCTCGCCCAAGCCTGCCTGCCGCCGGGCGGGCTGTTTGTGCGGCGCCAGGTATTGCTGAACGCCCTGGCGACGGCGGCCCCACCGCTCACGCCAGCCGGGCAAGCGCTTCA
>CAIZWI010000349.1 GCA_903936645.1 uncultured Verrucomicrobia subdivision 3 bacterium
CGGTCAATTCCGACAATCGGCGCAGCCGAATTAACGGTGTGCGCCCCACGTGCTGGTCGATGCCATGATATCCTAAGTTGTTCATCGTCGAATGCGAGGCATCGTAAACGCCAGCAGGGGAAAGTCAACTGGCAGGCCGTCGGCGCTGGGGGAGCATGCCGAAAACCGAAAGCCGGTCGAAACCGGAAAAAAAGACTTCCTGAATTCGCGGATTTATTGAGAATGGGACAATATGAACCACCGGACTTTTCAACTGGCTTTCGTCAATCTGACTCTGGGATTGAGCTGCGCGGGTCCCCTGCTGGCAGCCGAGCTGCCGGCTCCACTGACACCCTTGCCGGCACCCGCGCCGCGAATTAATGGACCAAGCATTTTTGGGGTGCGGCCAGGTTCCGCCTTCCTGTACACAATTCCCGCCACCGGCGACCGGCCGATGACGTTTAGCGCGGATCATTTGCCTGCCGGCTTGAAATTGGACGCCACCACCGGCCGCATCACCGGCGAGTTGGCTGCCCAAGGCGAATTCCCCCTGGTGTTGCATGCCACCAATGCCCGGGGAACCGCCACAAAATCGTTTCACATAGTGGCGGGCGACCACATCGCCCTCACGCCGCCCATGGGCTGGAATAGTTGGAATTGCTGGGCCGGATCCGTGGATCAGGCGAAGGTGTTACGCTCGGCGAAGGCGCTCGTGAGTTCCGGTCTGATCAACCACGGCTGGACGTATGTGAATATTGATGACACCTGGCAGGGACAACGGGGCGGCCCGCTCAACGCCCTGCAACCCAATGCCAAATTCCCGGACATGAAGGCGCTGTGCGATCAGATTCATGATCTGGGACTGAAAGCCGGGATTTATTCAACCCCGTGGATCACCTCCTATGCCAAATACGCAGGCGGCTCGAGTGACGATGCTTCCGGGACGTGGTCGAAAGCGCTGGCGAGCACAAAATACTGGCGGTTGGGTAAACATTATTTTGCGGACAAGGATGCGCAGCAATGGGCGGACTGGGGCATGGATTATTTGAAATTCGACTGGAATCCGAACGATGTGCCACATACGGCGGAAATGTCGGCCGCCCTGCGCAAAACCAAGCGGGACATCATTTTCAGCCTGTCGAACACCGCCCCCTTTGACCACGCCGCCGACTGGGCCCGGCTGGCCAACTGCTGGCGGACCACGTCCGATATCTACGACGGCTGGAATGAGAATCCCAAAGCGGGTTACAATTATGGCATTTCGGAAATTGGCTTTACCCAGGACCGCTGGGCACCGGTGGCCGGACCAGGGCATTGGAACGATCCGGACATGCTCGTGGTAGGGCACGTGGGTTGGGGCCCTAGCCTGCATGCGACCCACCTGACGCCGGACGAACTGTATGCCCACATGAGCTTGTGGTGTCTGCTCGCGGCCCCCCTGTTGATTGGCTGCGATCTGGAACAACTCGACGCCTTCACGCTTGGCTTGCTCAGCAACGACGAAGTGCTCGCCCTGGACCAGGATGCCCGGGGCCAGCAGGCCGTGCGGGTGGCGACCATTGGCCAGGTGGATGTCTTCCAAAAAGACCTGGAAGATGGCAGCCATGCCTTGGGATTTTTTAATCGCGGGGATGACGAAACCAAAATTAATTTTAACAAACTGGGTTATTTGGGGTTGTCCGGCCACTGGCAGGTGCGCGATCTCTGGCGGCAGGCGAACCTGCCGGATTCCACTGGCGCGCTGAAGCTGACGATTCCACCCCACGGCGTGATGCTGCTGAAATTGAGCCGGGAGGCGGGCAAGGCTTAAACCGCGGGGATGGGCCGCGGAATTCCACCTCAACCCAGGTCCGGTTATGGAGTAAACTTGAATCATGGAAAAAAAATCAGCCAGGTACTGCGAAAAATCCGCAGCGTCCCCGGGCTGAGCGAGGACGAAAAGCACCTGTTCGCCCGCAGTCTCGCCGCCAGCCCCGACGAGCGCTGGCAGTTGCACGAGAACTTTCTCCGCACGCACGACTTATTCACACGCTCCAGCAGGAAAAAATACGGTTTCAAGTAGCCGGCATGAGCGCGGCCATCCTGCAAGGTTGTCCCGTTACCACACTGGACACGGATCTTTGGATTGATCTGGCTCCACGTCAATACATGCGCACGCTGCGGTTGTGTCAAAGCCTGGGTGCCACGGTAAGGGACAATACGGTGGTGGACTTGAGCGACGGCTCGGCAGTTAATTTTCTTTACCGGGTCGATGGGTTGCTGAGTTTTGCCGGGGAGTTTCGCCATGCCCGCCGGATCAAGTGGCTGGGCGTTAAGGTGGCCGTCTTGCCGCTGGCGCGCATTCTCCGCAGCAAACGGTTTGTGGGTCGCCCCCAGGACCTGGCGCATTTACCCCTGCTTGAACAGACCATCTTGCTCCGGAAACGCAGCGGCACGCGCAGATAATTTACTGGTGTGGAGGAACGCCAATGGTTTTGGCTGCCAGCCTGGCCACAATTAATGGTCTAAATTCTGGTTAATGGGGATGCCCGGATAATTTTAGTTGAGGGGGCCATCCACCCGGGTTTGTAATTCACTGTAACAAAGCGCCAAATTTCCTTATAACCTAGGCGATGACCAGCGATGAATCGGCAACGCAGGTGGCCCCCCCGGGTGGCTCGCTATTTGTCACCACCCGCTGGTCGGTGGTCCTGGCCGCGCGGGACCCGGGCGGCCCAGAGGCGGGCCGGGCGCTGGAGACCTTGTGCGGCACCTACTGGTATCCGCTCTATGCACTTGTGCGCGGATCCGGATATTCACCGCATGATGCCCAGGATTTGACGCAGAGTTTTTTCGCGGCACTGCTGGCCAAGGATTATTTGCGGGTGGTCACGCCCGAAAAAGGCCGGTTTCGCACATTCCTGCGGATGGCGATGAAACGTTTTTTGTTAAATGACGGGGAGCGGTTGCGGAGTCAGAAACGGGGCGGTGGCCAGGTCTTGCTGTCCCTGGACACGGAACTGGCCGAACAGCGCTTTCAACAGGATGCTGCGGGCCCCCATGACGTGGACGCCAGTTATGATCGACGCTGGGCTCTTGCCCTGCTGGACGCGGCCCTGTCCCGGCTCCAGCAAGAATATGCGCAGGGGGGCCGGGCCGCCGAATTCGCGCTGCTCAAATCTTACCTGACCACCGAAAGAGGCCAGATTCCTTATGCCGAGATTGCCATGGCTGGCCAAACCAGCGAGGGCGCGGCGCGGGTGGCGATTCACCGGCTGCGCAAACGATTTCGGGAAGTGTTTCGCGCAGTGATCGCGGATACCGTGGCCGAACCCGGTGCCGTGCCGTCGGAAATCCGGGAGGTGCTGGCCGTTTTGGGGAGCATTTCGTGATGATTTCCAGTAACAACGTCCCGGCGACTCTTATTTAGAGGGTATGAGCGACATCCCATCTCAAAATTGTCCACGCTGCGGAACAACACCCCCAGTCGGTACCACCGGGGGCATTTGCCCGCGTTGTGCGGCGGCGGTGCTGGCGGCCACACAGACCGACATTCCCGGTGAAAGCACCGGAGCGTTCCAACCACCAACCGTGGCGGAACTGGCGGCCAAATTTCCGCAGTTGGAGATTTTGGAACTGATCGGCCGGGGCGGTATGGGGGCGGTTTACAAGGCCCGCCAGCGCGAACTGGACCGGCTGGTGGCGTTGAAAATTCTGCCGCCGGACATTGGCCAGGATGGGGCGTTTGCCGAACGGTTTGCGCGGGAAGCCAAGGCGCTGGCCCGGTTGAATCATCCGGGGATTGTCACCATTTATGAGTTTGGGCGGGCGGACGGGCTTTATTTCTTCCTGATGGAGTTTGTGGATGGCATGAATCTGCGGGAACTGCTGCAGCGGGAACGCATATCGGCCCGCGAGGCCCTGGCGATTGTGCCCCAGATTTGCGATGCCCTGCAATTTGCCCATGATCAGGGGATTGTGCACCGGGACATCAAGCCAGAGAACCTGCTCATGGACCGCCGGGGGCGCGTGAAGGTGGCGGATTTTGGGCTGGCGAAATTAATCGGGACGGCGGGTGAAACCGGCTCGCCGGCGGGTTCGACGATCGGGTCCCCTGCCCTGACGGAAGCCGGCAAGATCATGGGGACGCCGAAATACATGTCGCCGGAACAGGTGGAGCACCCGGGCGAGGTGGATCATCGGGCAGATATTTATGCGCTGGGGGTGGTGCTTTATCAGATGCTCACAGGCGAATTTCCGGAGCAGCCGCTGCAACCGCCGTCGCACAAGGTGCGCATTGATGTGCGACTGGATGAAGTGGTGCTGCGTGCCTTGGAAAAGCTGCCGGAACGACGGTATCAGCAGGCCAGTGTGTTCAAAACCCAGATGGAGACGATCGCCCAGGGACCGACGGCGAAAGTGCCACCGGCCACCGCGCGCCTGTACTCCGGGTTCAATTACCAAACCCAGTCGACGCTCTTGGGTTTGCCATGGGTGAATATCGCGGCAGGTTTGGATCCGGCGACTGGCCGCGTGCGCATTGCCCGGGGAATTATTGCCGTTGGCGGGATTGCCCAGGGAGTCGTGGCCGTTGGCGGCCTGGCCATGGGTGGCATCACGCTGGGCGGTTTCTCGCTGGGGATTTTTTCTTACGGCGGGATGGCTCTCGGGTTATTGGCCCTGGGCGGAGTGGCCGGCGGACTGGTGGGAGCGTTGGGAGGCGCGGCCGCGGCGCCGATCGCTCTGGGAGGTGCGGCCCTGGGTTATTACGCCAAGGGAGCGGTGACCATGGGACCCCACCGCCTGGATGTTTTTGTTAAGGATCCAGAGGCGGCACACTTTTTTTCAAACTGGGCGACCACGCTGCTGAATCATTTTCAATTCATTAACTTTGGCTTCATGGCTTTGGCATTAGGGCTGGCTTTGCTGCTGCCTTGGTGGTTAAACCGGCGGACGCAGCGGGAGTCGGAACCGTCACCCCGGGTGGATGATCAGGGGCGCCCACCCACGCACCTAACTTTCGCTCGCAGTGGCATTTTGGCGCTCTTCACCGCCCGGCAGACTCGGGAAGTCTACCGGCACATGACGGCGCATGAGCGAGCGCGGCTACTACCCTTTGGCACCTTTTACGCCATCTGGAACTCGGCGACCTTCTTTTTACCGTTCGCGTGCCTGATGTTGTTTCCCATCCCGGTGCCATTGAACTGGATTATTGCCACCTCGGTGTTGCTAACGGGACTGGCGTTTTATCCACTGTGGTGGAATTATCAAGCCCGGTTGATGTGCGAGTCCGCATGGGCCAAGGCACGAGGTTTGCGGCCAGAATCCCTCCATACCTTTGCGGGAGGCAGCACAGGTTTAATATTATTGGGTGTGTCGTGGCTGGCTGGCGTGGGTTTCATCTGGTGGCACACCTACCGTCCAGAAGGCGTGTGGCAACCCTGGCTCGCTGAGGCTTCGCTCAAGGAAGCGAGTGCTGGCGGCACGGCCTGTGTGCGGGAAGTTCGGCACTATGGCCAAGTCCTTTGGGTGCGAATAACCTGCGATCCCCTGCCCCGCTCGGCAGTGCTCACGCCCGTTTTGTCGGGTCCATTAATCGAACTGCCCTACCAATGGCCGGCGGCGGTCACCAATGTGGACTGCCTGATCACCACCGAGCCTCACCACAGCGCCGGCAAGGTGATCGCCGGCAGTTATAATTTGGCTGGCAGAACCAATTTCACCGTGGGATTTGTGCTGCCCGATGAAACGGCAGCGGTGACAGCCGAGCAACTGATTCGGGGAATGGAACTGAACGCCCCCCATGGAGTGGATTCGCCGCTCTTTGCGTTGCGGCGGACCTTGGGGAAGGATGCCAGCGGCAAGGCAATGGCCGAGGAAGTATTTGGTTCGCTGCAATTGCAAGGGGGCAGCCAGGCGCACAGCCCTTGGCAGATCAGCACCTTTACCAATTTGGCCATCATCGACTTCAAACCGGCTACCCAACCCGCCCCCTCAACCAACTCCAGCGCCAAACCGTCCAAATTGGCAGCCACCAACATTCTGACCCTGGCCCGGCAGGCCTATGCCGCCCTGACGACGTACCAAGATACCGGCTGGACAGCGCATACCTTCCAGAGCGACACCTGGACGAATACCTTCACTGAAAAAATGGGTACGCGAACGGGTTACCTCGTGGAGATCGTGACGGCGCCCCATCCCTTTGGCTACACCAACCGTTATTGGTCGGACGGGTTGGATTATTACTCTCAGCAGGTACCCGGAGCCCGGATCAAAGGCGGGGACATGACAGGAAATTTAGCCAATACCATTAATGAAACGGCGGTGCCGACGGCCTACTTCAATTTATCTTGGGGCAATGTGTTCACCCCCTTCACCTTGGGCGCGTCTGGCCAGTTGTGCCGGCGGGCAGATGAACGCGTAGGTGAAACGGATTGCTACGTGGTGGGGTGCAGCAACGGGGTGAGCCAGGCAACCCTCTGGGTGGGCAAAAAGGATGGCTTGATCCGCCGGTATGCCCACAACGGCAATACCGAAACGCACGAACACATTGTAATCAATCATGCCTTTCAGCCGGAGGATTTCACGCCCCGGATGGAGGCTGGATTTTAAAAGCTAGTTGAGCGGCATGCCCCGGCGGAAATAGGTGGGGACATCCAAATCCTCGCCCTTGTGGATGGTCGGCTCGCATTTGTCAAAGCGGCCTTTGGTAATGGTGCCCAATTGCAGCATTTCCTGCTTCATTTTGCCATCTGCCTTACGTCGTCCACCCGGTGCATGTTGTTTCACCAATTGTTCGCGTTGCTGCATTTGTAGCGGGCTCGGACCGGGGTTGGCAGCGGGACTCGCGGAAGGACTGGGCGTCACGGTGGGCGTGGGTCGACCGGCAATCCGAGCCGGTCGGTGGGCGATGGTCTCGTTTGGCTCTGGTGCCGGCGGCACGCTGTGTTTGGCGGTAATGAGTGTGACCGAGAGGCGGGTTTTCCAAGCGTCATCCACCGTGGCACCCATAATGACCTGGGCACGTTCGCATTGCCGGGTGATTTGTTCCATGACGCGGTTAACCTCAGCCATGGTAAGATCGGAGCCCGCCATGAGGCTGACCATGACCGCATCACATTCGGCGAGTGCCTTGCCCTCATCCAATAGTGGATGGGCCAGTAATTTTTCGATCACTTCGCGGGAACGCGCGGGGCCGCTGGCCTCCACAAAAGCAAAGACGCCCTCGGCATTCTTATCGCGCACGAGCGCGCAGAGGTCGGCCAGATGAATTTGAATCAGACCCGGGCGGGTCATCAACTGCCAAATGCCGCGAATAGCCTCCAGCAACAGGGCACCAGTGATGCGGAAGGTGTCCACCACACTGGTGTGCTCATCAATGAGTTTATAGGCTTTTTGATTGGGCAGACAAATCACACCGTCGGCAACGGCTTTAATCTGGGCCAGACTGGCCTTGGCTTGCGCCGAACGACGGTTGCCCTCACAATCAAACGGCAGGGTGACAAAAGCCAGCACCAGCGCCCCGGATTCCCGGGCCACCCGGGCAACCACGGGGGTAATGCCGCTGCCCGCCCCGCCTCCAAGACCGGCCAAAAGTAAAACCACCTGCGCCCCGGCACACGCGGACTTCAAAACCGCCACATTCTCCTCGGCCAGCGCATAGCCCCGCTCGGCGTCGCCCCCGGTGCCCAAGCCGCGCAATCCCTTGGCTTCCAACAAAAGTTTGGCTGGCGTGGTGGAAACATTAAGTGAAGGTTGGTCGGTGCTCACGGCCACGCGATGGGCTGCGGCAAACTCAGCGGTGGCCAGGTTTTCCAGCAAAGACACGCCGGCCGTACCGATGCCGATGATTTTAATGACCGGTGAGCCGGTCGTTTCCCAGGCGGGGGTGGGCGTTTCAGCGTTGGGGATCATGACGATGCAGGGTTAACGTTGCGGTAAAAACCGGTTAAACATGGTCTTGAGATTGGGCAAAAAGCCGGCCGGGGCCGGCTTGGGGCTGCGCATGGAACCATATTTCACCAGGCCAATCGCCGTGAGAAATTCCGGCTGGTCCAGGGCTGATTTGAGCCCGCTGAGCGAACCCGTGTGACCGAGGGCCACGGGGGCTTGAAAAATGGTTTCGGCCAGTTGTGCAATGTGCGGGATGCGGGCGCCACCGCCGCAAATAAAGACCCCACCCTGAATATAAGGCAGCAACTCCGCCTCCTCCAAATCGGACCGGATAATCTGGAACAACTCCTCCAGACGCAGCGACATGATACGCTGCAAATGCTCCAGGTTGAGGGTCTTGATGGGCAAATTCATTTCGTTGGTAATTGTGATGGATTGGCCACGGGCGGCCTCGTCTGGCACGGCAGTCCCAAATTCCACCTTGAGTTTTTCCGCCCGGGAAAGCGGAACCTTCAAACCGTGCCCCAGGTCATTGGAAATGTGATCCCCCCCCACGGCGAGGACGCCGGTATGGCGAACGACACCGTTGACATAAACCACGTAATCGGTTGTCCCCCCGCCCAGGTCGATAACCAGCGCGCCCAGTTCTTTTTGCTCGCTGCTCAACAAAGCCAGCGCCGAGGCGAGGCCATTGAAAACAATTTCATTGACCTCGAGATTCAGATTCCGCACCAGCCGGACCGAGTTTTGCATGCGGTTGGTCACCCCATGCACGACATGCACATCCACTTCCAACAGCTTGCCCACCATGCCCTCGGGATTGGTGATGCCCGCCTGGCCGTCCAGCAGGAAATGCTGCCGCACGTCATGAATAATGGAATTCTCCGCCGGCAGGTTGATCGCCCGGGCGTTTTTAACGACATCAGAAACATCGTCCTCGGTAATATTTCGGTCGGCGGACAGGACCCGATGGACACCACGGTTGGTGAAACCACGCACATGCCCTCCAGTCACGCCTAGAAAGACATCGCGAATTTCCACGTTGGCCATTTGCTCGGCCTCCACAATGGCGTGCCGGACACATTCCTCCGCCAGCGGGGCATCCACAATTTCCCCCTTGCGCACTCCGCGGGCAGGAGCCTGTCCCAAGGCGATGATGTTGAGGGCACCCTCAGTATTGATTTCACCAATGACCGCGCAAATTTTGGAGGTGCCAATCTCCAAACCAACGATCAGATTTGCTTCGTCAAACATTTTTCCTCCGGTTATGCAGGGGTTTTACAGGTTTGGAATCCAAAACGGGTATGCCGCCAGCCAGGGTCCATTTCACGGGAACGTTGTTGCCCACCGCCAGGTCCACCGTGGCGATCTCCTTGCCCACGGTATGGCCCCAGTCATGAATTTCCCGCCAGCGGCGCAATTGCTGGTCCGCGTGATCGAGGGCAAAGGTGACCTGGGTACCCGCACCGGTGGTAGCCACCAGAACACCTGGCGCGGACACATCCACCGATTGCAACTCCACCCGGGCGGCCATGGAGGAATGTTTAAATTCGTTAATCAAGCGCAAGGCGGCCAGCGCCTGCAGGTTGGTCAGCGGGTGGCCGGGCTGAAATTCCCCCGGCAGCAAGCCCGCCAGATTTGGGAGTTCACCACTGGCGGAGGCCACAGGCACGGCAGACACATGCGGATCAATCGACTCCATCACATAACCTTTTAAATCTATTTGAAAAACCGTCACCCCCACCTCGCCGTTGGGGAGGGTGCGGAGCAGGTTCACCTCCGCCACCGGATGGCGTTCGGTCACGCGAATTTTCAGGGTGCGCGGCAAAATCCGTTCAATGGATACGGAATCAATGGTGGAAACCAGTTCCAAATTCCGTTTGATACCGGCCAGGTCCAGACTGATTAAATTAGCCCCGGGGTTAACCCCGGACCAGCGGCGTAATTGCTCAGGCGCGAGAATGCCATCCGTCTGCACATCCACCTGTTCGATGGCGAACGAGGGGTTGTCGTAAACAAATTTGTCCAGGCTCCATTCCCCCGTGCGCCAGAGCACATAAAGGCCCAGAACGGTGCCGAGACCGGCCAGAATGACCACGGTGGCATAACGGTTGCGGGCACTTCGCAACTGGTCGGAGCGGAGTTTCACATCCAACTTTTGGCCGGGACTGAGCCGGCGGTTTCCCCGGGCGCGACTAAAGGGCCACATGGTTTCCTTTCCCCGTGCCAGCCACGGCAGGCGTGCCCGAGCGTTGCCGGGCCAGTTCGACCATGCGTTCACAGAGGTGCGCGTAATCCAAGCCCACCACCGCAGCGGCCTTGGGCAGCAGGCTGGTTGCGGTCATACCGGGCAGCGTGTTTACTTCCAGCACCACGGGTTCGCCCGTGGGCCGCACCATGACATCCACCCGCGCATAATCCCGGCCGCCAATGGCCTGGAAGGCGCCAAGCGCGGCAGCCTGGATTTTTTGGGTGGTCAGGATATCAAAATCGGCGGGCACAAAATATTCAGTGGCCCCGGGCGTGTATTTATTCTGGTAATCCAGCACCCCTTGTTTGGGCCGCACCTCGACCACTGGCAATGCCGTGCCCGCCAGAATACCCACGGTGGTTTCCCGCCCGACAATTTTTTCCTCCACGAGCACCTCAGAGTCAAATTGAATGGCGGCGGCGAGGGCGGCGGGCCATTGCGCCACATCATCGACAAATTGCAAACCCACACTGGAACCCTGTCTCACGGGTTTGAGCACAACGGGCGGCTGCCAACCGGCGGGCCAGGGCGTGTGGGCAGAATTAACCACGATAAATTTTGCCGTGGGCACGCCAGCCGCCACACAGGCTTGCTTGGTTAATACCTTGTCAAAGGCCACCCGGCTGGATTCGGCGTCGCAGCCCGTGTAGGGGACCCCGAGGGCATCCAACTGCCGTTGCACCGTGCCATCCTCACCATAAGTGCCGTGGAGCGCGAGAAAGACGGCGTCGGTTCCCGGTGGCAAGGTCCAGGCCGGGGTAAGCGGATCCAGTTCCGTAACCTGGTGACCCCGCGAACGCAACGCCGCGGCAACTGCCGCGCCTGAGCGCAGCGAGACTTCGCGCTCCGCGCTGGGACCGCCGAGCATGACCACAAGATGGAGGGTTGGGGACATCAGTTTTCTCCAATAATTTCAACTTCCGGATGCAGGTGAATGCCACGTTCCGCCAGAACCCGGTTTTGTACGACGGCAATTAACTCCAGGACATCTGCCGCTGTGGCGCCGCCATCGTTGATTATAAAATTGCCATGTTCGGCGGACACCACCGCGCCACCCACCCGGGTGCCCTTCAAGCCTAGTTCATCCACCAGTTTGCCAGCGGGAATGGCGGCCGGATTTTTAAAAACACAGCCCGCACTGGGCGCAGCCGGCTGGGATGCCCAGCGTTTTTCACTGTAAGCCCGCATGCATTGCTCAATTTCGGCAGGGGCCTTGGGCTGAGCCTGAAAAACCGCTGCGAGAGCAATATGGTTGCGCAACAGCGGACAGGCGCGGTATTCCACCGGCACCGCAGCTGCCGGCAGCTCGTGAATATCACCCGCATAATCCATGTACCGCAGCGACACCACAGCATCAAAGGTCCATTTGCCCATGGCCCCGGCGTTCATACGCAGCGCCCCGCCCACGCTACCGGGAATACCCTCCAGGAATTCAAGCCCCGAAAGCCCCTGACGCTTGGCCGTGACGGCCACCTGCTTCAAGCGGGCACCCGCACCGCAGAGGAGCTGATCACCGGTCACGGTGATGCCACTGAAAACCGGGGATTCCAAACAAATCACCACGCCCCGCACTCCGCCATCTCGCACCAGTAGGTTGGACCCGCGGCCCAGCAGGAAGAACGGTTGTTGCCGCTGACGACAGAACTGCACAATGGCCGCGAGATCTCCCTCGGTCGCGGGTGTCACGAATACATCCGCCGGACCACCCACCCGCAATGTGGTGTGGCGGGCAAGCAATTCGGCCTGCCGGATCACTGTCGTGGGGCCGACGTGGGCCGCCAACTCCGCAGCGAAAGCGGGACGGGTAGTCATTGGTTGTTCCAAAATCATTTCCATTTTCATCCGGCTCCTGCCTTGCAATCCGCGGCCGCCACACCTAACGAAACCGGCGGTGCTGGCTGCGCCGGGCAGGCAATCGCCAGCATGATACTATCCGCAATTTGCTCCGCCGCACGGGGCGCGTGCCATTGCACCAAAGCCGAACACAGACCCGCCCGGACCGGTTCATTGGCCACCAACTCCTCCAACCGGGCCAGACAGGTCGCCGGCGTCGCTGTTTTCTGTTCCAGCATCTGCGCCGCGCCGGAACGGACAAAGGCCAGTGCATTGGTCAATTGATGATTATCTGCGGCCGTGGGATAGGGCACGAGCAGGGAAGGCAGGCGCAACGCGGCAATTTCTGCCAGCGAAGAGGCACCGGAGCGGCTGACTGCCACGGTGGCCGCACCCATCGCCCATTCCATTTCGGCCATGAATGGCTGCACCACCGCTTTAAATCCATAACCCGCATAGGCAGCGCGAACCGCGGCAAAATCCGTGGCCCCGGTAAGGTGGATCCATTGCCAGTTACGATTCCCCAAGAGTGGCAGAAGGGATAAAATCAGCCGGTTAATCCCACTCGCTCCCTGACTCCCGCCCATGACCAAGATCGTTGGCCGCTGGGGATCCAGACCAAACCGTGCGCGGCAGACCGCCGGGTCGCGCCTTTGAAATTCGGCCCGTACCGGTGTGCCGGACACGACCGCCTGACGGGTCGCAAGGCGTTCAACCGCTTCAGGAAATCCGACAAAAGCCGTATCCACCAACCGC
>CAIZWI010000350.1 GCA_903936645.1 uncultured Verrucomicrobia subdivision 3 bacterium
ACGGGTTGGTGACGGCGGCTGTAACCAATGGGCTGGCGACGACGAACTTTGTGATGTCCCAGGGTTATCTGACCAGTGCCGACGGAGGGAACGCCGCGCTGGCCAGTAATTTGGTAGCCGGGATCAGCATCACCAATGCTTTTATTACCAATGCAGTGCTGGCCGGTGACGGCCGCGGTTTAACTAATATCAGCGTGAGCGCTGGTAACATTTTCGGCACCTTGTCCACGGTTCAACTGCCGGCGGGGGTGGTGATCAGCGGTTCGAATGGGGTGAATATCAGCGGCACCCTGACGGGCACCTTGATGGGCACGGCCACCAGTGCGGGTAGTGCGGCGACGGCGGCGCTGGCCACCAATGTAGTGGCTGGCATTGGCATCACGAACGCCTTTATCACCAATTCGGTGTTTGCCGGCGACGGGGGTGGCCTGACGAATCTGAATGCGGCGCAATTGACGGGAATGCTGGCGCCCAGCCTGATCGGCCCGGCCAGTATTACCAGCCTGATGCTGGCGGCGGATAGTGTGACCAGCCAGCAACTGGCCAATGGCGCCGTGACCACCAGCAGTCTTACCCAGGGCGCCGTGACCCTGGGAAATCTCCAGACCGCCAACAGTTACCTGCCCTTGCTCACCTTTAACGAGCCCAATCCGATCGGGTTCCTGGATTTCAACGGCGATTTTGGCAATGGGATGGCGGCGGTGGGTACCCAGGCCATTGTGATTGGAGCTTACGCCCAAAACAGTCAAGACGGGCTGGCCTACTTGTTTGGCACCGATGGTAAATTTATCACGACCTTCACCAATCCGGCACCCGGCAGTGCGGGCGATTTTGGATACGCCGTTTCGGCGGTGGGCACGGGGATGGTGCTGATTGGTGCGCCCCAGTATAAGGGTGGCACCGGAGCAGCCTATCTGTACAACACCAACGGGAGCCTGATTTCCACCTTGATCGGTACCTCGTCCCAAGACTTATTGGGCACGGCGGTGGCGGGCTTGGGTTCCGACAAGCTGGTTATTTCCGCCCCCCAGGCTGCCCCTGCCGGCGCGGTCCTGATTTATGGCACCAATGGCACGCTGTTGGCCACCCTGGCGAATCCCAACCCCCAGGCCACGGAGGGTTACGGCCAGAACTTCGCGGTAGTCGGCAGTGCCCAGATTCTGGTGGGGGCGATGTATGCCATGGTCAACAATCAGGTCGCCGGGGCCGCCTATCTGTTTGGCGCCGATGGCAAATTGCAGAACACCTTCACCAATCCCATTCCCGGCGATTACTTCCGGTTTGGCGCCGCCGTGGCGGCGGTGGGTCCGGGGCTGGTGCTCATCGGCGCGCCGCAGGGAAATTATAGCGGGCTGGCTTTTCTTTATAACACCAACGGGACTTTGCTCAGTACCCTGGTGGACCCCTCGCAGACTATCGGGGATGATTTCGGCAGCTCCCTGACGGCCGTGGGACCGGGTGAGTTTCTGGTCGGCGCGCCCGGGGTGAATAACGGCAGTGGCGCGGCGTATTTATACAGTACCAACGGTGTGTTGCTCCAGGCCATCACCGATCCGGCCGCAACGCCCAAAGATGCCTTCGGCAGCGCCGCGACCCTGGCGCTCACGGGCACGAACCAAGTCTTCATCGGTGCGAATGGGTTTAACTCGCGGGCGGGGGCGGTATATCTTTACGCACCCGGAGGGCCGGGTTTTGTGCCGGGATTGGTTAGTCAGGGTGTGTTGCCGGGCAGCATTACCTCCCAGAGCATCGCCGCCGGTGCCGTGGGTAATGGCCAGCTGGCGAATAATGCCATTACCATCAATACCAGCGGCGGGCTGGGGGGCGGGGGGAGCGTCGCCCTTGGCGGGACCATCAACCTCACCAATGCGGGCGTCGTGGCGGTGAACGGCAATGGGAACATTAGCACCACCGCCGCCGCCGGAGTAGTCACCCTGACCGATAATTCCACCAGTGCGAACACCCCGAACACGCTCGTGGCGCGAGATGGCAACGGAAATTTCTCGGCGGGCACGATCACGGCGACCTTTGCGGGCGATGGCAGCGGTCTGCGTAATGTGTCCGCCGCCGGATTTTCGGGCAATATTGCCCTCGCGCAGTTGCCCGCGGGAGTGCTCCTTGACGGTGCTACCGGGGTGACGCTCGCCGGCACGTTTGGCGGGGATGGGTCTGGGTTGACCAATTTGAATGCCAATGTGCCGCTGCTCCAGGCCAATCAAACTTTTTCCGGCCAGAATAATTTCACTGGCAACGTGGGCATTGGCACCACCAACCCGCAGGCACCCTTGCAAGTCACCGGTCCCATTCGCCTGGGCGCGGAAAAAACTTCCGAGGCACCCAACCGCTCCGGCCTGATCGTGCGCCGGATCAACAGCACCTCGGCGGCCACCAACCAGATCATTGCTTATGGCGGGCCGGGCATTCAATTATTGCGCGACGGCACCCCCGGCGGGCTTATCCTCAAGATTGTGGCCAATGCGGGCGGACCCATGATTGCCGGCTTTGGCATCAATGCCGCGGGGGCGACGGTGAATGTTTACAACACCTACTATGGTGGTGGCGCGGGCACTTACCAAATTTTTACGGACCAACAAAAAATCGGGTATTTTAGACTGACCTTCGGGGACACCTTGAATGCCGGGGACTCGACCACGGTGGAAATAACGCGTTTTGTGGACACGAGCGGTAATAACTCGGTGAACCTGACCGGTACGCTGACCTCCACTTACAATCAATAGCTGCCGGACCGTAGTGGCTCAAAACGCCACGGTGAGATTCGCCCCGACACCCGCCGCCAGCGTTTCATAGCGTTGGACGGCGGTGCTGGAGGTATTCAGATTGTCGTAGCTCACATAGGTCCGGAAGTTGATTTGCCGGGTGAGTGGAAAGTTGAGCATCAGGCCGAACGAATTCAAGAGATCGTCGCGGTGAATGCCGGTGTAGTGCGACCATTCGAACCGGTAGTATGGCTGCAGGATGGCCCGGGGGCACAGTGTCCAACTGCCGGCCAGCATTAGGCCCTGGTCGGTGCGGTTGCCGCTGGCGGAATTCAGGCCGGGGCTGGTCAGGCGGGTATCGGTGACGCGAACGTCCCCTTGATAACTCAGCGAGAGCCCCGTTGTGGCACTCAAGGCAAACAAGCGCTGGAGCCCCCAGCGCGGGACCAGTTCGCTGTAAAATTGATCATTTTCCGTGGCATCGAGCAGGCGGCGGTAGTCGGTTCCTACTGTCAGCACCCAGTCGCGCCGGCGCCAGGTGGCGTCCGCAAACACGGTCTGAACATTAAAATCCAGGCTGCCGAGATCCTTCGTGGCAAAGGCCTGGGTTTTATAGTCATATTCGGTGAAGGAGGACTGGCTGGCCAGGCCGTAGTTGTACCATTGGGCTTGAAAACCGGCACGCGGGACCACCCAGCCATCGGCCAGGGTGGCGGGTGGGGCGGCGAGCGTGGCTTCGACGGTGCTCACCAGCACATCGGCGTGGTGCCGGTCATGGCTGGTATAGAGGGCGTTGTCCGTGTAAAAATACTGAATATCCGCCGAGCCGGCCAGCCGGGGCCAGGGGTGGCGGGTGGGGAGGATGGATTGGATGCCCACATCGGCAACCTCGCCGGGATATAATTCGGGCACTGAATTGGTGGCGTACGACGGGCTGCCGCTTGGGGCGAGTTGCCGCTGTTGTTGCACCGCGCCCACTTGCTGAACGGCGGCGGAGGACTGGGCCAGCACCGTGGCCGGGGCCAGGGCCAGACCAAGACCGGCGATCAGCGTTTGCGCGGTCCGGCACGGGGTTGTTTGCGGGGAAGCCATGATAGTTTTGCGGCGTTTACTGGGGATGGAGGGGATGAATCAGGGATTGATTAGGGAATCAAAACGGGCGGCCGGGGCGGCATTGGCGGGGTGTTCGGGAACAAGCTGCCGGGGGGCGGGGGGTTGCCCACGGTCACCCCGGTATGGCGGATGCTGGGATCGGTGGTGGCACCGGGACCGCCGGGGACAAACAAATAGACATCCACCGGCCCGCCGGGACTGGACAAATTGCCGAAGGTCAGGGCGTCGTGCTGGTCCCCCACGGCCTGTTGAATGAGCGGGAGCGAGGACAGGGGTTCGGTAAAGCCATTCACCAATTGGGACGAGGCGGTGAGTTGTGCCAGATTAAAGTAGAATACCGGGCTAAAATTCTGGGCCCCGGGCGGGACATACACAAGCTGGCCCGCCGACAAGGTGACCGAATGGCCATTGGCGAGGGTCACCGTGCCGCGGCCTTCCAGGAAGAGCACTTTGAAGCCGCCATTCGGGGTGGCCACGACGATGAGGGTGGTGCCGAGCACGGCCGCGGCCGCGCCGCCGGACTTGATCATGCCGCCGCCGATGCCTTTAGGGGAATGAAATAGCAGGCTGCCTTGCTCGAGATTCAAGGTGCGGCTGCCGCCTTGAAACGAAAAGATGGTGTTGGCCCCCACCCGGGTGATGGTCTGATCCGGGGCGGTGAGTTGGGCGCGGGAGGCGGGTCCGGTCCGGACGCGGTCCGGTGCCTTCAGCACGTCATTCAAGTGCGCCGGGCTGGCGGTGTCGCTGGTGGCGGGGAGGACGTTAACATCCCGGATGACCTCGGTGAACGTGCTGCGATCCAGCGGCGCGGCGTGGGCCGCATAACGGCACCAGACGGCCAGCCCCACCACAAGAAGGATTGTTTTCATCTTCAAACACCGCTAAGTTGGCCCCGTCGAGGGCCACCGTCAAGGCCTAGTCCAAGTTTAACGCGCGCCGCATTCCGCACCATGTCCAGCCCCGCCACCAGTTCCGCCGGCCATCGTCGCACCATCACCCTGACGGGCCTGTGTGGGCTGGTCACCACCGTACTGCTGCTCCTGGCGCTTGGTCCGGTGGAACACTGGAATGCGCCGCTCAAGGATGCGGAAAATTATGTGCAGGACTATATCACCGTGCATGGGCGCCTGACGCCGGCCAATACCAATCTCCTGCTGGTGGCGATTGACCAGCCCAGTTATGAAGGGGTGATTTTTCCTGAAGACGTGGTGAATGACCCGGTGCTGGGGGCGCTGCGCGAGCGTTATCCCTGGTCCCGACGCGTTTGGGGTGCCTTGATTGACCGGCTGGCGGCGGCCGGGGCGAAAGCGATTGTCTTAGACTTGATCTTTGCCGATAAAGACAAATCCGGCGGGGATGCCGAGTTGCGCCAGGCACTCGACCGGCACGCCGACCGGGTGGTGATTGGCAGTTGCTTCACGCCCGTCTCCACCGACCAAGTGACCCTGACCACGCCCTATGCCGGGTTGATCCCGGATGCCACGGCGCAGCCCGCCGCGCTGGACCGGCGACTGGGCTTTGTCAATATCTGGGCCGACCCCGACTCCGTGTTGCGCCGGGCCCAGTTCCGGTTTACCAACCACCAGCTGGGCGATGTGGTGAATGCCCCGGGGAACACAGAATTGCTGTCCCTGGATGCCCAGGCGGTGGCGCGGTTTGGACGGGCGGCGGCCATTCCGGCGGGCACCCAGTCCTTGCGCTTTCGTTATACGGCGCCACCGGGCAGATTTCCGGTGATTTCCGTGGCCGATGTGCTGACGCCCAGTTTGTGGGAGCATAATTTTAAAAATGGCGCGGTGTTTAAGGACAAGCTGGTGTTTATTGGCCCCACCGCCCTGCTCTTCCAGGATTTTCACCACACCCCCTTCAAGCCGGCGGCGGCGGAACAGCCGGACATGGCCGGCCCGGAAATCCATCTCAACATCATCAATGCCGCCTTGCACGGCGAATTTCTGCGGGAACTGCCGCCGCTGGGCAGCGGCCTGCTCATTGCGCTGGCGGGCTTGCTGGGGGCGGGCCTGTGCCAGTTCGTCCGGCAACCGGTAAAACGGCTGGCCGCCATCCTGGTCTTGAGCGGCGGGATGGTTTGGCTCGATCAAATACTTTATGACCGGGCGGGCCTGGTAATCACGGTGGTGGGACCACTATTGACGTTGAATAGCATCGGAATCGCCGCGTTGGTTTACGATTTTGTGATGGAACGGCTGGAGCGGGTGAAACTCCGCCACACCATGGGCCTGTACTTTTCACCCCGCGTGCTGGATGCCGTGCTGGCGGATCCCGGTTCCATGGAGCCGCGCCGGGCGGAGGTTACCCTCCTGCTGACCGACCTCCGCAACTCCACCCCGCTCGCCGAAACCCTGGGACCGGCCGGCATGTTCGCCTTGCTCAACCAGGTCTTTGAGGTGCAGACGGTGGCCATTATGAGTGAGGAAGGCAATTTGGAGCATTTTCTCGGGGACCAGTTTTTGAGCTACTGGGGCGCGCCCCGGCCGCAGCCGGACGGGGCGGACCGGGCGGAAGCCGCCGCGATGAAGTTAATTACCGCCATGGAGGCGTTGCGGGTCAAGCTGGCCCCGGAAGTCCAAAAGCTGTTTGGCTACGGGGTGGCCCTGCACAGTGGCCGCGTATTGGTTGGCAACAAAGGTTCCGCCCTGCGCCTGGATTATGGCCTGGTGGGCGATGCTGTGAATGAGGCCGCCCGGGTGGAGGCCCTCACCAAATATTATGGCGTGCGCCTGCTGGTCACCCGCGACACTTACGCGCAATTCAGCCGGCAGGGTTTGCGGCGGCTGGTCGACCGCGTCGTCGTCAAGGGCAAGAGCGAGCCGGTGGAATTGTTTGAGTGTGCGAATCCCTGCACCCCGGCGAATTACCCGGATATCTGCCAGCGCTACAAAGCCGCCTACGACCAGTATTACTTTGGACGGTTTGCCGAGGCGCAGGCCATGTTTCAAACACTGGCGGACGAAAGTTTAGACGGACCCAGCCGCGTGCTGGCCGCGCGTTGCGCGGAAATGGCCGCCCACCCGCCCGCTGAATGGCACGGCGTGTGGAAAATGGATGCAAAATAAGTCCCGCCCGGGTCCATTAATTAATAGCCCCCGCCATTTTCCGGATGCCACTGCAACGTGATGGTCGGTGAACCGGCGCTGGCGGGTTGCCCGGCCGTCGCGGATTGTTCTTGGGTCCCGGGTGGGGCCACGGAACTGGTCTTTCCTTTGGCCGCGGCGGCGCTGGTGAAATACGGTTCCACCCGTTCACGGATATTGCGAATCACGCGGCCGAGGGGCCGGCCATGGTAATGTTTGCCCATGAGGTAGGGATAAATGGGCTTGCCGTTGGCATCGATGGTTGTGAAGTACGCATACGTGCCATTGGGGAATTCTGGTGTCACACACCAGCGGCCGTTGTTTTCATCCAAATCAAACTCCCGGCCCTGCGTCTGGCCCAGGTCGCCGCGGTAGGCGTAATCTTGCAGAAAATGCCCCAGGGGATAGCGCGTACTCACCGCCGGGCCGGTTTCCTCCGCCGTCAGGGTGGCGGAGCGTTGCGATTCGCGCGCTTCCCACGCCGGCAACGAATTGCGACCGGTTTGGGCCAGGTTATCGCTGCCGTTGTGACCGTCGCGTGGGACGTACCCGGAAATCATGCGGCGCAGGCCGCTCGCGGCGTTGGTGGGATTGGCATATCCATACGGGCCGTAGACGGGATAGCCATCATCCAGCCAGGCAATGATGGGCGAGTGCCGCGTGGGTTCGCTGGCGCTCTCGTGGTAGAGCTTCGTGGTCGCGTCAAAATCCACGTGGTCGCCCAGTTCATAGCGCAGCGCGATGGCCTGGGTGTGATAATGGTAGCGGCCCCAGTTTTGTTGATGGCCCAACCCGGGATCAAAGGTCATGCCTTCATTCACCAGGGCGTCCCGGTCCCAAATGCCATCCCCCCGGCCCAGTCCTGCGATGGGATCGGCATCGCGCCCCGCCGCGTGCGAATAGGAGAACGAATCCGTGGGATCAAAAATGGGCACGCCATCCACGGTCATGCCGATGTCGCCCAACTTTTGCCATTCGCGCTGCGTTTCCGGCACCGGGTGCCGCGGGAGGCAGAGCAGGATGTTCTGGTCCGTGGGCAGATTGGGAAAAAACTGGTAGTGCGATGCATCCATGTACCAGGGCCCCATGATTTGGGAAGGCAGACCCGTGGTGCGAATATAAATCCAGTTCGTGGAGACCAGGATTTGCTGGATGCCCGTCCGCGCCGGTTGCGCCTGGGTTTGCCGCCCATTGCTCCACGTCGTGACCGCATCCCCCGCCCGCCGGTACGCATCACTGCGATAAATCCGCGCCACCTCGTCCGAATGCACCGTGAACCACGAGGTCAGGATCGGGTCCGCCAACCCCGACACCGGCAACCCGAGAAAAATGGCCAGCCGCAAAATCATTTTCATGGCCACAGTATGCCTAATGCCACCTTAAGCAAACGTTAAGCTGCAATCTTATCACCAACCGGGTTTAAGTTGTTCGATTTGGCCGGATGAACTAATTTCCCCGGGCATGAGTGCTGCCATTCCTCCCCATCCCCGGTTTGCGGAATTGCGAGATTTGTTTCGGACGCATCCTGAATGGTTCGCGGCATGGCAGGGTACTTTGTACCGGTTCCAAGCCGTGGATTTTCCCACTCCGGGGGATGTGTTGAGCGGTCACGGGGCTCGCAGACGCGGCGGGCGTTGGAATCCACCCGGTCTGGCCACGCTTTATGGCAGCACGACCGACTTTGTGGCCCTGGAAGAATGCAAAGCGAATGACCGTTATTATGGAGTCGAAACCAAAAGCCCGCGCTTGCTGGTGGCCATTGAGGCGCAGCTGACCCGGTTGCTCGACTTAACTGCCCCAGCTTTGCGCAGGGAAATGGCTCTGACGCTTAAGGAACTGGCCTCTGAGGACTGGCGTAAGTTGCAAGTCGCCGGGATAGAAAGCTTTAGCCAGACCATTGGCAGGGCGGTGGCAGCCGTCAAAGGCAGCGGATTAATGGTCCGTTCCGCATCCGTCCCTCGGGGAATAAATGTTGTGGTGTTTCCCGGCCTCGTTGACGTTGATCGCTTGGCCGTCGTTGAAGCGGCGAAATTGGAAAAATTGGGCGGGCGGCACGGAGCTTGACTACTGCATTTATGCAGGTTATTATGCAGGTAGAAAATATGCCAGTGATTGCCAAAAAACTACCGGTAGCGCATCCGGCACTCACTCCGTTCCGTTTCCACCATAGTGGTGCCAGCGATTATGCCGGTTTATTGCGCCATTACCGCACCAGGTTCAAGCTGCCGCAACCGGTGGTGGTGCGACTTACCGGTTTTTCGCCACGCTCGGTCGCCAAGTGGAGCGAGGGTGTGCTGCCTTCGCCCAAACAAGAAAAAGCTTTGGTCGAGATGGATCGCCTGTTGGACGGCCTGGCCCGGGTCATGCCCCCGGCGCAAGTAGGACACTGGCTAAAATCCCCCAACCCCGCCTTTGATGGTTCCACCCCGCTCCAAGTTGTGGAACGCGGAGAACTCGACCGGATTTGGCGCATGCTCTATGACCTGGAATCGGGTCAGCCGGGTTAAAGGCGGAATTCCCCCCTTGCCTCACCGCCATTTTTCTATCTGTTCCGGCTGGTGTCACATGGAGCTGGTCCGGATGGCAATTCCCTTCCTGGCGGCGTTTTGCTGGGAATCACCAATGCCTTGGCGAGCCGGTCATTTGTACCGCTCTACCTGACCAACGGCAATGGTTTGAATGAAATCAACCGGCCCAACTTGCCGCCCGACGTCCTGGCCGCCGATTTCAACCGGACTTGGACCAATTACTCCACCACCCTGTCCATCGGCAGCGCTGTGCTGGTCGTGTTCCCCACCAATCAGACTGCCCTGACTGGCCAATCCGTGACCTTTTCCGCGCTCGCCTGGCACACCGCCGGTTACCAATGGCAGCACAATGGCACCAATCTCCTGGCGAACGCCCATTTCCTCGGCGTGACCAATGTCACCCACACCATTGTCGGCGCGCAAGCGGACGATCCGGGAGACTACACCGTGATTGCCCAAAACCCCAACCACGCTGCCTCCGATACAGTTTCCCTGGCCGTCGTGCCCCCGCCCCCGCTGGTGCTCGCCCTGCAACCTGTCACGGGTGCTTGGCAACTCACCGTGGCCCATGCGTACGGCAGCCCCCTCGACCCCTCCGAAATCCCCGGCCTCCAACTCTACTCCACCACCAACCTCGCCCAGCCCTTCGCCAATTGGCTCCCGGAAACCAACCTCGGCACCCTCACCAACGGTGTGTTCCTGCTGAATTACCCCACCGCTGGCCACCCCGCCAAATACTGGCGCGCCCAGGACCCTTGATTGTGTTTCTGCATTCGCCGCCAAGGTAGGGCTGGCTCTCCGTCGCCGAGCCCAACGTCAGGCGACGTAACGAACCACTGCCAACGCCCGTCCCACTCTCCGCCGTTGTCACGCTCAATCGCCCTAAACCAACTGCAATTAAGCGGCAAATTTGACAGCCTCATAAAATCT
>CAIZWI010000351.1 GCA_903936645.1 uncultured Verrucomicrobia subdivision 3 bacterium
CCCACCAAATATCCCCTGCCGGTGTTCAGCGAACGCATGGCCGGCAAGGCCCCGGGCAACTACATCATCCTGACACTCAAAAAAGGCGCTCGGGAACTGGGCCGCGAAGGTTACGAACTCACCGTCACCACCAACGTCGTCAGCCTCCAGGCCGCGGCTCCAGCGGGCTTGTTCTATGGAATCCAGACCCTCCGGCAGTTACTGCCACCGGAAATTTATGCGACGACGGCATTGCCCAACCAGGCGTGGATCGTGCCCACGGTTCATATCGTTGACTGGCCCCGTTTCCCGTGGCGCGGCATGATGCTGGATGTGAGCCGGCATTTTTTTACGAAAGCCGAGGTGGAACAGCTAATCGATGTGGCCGCAGCCGATAAAATTAATGTGTTTCACTGGCATTTGGTGGATGACAATGGCTGGCGGATCGAAATTAATAAATATCCCAAATTAACGCAGATTGGGGCCTGGCGGCAGGGGGTGGAGTTTGGCCTGGCCACGCATTCCACGACGGCGTACGGTCCGGATGGACGGTATGGCGGGTTTTATACACAGGCGGACATTCGCGAAGTAGTGGCTTACGCACAGGCCCGGCACGTGATGATTGTGCCGGAAATAGAAATGCCCGGGCACTCGGCCGCCGCCCTGGCGGCGTATCCAGAATTTAGCTGCACCGGGCAGCCGCAGAGCACTGACCTGGGCGCCGGGGTGCATGCGGGCGTTTATTGTGCAGGGAAAGAAGAGACGTTTGAATTTTTACAAAATGTCCTCACGGAAGTATTTGCACTGTTTCCCTCGCCTTATATCCACATTGGCGGGGATGAAGTGCCGAAGGGGAACTGGCAGCACTGCGAGCACTGCCAGGCGCGCATGCTGGCGGAGGGTTTGAAGAACGAGGAGGAATTGCAAAGTTATTTCATCAAACGAATGGAGACGTTTGTGAATGCCCACCACAAACAGTTGATTGGCTGGAGCGAAATTTTGCAGGGTGGGCTGGCGAAAAACGCGACCGTCATGGATTGGATTGGCGGGGGCCAGGAAGCGGCCAGTCAGGGTCATGATGTGGTGATGACGCCGACTTCGAATTGCTATTTTGATTATTATCAGGGACGGGATCACACGGCGGAGCCGCGGGCCATCGGCGGCTATCTGCCCTTGGAAAAAGTGTATGCCTTCGAACCCGTTCCGGCGGGACTGCCACCGGCCATGGCAGCGCACATTCTGGGTGCGCAGGGCAATGTGTGGACGGAATATATCCCGAACCTGAAACAGGTGGAATACATGCTGTTCCCCCGGTTGACGGCATTGGCCGAGATCACCTGGTCGCCCAAGAGCTCGCACAATTTTTCCGATTTCACCCGGCGGCTGGAGGTGGATAACCAGCGGCTGGACGCCGGCGGGGTAAACTTCCGGCGCTACGTGCCGGATGGTCGAACCCCGATTGGGGCGTGGGAACCGGCCGTGATCAAAGACAAACCCAGCCCGTGGGACATTGACTTGCCCCCGGCGGTGGTCAAGGCCGGGCGGGCGCGGGTTAGCTTGGAATATAGCGACGGGGCCTGTGGCATCGATATAACGGGGGTGGCCCTGCTGGCGGACGGACAGGTGATCAGTCAGGACCCGCATACCGGGTTCACTGGTGCCAACCCGCGCGATCCGGTTTACACGCTGGAGGTGCCGGCGCCCAAGCCGGGAGTCCACTATACCCTGCGCGCCCAAGTGGCGGGCTCGGGGGGAACGGATTCGGCTGGCACAGTATATTGGGAGCAGTCGCCAGCCCGGCAAATACCATGAAATTGGAACCGTTCAGGGACCAGGCCCGGTATCAGGGCTGGCCCGTTCAAGCTTTGCTATGATGGAAAAAACCAAACATGACCTGCGTGCGGTAGCCGGCGCATTTCAAATCGCCGGTGATTTTGTGGCCGCCGAACCCTACGGCAGCGGGCATATTAATGACACCTATGCGGTGCGGATCAACCAGGGCGGCACGGGCATTCGCTATTTGTTCCAGCGCATTAACCACAACATTTTCAAACAGCCGGTGGCCTTAATGGCGAACATCCAGCGCGTCACCACGCATCTGGGAGTGAAGATGGCTGGCGCATCCGAGGCCAGCCGCCGGGTGCTGACGCTGATTCCGACCCGTGCGGGGGAGGCTTTCCACCACGACGCGGCGGGCAACTACTGGCGGGCGTACATTTTCATTGAAGGCGCCCGCGGACTGGACGCGGTGGAGACCCCGGCGCAGGCGCTGGCGGCGGCCACGGCGTTTGGGCGTTTTCAACAATTGCTGGCCGATTTGCCGGCATCCAGCCTGCAGGAGACAATCCCGGATTTTCACCACACCCCCAAGCGCTTTGCCGCCTTGGAAAAAATGATCGCCGCCGATCCGGTGGACCGGGTCAAGCTGGCCCGGCCGGAAATTGAATTCGCGCTGCGCCACCAAGGCATTTGCGATGGTCTGCTGGCGGCCAACCTACCCATCCGGGTGACGCACAACGACACCAAATTCAACAATGTGCTGCTCGACGACGTCACGGGCGAGGGCATTTGCGTGATTGATTTGGATACCGTGATGCCTGGGCTGGCACTGTATGACTTTGGCGACATGGTGCGCACGACAACCAGCCCGACGCGGGAAGACGAACTGGATTTAAACCAGGTCAGGATGCAATTTCCGATGTTTGAAGCGCTGGCCCGGGGATACCTCAGCACGGCGGCGAATTTTTTAACCACGGACGAAAAGCGCCTGCTGCCATTTGCCGGCAAACTCATTACGTTTGAGATTGGCCTGCGCTTTCTGACCGATTTTCTGGCGGGCGATGTTTATTTCAAGGTGCACCGGCCGGGGCACAATCTGGACCGCTGCCGCACCCAGTTCAAACTGGTGGAGTCGATAGCAGCACAGGAAAGGGCGATGAATCAACTATTGGAGAGCATTTAAGATGAAAGTACTGATTACCGGCGGAGCGGGATTTATCGGCAGTCACTTGGTGGAATATTTTCAAGGGCGGGCCGAGGTGCGGGTGCTGGATAATTTCCGATCCGGGTTCAAACACAATCTGGCTCCCTTCCAACATGAACTGATCGAGGCAAACATCCTGGATCGCGAAGCCGTGCGGCAGGCGGTGCAAGGCGTGGATTATGTGTTTCATCTGGCGGCCATGATCAGTGTGCCGGAATCCATGGCCCGGCCGATTGAATGCAATGACATCAACACCACGGGCACCTTGGTGCTGTTGGAGGAAGCGGCCCGGGCCGGGGTGAAAAAGCTGATGTTCAGCACCTCCGCCGCCATTTACGGCGATAATCCCACTGTTCCCAAGGTGGAATCGATGGTCCCCGAACCAAAGAGTCCCTATGCCATTACCAAGCTGGACGGGGAGTTTTACTGCAAACTGTTCACGGCCGAAGGCCGGCTGCCAACCGCCTGCCTGCGCTATTTCAATGTGTTTGGGCCACGGCAGGATCCCCAGAGCCAGTATGCGGCGGCGGTGCCCATTTTCATCCACCGCGCGGTGCAAAACCTGCCAATTACCATCTACGGGGATGGTGGGCAAACGCGGGATTTTATTTACGTGAAGGACATTGTCGCCGCAAACGTGCATCTGGCCACCCACCCAACCGCAACCGGGGTGTTTAATGTGGCGTATGGACGAACCATCACCATCAAGGAGCTGGCCCAAACGATTTGCGGACTGACCGGCTCGCACTCGGAAATAAAATACACTTCGGCGCGGGCGGGCGATGTCAAACACTCGCTGGCGGCCATTGACCGGCTGCGCGCAACGGGCTTCACCCCCGAGGGAAATTTTGGGGATGGCCTGGCGGCCACCATTCAGTTTTTTAAAAACCAGAGCAAGCAAATCGCGTAATCGAAAGAGTAAACAACCAATCATGACCTTAAAACCATTCAAACAACTGGCTGGAGGCACGGCACTGTGGGGTGCCCTGGCGGCAATGAATTTAACTGCGGACCGGCTGAGTGCCGCCGATTTCACCTTGCAAAATGACCAGGTGACTTTTACGTGTGCGACGGAGGGAGGCAAGCTGCGGCCCGGAGCCTTGGTGGACAAGCAAACCGGGCAGGTGGTCAAATTGGGCGCGGAAGTGTTCAGTTTGGTGCTGACCAATGCCAGCACAATCCACAGTAGCGAATTCACGCTGGCCGGAAATCCGCAATTAGTGGCTTTGCCGGTGAATGCCGGGGCGGCGCGTTTGGCTGAGCAGTTGCCGGGGAGCGAACTGGTGGCCAGTTTGACCAATGCGACGGGGGATTTGCAAGTGACCTGGCATGCCATTTTACGGGATGGCTCCCGTTACTTGCGGGAAGAGGTCGTGCTCACCGCCGGGACCAGCGCTTTTCCATTGAAGGCCGTCGGGCTATTGGAAACCCCCAATGTGACGGCCCGCGCGACCGGCACGGTGGATGGCTGCCCGGTGGCGGACAAGACGGTTTTTTATGGGGTGGAGCATCCGCTCTCCATCAACCGGGCGGAAATGGGGTTTGTGCGCTGTTTTCTACCGCGCGGCGCGGCCATCCAGGCCGGAGAAAGTTTTGACTGTTCATTGGTGGTGGGCTTTGTGCGCCCCGGCCAGTTGCGCCGGGATTTTCTCGCCTATTTGGAGCGCGAACGGGCGCATCCCTACCGGCCGTTTCTGCATTACAATTCCTGGTATGACATCGGTTATTTCGGCAAATATACCGAGGCGGCGGCGCTCAATGTCATCAATACGTTTGGGGATGAATTGACGGTGAAACGGGGGGTGAAGCTCGATTCCTTCCTGTTTGATGATGGTTGGGATAATGACGCCACCCTGTGGCAGTTTGACAAAACCAATTTCCCGAATGGTTTTGCCCCGCTGCAAACCGCGGCAGCAAAGTACGGCGCGGCCCCGGGCATCTGGCTTTCGCCCTGGGGTGGCTATGGCCAGCCGCATACCGAACGGATCAAGTTTGGCCAGGAACAGGGCTTTGAAATCCGCGACGGGAATTTTTCCCTGGCCGGGCCGAAATATTACGAACGTTTCCGGGGGCGCTGCGTCGATGTGGTGAAACAATATGGCATCAACCAGTTCAAATTTGACGGAATTGGCGTGGATGGCAGTGACGATACCGGCGCCGGGCTGCGGGATTTCGAGGCGATGCTCAAACTCATTGCCGAGTTGCGCGCTTTGAAACCGGATATTTATATCAACCAAACGACCGGCACGTGGCCATCCCCGTTTTGGCTGCTGCACGCCGATTCGATCTGGCGTGGGGGCGAGGATCATTCGTTTGTGGAGGGGACGGCCCCGGAACGGGAGCGCTGGATTTCCTACAAGGACAACGATGTGCACGACGAGGTGGTGGGTCGGAGCGATTTGTATCCGTTGAATTCTTTGATGCTGCACGGAATCATTTATGCGAAACAGGCGCATGGCTTGAATTACGACACCAACAACATCATCCGGTCGGAAATCCGGGCGTTTTTTGGCAACGGCACGCAACTGCAAGAAATGTATATCACGCCGGCATTGCTGACGCCGGAAAACTGGGACACCCTGGCGGAAGCCGCCAAGTGGTCGCGGGATAATGCCAGCACACTGGTGGACACACATTGGGTGGGCGGCGCGCCGGCGGACCGGGAAGTTTATGGCTGGGCCGCCTGGTCGCCCAAGAAAGGCATCCTGACCTTGCGCAACCCCTCCGCCAGGGCGGCGTCCATTAAGATTGACCCGGCCAGGGCATTCGAGCTGCCGGCTGACGCCGCGCAGCATTACTCCATCGTGAATCCGTTCAAGGATCAGACCGTGGCCGTGACCAAGCTCACGGCCGGCGAGGAAACGGTATTCAAACTGAAACCGTTTGAAGTACTGGTGATCGAAGCCTGGCCGGACAACCATTAATCCCAACGACCAAATTGGAATCAGAAGCGCGCCCGGTACCGGGCGCGCTTTTTCGTGCCCGGCGGCACCTTAGGGCCCGCGGAAAAGCGTCATCCGTTCACATCGTGTGGTTGCCCGAAGCGATGGCGGCGTAAGCGTGGCCAGCAACGCTTGGGGCGGGACTGCGTCGGCACTCCGGAATTCGACGCAAACTGGGGCAGCGTTGGCCTGGCCCACTCATCCCCATTGAAAAGAAACTTTCCCCTGGGTAAACGGCTGGCGGGCAGGCTGGGGTCCACCTGAAGCTTGCCGGTTGAAAGGCCAAGCGGTGGTGCTGGGCCAGCAAACCCAACTGGTTGCAGACTTAACTATTAAACCTCCCGATTTAGGCGGACCACCACGAGGTCATTATAAAAAATCCCCCTGGAGGTGCCAGGGGGATATACGGGGTTTCAAGTGAACCGAGTTAATTGTTTAAACGCTTAGCCAGAGGATCGGCATCCAGACGCGGTTCAGGTTGCAACCTGTCTCAATGTCCGGTAAGCGTGCCAGGATTGCACCAAACACTATTCTTAGTGGAGCTCAGCGCCAGGTTGGACCAATCCGTTGATTTTACAAACTGGGTGTTGCCGGCAACGCACATGACAATGCCGCCCTTCTTGCCATGGCGAACGCCCAAAGCGGCGTCGGTGGCGGGGTTGGGATAATTGGACCCATCATTATAAGCGGTGGTGCCGGAGGGAGTGTATTCATTGGGTTCCCAAGCAATAAAGGCATCCTGGCGAAAATCGGTTAATTTGTAACTGGAATTGGGCAGGGCACCAAAGCCGCAGAGCGCACCATTCATGACATAAGTCGATAGTTTATTGGCACGAATGATGTAACCCGCAGCAGTGGTGCTCAGGTCCGTGGGACATTTGTAATTGGCAATATTTTTGAGGAACGGCCATAAGAGACCGCCTTTGTTGTTACCAACACCGCCCTGGTAGGCGAGGTTGGGATTAACGTTGTAAGGGGCGGAGGAAAGATCCGGCGGGCTGCCGGCGGAACCATCGTAAAGCCAGCCCTGATTCCAGGGCGGGTTCCAATTCGGGTAAGGCAGGCGGTCGCTGGCATCGTTGGCATACAAGTGTGCGGCCATGATGAGCTGGCGCTCATTATTAACACAGACGGTGCGTTTGGCGTTATCCTTGGCGTTGGCCAGCGCTGGCAGCAGCATGGCGGCGAGAATGGCAATAATCGCGATCACCACAAGCAATTCAATCAGGGTAAACCCTGCCTGGTTCGGTTTAACACTGCGGAAGTTGCACTTCATTTTCATCGTAACAAGTTTACAAAACGAAATTATTGCATTTTCAAGCCACTGGCAATTTGAGATTTGGCAAACCGTGGTTTTTCTGAATCGCCCCCGGCCGTTCTGACCGGGGGCGATGACCGAAAACCCTCACAACCGATCAAAACCCGGCGCGATAAAACACGGCCGGAGCGGCGGGCATGGCACCCGGGGCGAAGAGCGGGTACGGGGGAACCGCATTGGTCACGGGCGTCCAAACCGCGCCGGCACCGAGTACCGGTGAGCTGTACAACGAGCCCACCGGCCAGTTAAGGCTGGTGCCCACGCTGCCGGTGTCGAAGTTGTAACGCGCCTTCAAGGCCGAGGTGTCGACCAGGGCATCGCTGCTATAAACCGAGGCGACTTCAGTCGCGGACAAAACGCGGTTATAGATCCGGACATCATCCATTTGGCCATACAGGTGCTTCCAGTAGGAGTCATGGGACAAGCCGATTTCGACTTCCTGATTGGTCGGCCACGACCAGGCGTTGGTGACCGCCACCGAACCAGCCAGCGCGCCATCCACATAAATGGCGATCGTATCATTGGTTGTCTGGCCATAGGAAACGGCCACGTGATGCCAGTTGTTGTCCGGAACATAACCGGCGGCGACGGTGTTGCGGCTTCCAGCCTGACCCTGCCAGTAAATGGTGCCGTCGTTATAAAGCACAATCACCGCCCCGGTGGTCGTCCGGCGATCAAACAGCATGGCCCCTTCGGAGCCGGAGCCAGGCAGCGGCGCATTGGCCTGAACCCAGAACATAATGGTGCCATTGGTGCTATTGAAATCCGGGTCGGCCGGTGCCGCCACCTGGCTGCTGCCGGCGAATACGGCCACGCCGTTGCGGGTCTGGGTATTCCCGTCATTAATCGTGTTGGTCCAACCCACATTGTGGGCCAGAGCCGGGTGGAGAGTGCCCACGGGCTTGGTGTCCGCGATAAAACCACCGGAAACAAAGCTCATGGAGAAGGGAGCGTTGCCATACTGGCCGTTGTAAGCGTGCAGCGTGATGGCATGAACCGACAAGGCGTAAGGGTAAATGGCGACGTCCGACATCAGCCCGTTGAAGTAGGAGGTGGAACCACGCACGTCGGCCCCAATATACGTTTGAATGGTGGCGTCGAGCGGCGCCAGGGTGCCGGTGCCGCTGGCGGCGAGGGTGCCGTCGATATAAAGGAATCCATTCGTGCCACTGCGCTCGAAGGCCACGTAATGCCAGAGCCCATCGTTCACCGTGCGGGAGGAAGTGATGCCGCTAAACTGGTAGCCGCCATTCCCATAAAGGAACAGGCCCACGGTGCCGGCGCCGTTGACCATCAGTTGATACTCGCCGTTGTAACCGGAGGGGGACCGCTGTTGGATAATGACTCCGTTGGCGGTCGACACCGTGTTGATCCAGGCTTCCACAGTGAAGTCGGAAGTGCCGGACACCGAGGGTGCCGTGCCGCACGCGATATAGGAGGAGGCCCCATCAAACTGATAGGCCAGCTTGCCCGCGGCAAAGCCCTGCTGCGCAGGCAGCGTCGGCCCGCTGGCTCCTGGCGCAGTGCCGCCGGTATTGGTGCCACTGTTATTGTAACCGGAATAATCAAGCGCCAGCAGGGCGCCACTGGCCTCATTCAGGGGCCAGTAAGCCGAAGGGGCGCTCTGAGCCACGTCGGTGGTGTACAAATCAGGCGCCGCCAGCACGACCAACTGATTGGTGGTGCTCTTCGCCTTGCCAAAAACATTCGTGACGGTAACGGCGTATTTACCACTGGCCGCCGTCGTCACCCCGGACAGGGTAAGGGTGGCGTTGGTGGCTCCGGCGACGGGAGTGCCGTTCTTGTACCATTGATAAGACAGAGGCAGGGCGCCCGAAGCAACCACGCTCCAGCCGGAAAAGGTGCTGCCCGCGTAGATGGTGCTGGTGGCACCCGTCAGATCCGTGGCGAGAGATGCGACCGCGTTGACGGTGACCACACTCACACCGCTGGTGGCGGCGCCGTAGAGATTGGTAACGACCAGGGCATAGCTGCCAGAATCCAGGGCAGTGGTTACGGCCGCCTTGGCATAAACGGCGTTGGTGGCCCCAGGAATCGGTGATCCATTAAGCTGCCATTGATATCCCAGCCCATTCGTCACCCCGATGACCGAGGCCGACAAGGTCAGGGTCGAACCCTGGTTCACGCTGACACTTTTGGGATCGCGGGTAACCACGGGTTGATCCGTGATAATAAACCCTGCCAGCGCGCAGCTTTGGGCGGAACTCACGCCGCGGCTGACCGCGCCAAAGGTAATGGAATCACTGGTCAATTGCGGAAAAGTCAACAGGCCCACCGGGCCGTTAAAGCTCGCATTACCAGCAGTGTAAATCGTGCCAAAAGGCAGGTTGGTGCTGACGCTGGCGCCATCGGAGAGACTCACCCGTGAACTGGTCGTGCATTTGGTACAACCAATCAAACCGACGACATAGCCGTGGGGAAAAGCGGCACTAATGCCGGACAAGGTATTGGTCCAGCCGGTATTATCCTCAAAACTCCAAGTTACTTCGTCATTACCGGGGAGGACCGAGGCAGGTCCATTCCATTCGTCCGGTTTGTTTTCCAAATTGCCAATATCGCTCTCCCAAGGATTTACCGCGCTAAACACCGCCGTAATCGGGGTGGCGACCGGCCCCAAGGAGAGGGTCAGGTCGACGGCCGCCTGGCAGTTCAGGGGATCGGTATTGACCCAATTCGCCGGGTCGACACCGAAGGCCTTGGCCGTGACCGGAAAACCTGTGGTTTGATAGCCTGCCCCAAAACCGATGGTTTGCGGAGAAGCACCGGAGTCATAATACCAGCTTTGGAAATTTAAACCAATGGTCGTGCCGGCCTGGGCGGCACCCAGCATCAGGGCCGAGGCCGGCACCGCGAGCAGGGTGGATTTTAAATGGTTCGTGAATAAGGATCGTTTCATGGCTTCAGTTCAGGGTTTGGGAGGGGAGGTTACTTGCGGAATTGATATTCTCATTCCGGGCGCGAAATGCATGGCAAAACAATATTTCAAACTTAATGCTGCGGAAAATGTTTTCCGTTCGGTTTACTTCCTAATTTAAACCTCGTTAAAATTAACACCAAAAAAAAATGCCACCATACCACATTTGGGGGAGTGTCAGTGGCGCTCGGACTCACACGGGATAGCCAAAGGCGCGGCAATAGGGCGCCAGTTGCGACTGCACCGGGGCCAGGGCCGCGGCATAACGTTCCCACCGGCCAATGGCACGCCGATAGACCGGCTGGGTAACATCGTGGTAAGTGGGAGCGTAAAGCACTTTGCGCCGGGCCGTTTCATGAGAGCGGGCCTGGTTGGCATGCCAGGGCAGCCCCAAAAATTCCGTCACCCGCCGGCCTTCCGCGGGCAGATTTTCCACCACGTCCTCATAGCGCGACTCAAGCCAGTCAAAGCCGCCCAAATCGCGGAGGCGCAGCCAGACATCCATCAAATCAGCATAATGCCGCGCGGTGCGTTCCATGCTCAGAAAGTTCACGTTCGTGGCATTCAGCATGATGTTTAAGAAATAACAACTGATGAGGACATCCCGCGGATCGCGCAAGGCGATGATCACTTTCAATTCCGGAAACACCCGCAGCCACAGGTTGAGGGCCATCGTGGGGGATGGGTTTTTATCCACCAGCACCCGCTGCACCGGCTGGCCGGGCACTTCGCGCAACAAACTTTTCACATAACGCTGCCGCATTTCGCGCCGCCGGGCGGTGGAGAGCTGGTCCAATTGGACGGCCGCCGGAGTGGCGGGCGAGAATTGCAGGGGCTTTTCCACTTCGTGCAAAAAAGCGGTCGGCTCATCAAACGCCAGCACGCCGGGATTCGCATCCAGAATTTGCTCCAGCAGCGTGGTGCCACTGCGCGGATGCCCCCCGAGAAAGGCAATCTGATATGGTTCCACGGAGGCGGGTGGTTCCTGACGCCAGCGGCGAATCATTTCGGGCGTGAGCCCGGCCAGCATGTCGCGCCGGCGGCGATCGCCGGCATCATAGGCCTGCTCCAGCCGGGTGGTATCGGTAATGGTGCGGACCTGGTTTTTGGCGAGGTTCAGCCAGCGCATGGCCTCGTCGTACTGGCCCAATTGGTCCAGCACCACGCCGAGCAAATGGGGCGCGGCATATTTTACATAGGGATATTGCGGACCGTCCTGGATCAAGTCACGCAAGGCGGATTCCGCCTCGGTGTTGGCTTTCTTGCGATGGAGCAGGAGGGCGCGAAAATACCGGGCCTGATCATCGCGGGGATGCCGGGCCAGGCAGGCGGCAATACATTCCCACGCTTCGTCCAGGCGCCGCTCCTTTTCATACCATACGGCGAGGTTGATCCGGGCATCCACCGAATCCGGCGCGGCGGCCAGGGCCAGCTGGTAGCACTGGCGGGCATCATCCAACTGGCGGAGACTTTGGTATTGCTGACCAATGAGACCCAGGAGACTGGCGTTGGCCGGGGCCAGCTCACGCGCCCGGCGGTAAGCCTGGTTGGCCCGGACAAAATCCAGTTCCCCAACCGCGGAATTGCCCAGCTCGAACCACAACTCGGCAATGCCGGGATAATGCCGGGACAGTTCGCGGTAATTGGCCAGCGCCGGGCCGAACCGGCCCCCCAGCAGTTGTTCCTGCGCCTTTTGCCAGCGCGCCTGGTCGCGGGGGGCGCGCTGCAACCGGGCCATGTCAGCGTTCATGCGCAGCATGAAACAGCATGGGCCGGCGGTTGGGCAAGCCAAACCCATTTGCTGGCCCGCGGCGCAAAGCGGGTCGGCGCCTCAAAATGGGGTGGGGCTCAAATAAAGCTGGTAATCCTTGATCCGTCCATTGACCGAGTCCTGCCGGGGCAGCAGGCGCACCCCGGTGAGGGAGTGTTCGCCGCCCAGGTCGAGCACGAGGGTGTGGGGATGCGGCGTGTGGGGGGCGCTCCACAAGCTATGCCAATAGGATTCAGGGTCCCCATCGAAAACATTTTCCGCCAGATCGCCCTCGGCAAAATTCTCCTCGCTATCCACATAAATCACCTTCCACCCCTGGTGGGAAACCGGCTGGCCATCGGCGGCCAGGGCATCCAGTTCGGCGAGCGTCGTGAAATCATCCCCGTTATGCGATGAAAGCGCTTGCAAACACAGGTAGCGGGCGGGAGTGGCAGGGAAACTGATCGTCTGCGCGGTGCGAACATCCGCCAGCGTGCCGGCTTTCACCAAGGCGGCTGGCGTCAGCGTGGGTTGCTTCTGGGGACCACGCACCGTGGCGGTGACATCCGGGTTAAGCACGTCCAAGACGGGGGCCGGCAGGCCAGCCACACTGGTGACAGCCTCTTTGATTTGTTCGAACACCACCAACTCATTGGTCCCGGGTTTCAGCCATACCCCCGGCAAATAGAGGGTCTGCTGCGGACCGATGTACCAGTAGCGGCCCAAATTGTGACCGTTGACAAAGACAATGCCCTTGCCCCAGCCGCGCATGTCCAGAAAGGCATCGCCCGGCATGGCCAGATTAAAGGTGCCACGGTGCACCGCTGGTGCGAGCGCGTTGGCGCCGGGTTTGAAGGTCAGGGAGGCGACCTCGTTGAAGGGAAAACGGTACATTTCCCAACCGGTCAATTCCCGCTCGTCCAGCAGCACGGAGCCGATGATACCCTTGTGATTGCGCGGGAGCTCACCGCCGTAATTAATGCGGCCGCCGTTCTCCACGAGGATATCCAGCGTGCCCGAGGCATTGGTGAGGACCAGCGGCAGGGAATCCTGCTTATGGCGGCGGTCCAGGGTGCCCAGGCGATGGCCATCCAAACACACCACCGCATAATCCCGCAATTCCTTGATTTTGAGCGTGGCGTTGGCGGGGCCCGCCAGTTGGGTGCGGTAGAGGACGTAACCGTACCCTTGGTCGAGGTCCTCAAAACTAAGCGGATGCGCGGCTTTGACCGGTGTGCCCAGGTTATCGAACAAGCTCGCGGATTCAGTCAGTTCAACTTTCGGAATAATGGCCACCGGCGGTGTGGCGGGGACATCGGGCAGGACTTCGCCCGGGGCGAGGTGCCGCTGGAAGGCCTCCCGCAGGGCGAAGAATTTTTTAGTGGGCCGGCCGGCTTCATCAATCGGTGAATCATAGTCATAACTGGTGGGCTGCGGCTGAAAGTGGCCGCCGTAATTGGCCCCGGACATAAAGCCAAAGGAAGTGCCGCCATAAATCATGTAGTAGCAAAATGAAACGCGGTTCGTGAGTTTCCATTCGGTTTCCTCAATCAAACCATCAATCCCGACCCGGGCGTGCGCTTCCCCCCAGTGATCCAGCCAGCCGGGGTAAAATTCTGGAACGAACCACGGACCCGTGGGACGATATTTGCCCACTTCCTTCATGATTTCCGGTCCGCCGCCGCCGTTTAAGCCGGGCAAGGCATCCGGCAAATGGCCGCCTTCCATCATGCGCCCCCCGCCATCCGCCGTAAATAACGGCACGTCGAAGCCAGCGGCACGATCCAAGTCACGAATCTTGCCCATGTAAACGTGGTCCTGACCATAACTTCCGTATTCATTTTCCGCCTGGACCAGGATGATTGGGCCGCCATGAGTGATCTGCAAGGGGGCCAGTTGTTCACCGAGCTTTTTCAGATAGGCGCCAGCCGCCTGCAAGAAGGCGGGGTCCTGGCTGCGCACTTTCAACCCAGGTTGCTTGAGCAGCCACCACGGATATCCGCCAAACTCCCATTCGGCGCAGCAGTAGGGACCGGGCCGCAGGATGACCCACAAACCCTCCTTTTGAGCCAGCCGCACGAACTGGGCGATATCTGCGTCCCCGGTGAAATTAAATTCGCCAGGGCGGGGCTCATGCTGGTTCCAAAAAACGTAAATCGAAACCGTGTTCAGCCCCATGGCGTGGATCATGCGCAGGCGGTCCGCCCAATATTCGTGAGGCACCCGCGCCGGATGCATTTCCCCGGCTTTGATCAGGAACGGGCGGCCATTCAGCAGAAAATCCTGGTCGCCGACGGCAAACGTGGAGGCGGCGTGCGCGGCCGGCTGGCCGGCGGCCAGGAGCACGGCGGCGGCAACGGTGAGGCCCAGGCGCCGGAAATGAGTCATTAGGGGAATCATATTATTTTAAGTTAAGCAGGGGACATGGCAAAAATAAAGTGCGAGGCAGGCGGCTGACCGCAATTCGTTTTAAAAAAGCCGGGCATGATTAGGTTTTTCACAGAATGGGCGCGCGTGGTTCGGCCGCACGAAGTCCCAGATTGCCGTGCCGATGGTAGTCGATACTGATACTTTGTTCGCGCACGTACCACAGCATTTCCAGCCGGCCCGCACCGGAAACGGGCGTGCTGAGCACACAACCACCGGCTTCATTGCCGGCTTGGAGCACATTGAGCGGCACTCGCTCCGGAGCTGCATAACGGACGCGGTCGGCCTGGCCCGCCCCAATCACGGCCGCCAGTTCGTCGTCCGTTTCCCGGACTGTTGGGAAGCTTTGGGCCAGCTGGGGCAAGAGCGCGGGAGCGGGTTCCGTCCCATCGGCGGGCAGACTTATGGTGACGGCACAGCCGGTGATATGGGCAGCGAGCACCCGGGCGCAGATATCAAAGAGGTTGTCGGCGGCATGCAACCGGATGCGCACCCGGCCGCACGGGAGATAACGACGCAGATTGTCCTGGCCCACAAGCTGGAAGGCATCCTGTTCCCGGCCAAATTCCTCACGGCGGGCGGTTTCATAACTTAGGGCAGCGGCGGCCAGGCGGTCCGCGGCGGGATGGTTTTGCGGGCGCAATGCCGCGCACAACCTTGCGGCGACCGGATCAGCCGGCGGTCCCGCCGGGGGAACGGCCGGGCCGTCGGTGAAATGCATGAATTGGGCAGCGTAATTGGGTCCACCCGCTTTCATGCCGGCCCCAAAAACGGATTTGCCCTGGCCACCAAATGGCTGGCGCAACACTATGGCACCGGTGGTCGGACGGTTAATATACAAATTACCCGCCCGGACGTGATTCCGCCAGTAATCCCATTCCCGTTCATCGAGACTCTCCAGGCCGCTGGTAAGTCCAAAACCGGTTTGGTTGACCAAGTCCACCGCTTCGGCCAGATTGACAAAGCGCATCACGGCCAGCACCGGGCCGAAAAATTCGGTCAAGTGGGTGAAACTGCCCGGCTGCACACCGTACTTGATGCCGGGGGTCCAGAGGCAGGGGTTGCCAGGGCTGGCGGCCGGCATGAGGGCCCACTCCTCGCCGGGTTCCAAAACCTTGAGGGCCAATTCCAAATCCCCTTTGGGCGGCCGGATCAGCGGGCCCATTTTGGTGGGCAGCTCCCAGGCCGAACCCACTGTGAGGCTTTGCGCGGCCTCGCACAGATTTCGGCGGAATACCGGGTCGTCGTACACCTCGTCCTGCAACAACACCAGCGAGGTGGCGGAACATTTTTGACCCGCGTGCCCAAAGGCGGATTGCAAAATGTGTTTGATCGCCTGATCGCGGTCCGACACAGCGGTGACAATCGTGGCATCCTTGCCGCCGGTCTCCGCAAACAGGCGCAGTCGCGGGCTGGCCCGGAGCATGGCCAGGGCGGTTTCGGTGCCGCCCGTGAGAATAACCGCATTGACCTGCGGGTGGGTGGTTAACAAATGGCCGGCATCCCGGCCGGCGCAGGGGAGAAATTGCAGGACGTTTTTCGAAATGCCGGCGCGCCAGAAGCACTGGCATAATTCCCAGGCGACCAGCACCGTGTCGGACGCGGGTTTGAGGATCACCGTGTTCCCCGCCGCGAGGGCGGCAGCGATCCCCCCACACGGGATGGCAATGGGAAAATTCCAGGGAGAAACGACCACGACCACGCCAAGCCCGCGCGCCTGGAGGCCTGGCTGTTCCTGCCACCACCGGGCGTTGTCCCGGTAAAATTCCACAAAATCAACCGCTTCGGAAACCTCCGGATCCGCTTCCGACAGCGTCTTGCCGCCATCCGCCAGCGCCGCGCCCATTAAATCACCCCGGGCGGCCCGCAGGTGTTCCGCGACCCGGCCGAGGACGGCGCGCCGGTCCGCCGGCAATAATTCCCGCCAATGGTCCGGATCGGCGGCGGCGACGGCCACCGCCTGGGCCACATCCTCAGGGCTGGCCTGGCGGTACTTGCCCACAACCATGCCGGGCCGCGAAGGATCGTGGCACTCGCGGATGGTCCGGTCCTGCCAGATGTCCCGGCCACCAACCACGAGGGGGATTTCCACGGCATTTGGTCCGTATAGCGGCAGCCAACGGGCGATGATTTGGCCCGCCCATTCGCCATTGTGCGGCAGGGAAAAATCGGTGTCCGGCTCGTTGACCAGCTGCGGCCAGCCGTTGGCCACCGCGCGACTGGGCGGCGGGGGCAGCTGGCGGTTTTGCCAGCGCCGCGGACGGCTGGCAACGCCGGACTGGGCGTCAAACGCGGCGAGAAAGCCCTGTTCCAAGTGTTGCCATTCCGGTGTGCCCACCTGAATCTTAAAGGCGTGGCGCAGGAAATTATCCGGACCGGTGTTTTCGTCCAGCCGCCGGACCAGGTAGCCGATGGCGCTGATGAAGTTTTCTTTTTTGCAGGCCGGCGCGTAGAGCAGCAGATGATGGGTAAGCTCAAACAAGGCCCGGCGCTGGTGGTTGGCCATGCCTTCGAGCATTTCAAATTGCACGTGGTCCCAAGCATTACGCCCGCCCGCCAGCACCAAGCCATAAGCCACATCGAACAGATTGTGCGAGGCAATGCCGACATTCATGGCGGCCAGGTTTTCCGGCTTGAACAGCTCGTGCAGCAAGCGTTTGTAGCTGGCGTCGGTTTCCCGTTTGGTTTGATAGGGGGCTTGCGGCCAGCCGCGCATAGAGGCTTCGACCCGCTCATTTTCCAAGTTGGCGCCCTTCACCAGCCGGATGGTGATGCGCCCGCCGCCGGCGGCCACTCTCTGCCGGGCCCAGGCCTGCAATTGGAGCAGGGTTTCAAAGGAGTCAGGAATGTAAGCCTGGAGGGCGATGCCGGCCTGGATCCGGGTCAGCCCCGGGCGGTCCAGCGTGCTCATGAAAGCGGCGGCGGTTAGTTCCTTGTCCCGGTATTCCTCCATGTCGAGGTAGATAAATTTGGGCACCACCCGGCCATCGGGGCGGGTAAACCGGGCGCGCTCCGCCGTGAGGAACAAGCGTTCCAAGCGCTCACACAGGACATTAACCGTATGAGCGCGGGCGAGCGGGGAAATCTGCGGGTAAAGCGTGGAAATCTTAATGGAAACCACCTCGGTTTCGGGCCATTGCAAGCTTTCCAAATATTGTTGCAACCGCCGGCTGGCCTCGGCTTCGCTCAGGATGGTTTCGCCGAGGAAATTCACGTTCATGCGCACACCTTCCTGCGTGCGGGCGGCCAGATGCCGGACGAGTAATTCGCGTTCCCCCGGCAGAATCACATTCGCCGTCTCCCGCTGCATATGCTCCTTCACCAGTGGGAGCGCCACACCGGGCAGGTAACTGCCGAACGATTGGAACCCTTGCATCAAGGCCCGGTCCAGCGGACCAAAAAAGCTCGGCACGCCCTGAACCTCAAGAATGTGCACCAGGTGCTCGACCGCGCGTTGCGGATTGCCTGTGCGAAAGGCCTGATCCGTGATTTGCACCAGGGTTGCCTTGTCGGTTGGTTCCTGAAGCAAGCGGTCCAGCTCGGCCTGCTGGCGCTTTTCCAAAACGGTCTGCAAGGTGGTCGCGCGCTGCTGCAGGTAACGCGCCAGAGCCAGGGCTTGTTGAACCGCGACGGGATATCGCGAATTTGCGTCTGGCTGGAAGCCCGTTAGTAATTCTTCAAGCTGACTAAATTTCATGGCGCCTGGGGTTTGGGGGCATTCGATTGCTCAGTAGTTCCAGATCCGCTCCGCCGCCTGACCAAGGCTGAAGCGGCGGCAGTCATTGCCAAAGGCATGGTTAATGGAGTCATGGTTCTGCGGCCAGGTGAATCATTCATTTCCCGCACCATTCGCCGGGAGCGGCAAGGGCAAAGCGTGCCGGCGCCGGGCCTCATCGCGCACGAAAATGGGCCCGACTGCCACCCGCACATGATCCCCTTCCGCGCTCGCCCAGGCACAGTCCGGCGCGGCGGGTTCGCCTTGCTTGTGCGGATAGTAGGCGGTCACCCGCTTCAACGGCACGGGCTGGCCATTGATGCGGGGATGCCCAAAAGTAATATTCACTTGGGGAATCCCGGGCCGGGGATTGGGTTGGGTACTGTACACTTCCACAAAGGCGGAATGGCGCGCCCAATACGCAAAATCCGCACCTTCAAACCGCAGGCTGCCAATGTCCTGCACCGAACCATCCGCGGATTTGACCCGGCAGGTGAACCAGGTGTTGGTCCGTCCATCCAGGACCTCGGTGGCACCTTTTTCCACACACCAAGTGTACGTCCCCTTGGTCCAGGCAAAGGGCCGGCGCACACTGGCAAACTCGCCTTCGTAACCGGCACTCTCGACCAGGCAATCGTCCCCGGCCACCCGCACATTTTCCAGGCCCACGGGCGTCTTTTTGTCCGAAGACCAGCGCGAGAAAATGGCGCCGTGACCGGGAAAAATGCGCTCGTGATTGGTGGCGTTGCGCCAGCCATTAATATTGGATTGCAAACCGCCGTAAAACTGCAATTGGTTGATCTCCGCAATCCCGCACGGGGAGACATACAAATTATAAGCATCGGGGATGTCCCGGTCGATGGTCACCGGCACCTCGAGGGCAGTGAAATGTTCGACTGGTTTATTAAAATCCCACCAGATGTTCACCACATGCCACGGACGGGGTGGCAGCTTGACTCCCGCCGCCTGTGCCATGACTTCGGGTGCGGGTTGGACACAGGATTGATCCTCGGCGGACCCGGTGGCGGAATTCGTCAAACCGGCGAGCTGATGGATTAAATCGGCGGATAGGGGCCGGTCAGTGATGGGCGGCAGGGCCAGGCCCCGGTGGTTGTGACCAAACACGGGTTCCCCGTAAGCGGAGGCTAAATTCGTAAATACGGTGCCAAGCTCATTGGTGCCTCCCGCCGCCAGAAAATAAGTGTCGTGCAATTCCCCCCACTTACCATCCCCCCGGGCGCGGGTGAGGCACCGCAAGTGCCGGGCGTCCGGTCCCAACCAAAGCCGATACAGGGCCAGGCGGGGCCGCTCCGGATCCTGGCCGGAAAAGTTTTCCAGAAAGGAGTTCACACCACCGCCCAGCGTGGTGACCGCGTGCTTGCCGCCATTCGGACTGGTGATGGTGGCCACGGCGAGCCATTGGTGCCGGGCCGGGTCGAAAATATAGTAACGCGCCGCCGTGGTATCCGGTTCCGAACCCGGTTGCTTGCACACGTAAAATTGAAAGGTCTCGTTGGTCTGCCAATTCCAAAGCATGTGGGTGTGACCGCCCTCCCCTTCCCCGCCAAAGCGACCATGGATCGTTTGCGGACCGGCGGCACTCACGACGGGGTGGAGGGTGGGCGAGGTATCCCAGATGGAAAAAATGGTGCGGCGTTCCTGCGGATCATTGTGCTGGATGCCGCAATACCCGCCGGCGGGCTCGCCCGGATGCCAGTTGGCTCCGCAATAATAGGTGGTCGGCTGGGTGGCCAGCACGGTGATTTCGCCGTACAGGCAGGTGCCCTCCCCTTGCCCGGCGAGGTCCCACCAGAGATGCTGCGCCCGCAACGGCGTGCTGCTTATGAGCCCGCCGGCAAGCATGAGGAGGAACAATTTCATTTTCATTTTTGGCAGGGAAGCCCGGGGATGGTTTTAGAGCGGTTTTACAACGGGGGTAGCCGGTTGGGCATCAAACACCAAAACCTCAAACGGCTGGAGGGTGAGGCGCTGGGGCTGGCCGGCTTCCAAGCGCAATGACTGCACCCGCTGGTCGGGATATGGGGTGGTCAGAGCATAGGTTTTCCCGGCCCCGGCAGGCAGTTCAAAGAGGGTATCCGCATCCAGACCAACCGTTTGCGGACGATTATCGGGATTTCTGAGCATCAACGTGCCCTGGCGCGGAGACCAGGCCGCATAACCGTATATTTCCAGTTTCAGCGGGTCCCCGCCGACCCAGTGGGAATCCACCAGGACATCGGCCTGGGCATGCGCCCAACGGGCGGCAGCCGCCACATCATCCCAGGCCTGCGGGGTCATCATCGACGGCGTGAGGTATAATTCCTGAAGGGAAGCGCCGATGGCAAAGTAGGAGCGGGCCTCGTTTCGCAAGTGCGGGCCGGCTTGGCCCACCCGCTCGCCTTGAAAGCAGCGTCCATGGACCAGGCCATGGGCCATAATGGAATTGAGCGGATAGAGCGGGGATTTTTGCACAAACATGCGCCGGCATTCCCCATCGCGAAAGGTCAGCCAGCGCTCCCGGTCATCCCCCACGCCCGCCCAGCCCACATCAGCGCTGCCATTGCGCCAGGTGGAATCCACAAAATTCAACCAAAACGGCGAGGGCCAGGTGCCGACCGTCACGTTAATGAATACGGCGGGGTTCTGCCGGCGCAGGTTTTTGGCAATATCCAGCAGGGCCATGAAATGGGGGCTGACACCTTCGCCGGCCCGGTCCCATTTAAAGGCGTTGACGCCCGCCTCCCGCATGAGTTGGAGGCACCGGTTTTGGAACCATTGCTGGTAACCGGGATAGGCGAGATCCAGATTGGTTCCGGCGGGAACGAGGCCCATTTTTTGCGCGTCCGCCGTGCGTTCTTCCGCACCGCCATAGCCCCCCAGCGGCGAAATCCAAATGGCCAGGTGGGCGTTGAATTGGTCCATCCGGGTTTTAAGCGCGGCAAAACCACCGGGAAATTTTTCCAGGTTTTCGGCCCACAACCCCCGGCTGGGATCATCCCAGCCATCATCCACGAGATAGGATTGCACGGGCACGCCCCGCTGTTTCACCATTTCCCGGTCAAAGTTACTGACGACATCCAGCATTTTTTCCGCATCCACGGAAAAGCCGAGGTCATACCAGCAGTTGTAATGCAAGAACGGACTCGAGGGCCGGGCGCGTTCGCGTTCCACGTAATAGAGAAAACTGCGGCGCAACTGTCCAGCGCTGGCCACGCCGGTGACCCAGCCAAATTCATAAGGACTGGCGGGTGTCAGGGTCAACTGGCAGTTGCAGCCGATGCGCGCCCCATTAGGATCCACCGCATTTTGCGCCCCGGGCATTTCCAGTCCAAAATACAGGCCCCCCTCCGCCACCGGGCAGCCAGGAACGGTGCCGATGGTGTGTAGTCCCGGCATCCGGACATCGGCAAGCTCGAAGCCGTAGAGTGGCATGGTTTTCTCCGGGGAGGCGAAGGCCAGTTGCTGCCGAATATAACTGGAGTCATCCCGCAGTTCGGCATGCCAACGGGCGTGAATACCGCGCGCCGAAACCAGCTCCGCCTCCAGCGCCATACCGGCAATCCGATCGGCCACCCGCACCCCCGCTGGATTGGGGGCCAGGCGGAGAATACGCGGCGGGGCGGCGAGCCGAAATTCACCAGCGGCCAGATCCAGTGACGGATAATCCTGCAATTTCCCTTCCAGAATTTGCTCCCCGGCGGCGGTGGTGAGGTTGATGGTCGGTTTGGCATCGCGCACGCCCAGCAGCAGAAATTTTTTGCCCTCCGCCCAAACCAGCGCCAGTGCCGGCCCCCAGGACATGCCTTGATCTGTGCCTTTATCGATGCGGCACGAAACCCAATTCGTGCCCGCCGGCCAGGGAAATTCTTGCGCCGCCCCCTGATGTGCCCGGGCCACAAATTTAAAATGGTCAGGCATCAGGCCTGGGCGGGCCAGATTGAAAGCGGTGATCGCGCATTCACCGGGAGCCCCCAGATCGCCGGGGTTAGCTTGCGCTTGTGCATGTAAATTCAGCTTGCCCAGCCGGATCAATTGCGGCTCACCGGCAAATTCGCCACGAGGAAACGCGCCCAACTCGGTCCACGCCACCCCATTGTGCGAGGCCAGGGCCACCACCCGGTTGGGCTCCAGGCGAATGGCCACGGCGATGCCCGTTTGGGTTACCGGGGGCGTGAGCCCCAGGCGGAATAGTTCCGTGCCGGTTTGGTCGAACGCCTGACCCGTCAGTTGGTTCACCAAACGCAAGGGTGCCAGTTGCCCGGACGTGGCCCGCCAGCTCCAGGACAGGGCCGCATTCTGGAGCGTGAAAACCCCGCCATCCTGACTGGCTTGCGCGGGGCCCGGCGCGGGACCGGGAAACTCCACCGCCGCTTGGGCACCGAGCGTCCACAGCCAGACGGCCAGCAGGCAACCGAATAAAATATTTTGGTCACGGTTGGCGGTCATGGGGTGAATCTAGTTAGCAACGCAGCCGGAGTGCTGGGCGCCGATGCAGAAAGGTTTGGGCGTGGCCATTTATTGGGACGATAATACGCCAGCCGGAAAATCTGCCGGGGGATGACCAGTGCCCGGCCGGGTGAACAGTTCGCCGAATTTGGTGAAACCAGGAATAAAACCGCCGTTGGAGAGGAAAAACTGGCCGTCCTCAACCCCCATGAACCGATCCAAGCGGCTGGTTTTTCCGGTGGGGTCATGACTGAAGGTCGCGGTGGTTTGCTCATGCCACTGGCCATCGGCCGTGTGAAACCATTGATTGCCAAACAACGCCTTGCGGCGCAGCTCACCATTGCTGCCGCCGAAGTTTTCATTAAAACTATAAAGGCCGCGCAAATAGGAACCATCTTTAGGCGCCTTCCAACTGGAGATCAATTGCCAGTGTTGTTGCTCGGGCTGGTACCAGTAGCCCGCATAAATCGTGTGGGTGGCGTCCGTGGGCTGGGCGGTGACCAGAAAGCGCTGGCGGGCGCCCGTTTTCCACTGGTAAACCAAATGACTGTGGCCGCCGGTGCCTTCGTTGCCAAAATCGCCGGCGAACACCCCTTCGCCCTTGGCGATCAGGCTGGTACGGTCCTCCGCCCCCACTTTTTTGCGATC
>CAIZWI010000352.1 GCA_903936645.1 uncultured Verrucomicrobia subdivision 3 bacterium
AACTCCTTAACGGGGCGTCCAGTTCGGCCTATTTCGCCAGTTGTGCAACTACCGTTTTTCAACAGCAGGACACTAATATTTGGCTGCCGCTCACCGGGGGGAGCGAGTGGGTTGCCGCCAGCGCCCTGCCGCAAGCCGCTGTTGCGTTCAATATTGATTCGACCTTCGCATCCGTCTATACCGCTCCAGCAAACATTCTGGGCCGAAACTTTATTAATCAGGGGACTATTATCTTCACGGGGGCGGGAACTATCGGTTTGGACAATAGTGGTGGGGGGAATCCGGATTCCTTCTCCATGACGGGTGGCAGTCTGGTTTTGCAGAATGGTGTGACCTTGCGGAACGGGGCCAATCAGGGCGGGATTTGGACCAATAATCTGGCGAGCCTGTCGATTGATGCCACCGCGACCTTTGACATGTGGAACGGAAACCCGGTTTATGTGGATGCGCTTACCGGTGCGGGAAACATTCTCATTTCGCTGAATTCTGGGGTGAATTGGGCGGGGTCCCGGAGTCTTACGGTGGGTGTTAATAATGGTTCGGGTACTTTCAGCGGGCTTATTAGTGGAAATGCGGCCGTTGATGGGGGCGCCCTTGGCCTTGCCAAAGCCGGAACGGGCCTGGAATTACTCAGTGGCATCGGTCGTTTCTCGGGCCCCATTTTGGTTCAGGCGGGAATTCTGGGCATAAGCGGGACCAACAGCGCCAGCAGCATGGTGGAGGTTGCTTCCAATGCCACGCTGCAGCTGGTTGGAGGGGTAATTGCTGGTGGCCGGCTGCATGTGGCCGCTGGCGGCAGCTTGCGCGGTTACGGTATGGTTAGCAATATCGTGGTCAATGACGGTGCCGTCCTCGTGACGAACGGTCTGCTGAGGTTCACAGGAATTGTGACCAACAACGGGACAATGTGCTTCGCTGGCGGAGCCCTGCTCATGGCGAGCAACAGTCTGTTTATCAACAATGGCGTCCTTGACTTGATGACAGGCGCCCAAACCTTGCCGGTTAATTTGGTAAATCGCGGCACCTTGCTGCTCCGTTCGGCGATTCAAATCAAGCAAGCCTCCACGGCCAGTGCGGTTTTTCACGCAAGCATTCAAGGATATCCCGGGCATGATTATCAATTGCAGCGCGCGGATAGTCCCCAACCGGGATTGGGCTGGACCACGGTCGCACCCCCGCAGACCGGCACCGGCTCGGTGCTAACATTTACGGATGCGAACGGCATGGCCGGTGCCCGCGCGTTTTATCGCATCCTTGTTACGCCTTGATATTACGGCACGGACTCCTCTAATCAACCCGGGATGACGCAATTTGCACCGTCGGCGACGCAAAATAGTCGCTTACTTTTTCTCCGGCCATTGCGTCTCATTCCATATAATAATCATAAAAAGTCTGCAGGCCGGTGGTGTCAAAGCGCCCGGCAGGGCTTGTCAAAAAACTATGTTGAAATGCAAATCACCGGGGCTATTCGCCCTCTGTCTAACGGCATTAGCCTCCCTGCACGCCGAAATCCGGCTGCCACACGTGTTGGCCAGCCACATGGTGTTGCAGCGTGAAAGCGCAATCCCGATCTGGGGCTGGGCCACTCCCGGCGAGTTGGTCACGGTAACATTTGCCGGTCAGACCTGCCTTGCCAACACCGCGTCAGACGGTCGGTGGCTGGTGCGGCTCAATGCCCTTGCCGCCAGCGACAGCGGGCGGGATTTGGTGGTGGTGGGCCCGTCCGGTCGCGTTGTATTAACGGACGTGCTGGTGGGCGATGTATGGCTTGCGGGGGGCCAATCCAACATGGGCTTTCCTTTGAATTCCGCCCACAATGCGGCCCAGGTCCTCCCGCAGGCGCGCGATTCACAATTGCGCTTTTTTAGTGTGGCGCGCAAAACGGCGGCCGTACCGCAAACAGATTGCGCGGGCACATGGGAAACCACCACACCCGAAACCGCCAAAAATGTTTCCGCCGTGGCGTATTTTTTTGCCCGGGAAATCCGGCAAGATCAGCATTGCCCGGTGGGCGTGTTGCAGGCTCCCTGGGGCGGAACCGACATTGAAACCTGGATCAGTCTGGTTGGGCTCAAGCAAAATCCCCCCCTAAAACCGACCTTGGACCGCTGGAATGAGGCATTGGTGCAGGCCGCAAAAGTTCAAGCGCATCCGGCACTAGAAACCACCTATGAACTGAATTTGAAGCAATGGCAAGTTGAGGTCGCTCCCGCTTACAACCTCGCCTTGAAACAGTACAACGCTGACAAGGCGGCTGGTCGTGCAGTTGGTCCCAAGCCGCAACCGGCAAGCCCGGAACCATCCAATCCCGATCCCATGGGCCTGCCGAGTCCTTCCCGCCGACCAGCCACGCCCACGGTTAATTTCAACGGTATGATTGCCCCCCTGGCACCTTTCGCCCTCCGCGGGATTATTTGGTACCAAGGGGAAAACAATGGGAGCGCCGGCCTGGCTTATCGCAAGTTGTTTCCCCGTTTGATTGCGGATTGGCGGCAACAATGGCAGTCGGCCGGATTTTCCCGCGGCGACGATTTGCCATTTTTATATGTTCAACTGCCTGGCAACGGGGCGGACCCAGTGCCCGTGGCCCAGAGCGGCTGGCCATGGTTGCGGGAGGCCCAACTCCTGAGCCTTAGTGCGCCCCGCACGGCCATGGCCATCACCATCGATGTGGGCAATCCAAATGATGTGCATCCGGCTGACAAAGTAGATGTGGGAGTGAGGCTTGCGCTGGCAGCAAAAAAGCTTGTTTACCAAGAATCCGTGGTGGCTTCCGGTCCCTTGTATCAGAGTTTTACGGTCGAACCCAGCGGCGAGCTCCGGGTGCGTTTCCGCGAAACGGGCGGAGGTTTGGTCATAGGACAGTCACCCTGGCGGGCACCCGGAGTCCAACCGTTTCCTTCGGATAAACTGATTGGCTTCTATGTGGCCGGTGAGGATAAGCGCTGGGTGGCCGCTGAGGCCCGGATTGAAAATGACTGCGTGATGGTATCGAATCCGCAGGTGACTCGTCCCGTGGCGGTGCGCTATGGCTGGGCCAATTCACCCCGCTGCAATCTTTACAACCGGGCTGGTCTGCCGGCCTCGCCCTTTCGCACCGACCAATGGCCCGATGCCCAGGGTAGAATCAATTAAATCTCTTCTTTATGACTCAACAGTTTCTTTGGCTGGCGCTATGGCTGGGCCTGGTCACCGGAAATGCTTTATCCGCCAAACCAGTCGTTTTCTGGGCACCCGACAGTGTTGAACCTGGCAACGTGGTGCTGCTTTATGGGGGTGGGCTGGCGGAAACTGCCCATGTGGCGGCGGGCCGTCTGCCTGATGGGCCGGCTGAGCATCCGGGTTTTCCCACAGCTCCGCCGGAACCGCGCACGGCTTGCCCGGCCATCCAAGCGACCGACAATTCCCTGAAGTTTCAACTGCCGGACAGTTATGCTCCCGGACTGTTTCAAGCCACCGTTCAAGATGGATCCTCCGCAGGCCGGCCCGTAGTCTTGAACCGGCCGGAATTGTGGTTTATGCAACCCGTGCAACTCAGTCCGGGCCTGACCCAAAACCAAGCGCCCCCCGGCGCGCTGGTGCAAATCATCGGCAAAAACTTCCTCCTCCCGCACGATTTGGGCCGTCCCCGCGCAGTGCTGCACATCGCCGACGGCCAGTGGCTTGAGCTGGCCGTGACCAATACTGAGCGATTCTCTTTGCTCGCCCGGCTGCCCGGGGAGCTGGCCACGGGGCGGGCCGACCTGTGGATTCATAATGGCTTCGGCGGCCCGGCGGGCTGGGGCGGGCCGTTGGTGGTGGAAATCAAAGCGCCTGACGTCTGGCCCGACCGCGAGTTTAATGTCAAATCCTATGGCGCGCACGGTGACGGTGTGGCGGATGACACCGCCAGCCTGCGCGCTGCCCTGACGGCGGCTGGCACCAACGGCGGCGGCATCGTCTACCTCCCCTGGGGTAATTACCGGCTGACCAATTACCTCATTCTGCCGGAGCGCACCATTCTGCGCGGCGCCAGCCGGGACAGCACGGTGCTCCAATGGCCGGTGGACGAACCCCATCGCCTGGCCGATTTTACTCCTGGAGCGATGTATGGCATTTCCCGATATGCGGTTGAGGATTTGACCCTCATCGTTCGCAAAGTGGACACCCTGTTCACCGGGCTGTCCGCCAATACCGACCTGCCGCCGGCATTAAAACCCCTCCGGCAAAAGGCATCCCGGGATGTGTTTTTCCGCCGGGTAAACTTTCAGCACTGGCTGATGTGCAGTCATCCGGATCGTGAGCCGGCGCTGTGGAATGTGGTCACGAACGCTGCGGGGCGGATCGTCAAACCCAGCAAGTTTGACGGTGACGGTGCGCATATTCTCCGACTCACTGGCGTGGAGAATTTTGAACTGAGTGACTGCCTGGCCCAGGGCGGGCAAATTCATCTGCGCAATCTGGTGAATGCCCGGGAAACTGGAAATTTATTCGGGAATGAGATGGGGTATTGCTGGGTGGAACTGGGCGGTGGCGCACATTACGAGGTTTGTGCGAACAATGAAATCCGGGCCTCGGCCTCCTGGGGCTACGGGAATATCGGCATGCAATATGTCTATTCGGCACATAACCGCAGTTATAATTTTGTGCGGGGCGAACGCGAGGCCATGACCCTGGACATCAGCGCCCTGCCCACGGCCAGCGCGCAAAGCAACATCGCCTGGTTCGGGCTTCCCAGCCTGGTGTCCGGTCAAACGCTCACCCTGGCTGGCATCAAGGCCCGGCCAGATGAATTTACCGGCCTGGCGGTGATGGTGCTTGATGGTCCTGGCTCCGGGCAGTACCGCACGATAACCCATAACACGGCCACCGAGTTCACCGTGGATCGCCCTTGGGAGGTTCCTCCCACCACTGGCAGCACGGTGGGATTGTGGCTGTTAATGCGTCATATGGTGGTTTACAAATGTTCGGGCTCGGATTGCAGCGCCTTCTCCCAGCTTTATGGCAGCTTTTTTGATTTTACCATCGATAGCTGCCGGGTGGAGCGCAACCAGGGACTGTGGGGGCAGAGTGGTTGGTTTGTGCGGTTTTGCTACAATGAGGTGGCCTATGCCAACAGCTATCATCCCGGCATCGGCCCGCACGGCAACAACCCGGAGGGCAATTTGCCATTTAGTTTTGTCGGCCTCACCGACGGCAATCTGCGCATCACCAAATTTGGCTCGGCGCAATACGGGCGCAAGCTGGTCTTCGTCAATGACGTGACACCTCATCCGGTGCCCGGCGGGCGGGGCATCATCGTCAAAGCCAATCAACTGAGCTACAACCAGCGGGTGGCGTTTCCGCCGAGTGCGGATCCACGGCCGCACGATGATGGCAAAGTGCGCTTTGTGGATGTCGTGGTGGATGACAACCATGTCGCGCATTCCACCACTGGGGTGCAGGTCGGTCCTGGCGCACGGAATGTGGTTCTGGTGAATAATCAATATGAAGATGTGGCCATCCCGCATCTGCTGGCCAAACCCGAGCAGGTTGGTTTGCTGGGCAGTGACGCAACCCCATGAAGACCGCCTCACCATGATATTTAAACAGGCCATAACCCGGACTGGGTTCCTCCTGGTTTGTTGGACATTGCTCCTGGCCGGGCAGAGCCACAGCGTGACCGCCCAACCAGCCGAAGCCCTGGCCGCCGCCAGCGTGGACTGGCATGCACCCAGCGCGGATTCGCGAGGCTCCATGCCGCTGGGCAATGGCGATCTGGGCATGAATGTCTGGGTCGAAACCAATGGGGACCTGGTCTTTTACATATCCAAGACCGATGCCTGGAGCGACAACGTGGCCGGGGCCAAGGGCCTGCTCAAACTGGGGCGCGTCCGGGTAAAACTGCAACCCGGATTGCTGGCCTTAGGCGGGGAATTCAGCCAGAAATTGGAGCTGGGCACCGGGGAGATTGACATCCGGTCCGGACCCGCCGCGGCG
>CAIZWI010000353.1 GCA_903936645.1 uncultured Verrucomicrobia subdivision 3 bacterium
GCCACTTGCACCAGGTTTGCCGTCACCGTGGCTTGCTGGGTTTGCCCCGCCTGCATAGTGGTATTGGTTACCAGGATGTTCACCGCCAACGGAATCGCGTTCGTGACCGGCGTCACCCGCACCGCCAGCACCGGACTGGTATTGGTGCCGTAAGGATTCACCAGCACCACGTCATAGTTACCCGCATCCGCTGCCTGCACGTTGGTCAACCCCAGCGTCGCCGCCGTGGCCAGGAAAATATTCGTCCCGTTCTTCTGCCATTGATACTGAAACGGCGCTGCCCCGGTCGCAGTTACCACCAGTGTCAACGTCATCCCGGAAAAAACCGCATTACTCGGCGAGGCCGTCGGCGCCTGTGCCACTGGCGGCGCGGTGGACAACCAGCTCCCGGCCTGGTAAATGCCCACCTCCGCCGGTGTCAGCGCCGCATTGGCAATCAACAAGTCCTCCAGCCAGCCCTTGAATTGATTGTTATCCCCGACGGTTTGACCCACCAGGAATGCCACCCCCTGCACACTCGGCGGTGTGGGGATCCGTGATCCCACATTGACCCCGTCCACATAGAGGATCTGGTTGGTCCCATCCCAAGTGGCCACCACTGCGTGCCAGTTGCCGTCCCCGGGATTAACCGCCAGGTTGTCGATGAAAAAATCATTGGCCCACCAGTAATTATCCGCGCTGTCTGGATTATTATAAGCATTACTCAGCCGGAGCGCATTGCAGTTGCCCGCCACCGCAGTGCCCCAGCTCACGAAGCCGCCGTTGACCGGATTCCCCGTGTCCGCCTTCTCCCACACCGCAATCGTATAAGGACTCGCTCCGACCGGCACGCCAGCCGGAAATGTTCCCCCCAGCGTCGTCAGCGTGCTGGCCCCGTCCAGGTAAAGCGTCCCCCCAAACTTTCCCGCGCTGCTATAAACCGGCGCCCCCGTCGCCGTGGTCAAAGTATTGCCCAACCGGCTGCTGTCCAGCCCCAGATTGGTGGCATTGTTAAACTGCCAGTAAGCCACCGTAATCCCCGCCGCCCGGTTGGTCACGCTCACGGTGATGACTCCGCTTGTCCCCGTCACCCCGTTGAGGGTCGCACTGACAGTCGCCGCGCCACTGCCCACCGCCGTGAGCAAACCTTTGCCATCCACCACAAGCACCCCGGGATTGCTGGACTGCCAGTTGGTGGCAAACCCCGTAACCGCCACATTCGAGACCTGCAAAAAGTTGGCACTCACCACCGCCACCAGGCTCTGTCCGGCCAGCAAATTCGAACTACCCACCCCCACGTTCACCGCCAGCGGCTGCAGGTTGGTCACCACCGTATTCGGACCGGCCGCCGCACTGGCCGTAATATAAAGCGGCGAGGTCGCGGCACTCCAAATGCGCAATTCGTCCAGGCTCCCGGCAAACATGGGATCGCCGCCAAACTCATCCCGCCCCAGCCAGTTGTTGAATGTCACGCCATAGTTGGCCGGGGCCAGATTCGTGGGGATACTGGCCGTGGCCACTTGCGCACCATTGAGGTAGAGCCGGGCCGTGGTACTCGCCGCGTCATATGTCACCACCGCGTATTCCTCCACATTCAACGGCATGGGCCCCGCAGAACTCACCACATCTATCTCGTCGCCCCCGGTCAAATTGAAGGCCGCGCGAAAATCACCGTACCCGCTGTGCGGAATCAGCGAAAGGTAAGCCGTGCCATAGCTCGGCGGCTGCCCCGGTCCCGCCGCACTGTCCCCGAAACACCAGGCCTCGGCCCACACCAGCCCGGCCACATCCGTCAACCAACATTCCACCGTGATCGAAGCATTGTTGGAAACGATCCCATCGGGCAGCGTGACATACCCCAGCGGATTCGCCGCATTGCCCCCGCCCGGCAGCACCAAGGCACCGTTGGTAATGGCTGCATTGCCATTCAAGGTCCCATTGGCCCCTCCCACGGCATCCACCGCATTGCCGCTAAAACTGTATCGATGCTGAAGTGTTTGTGCCCGGAGCACACCCCCGCCCAACAGCATCAGCCCGGCCAGCAGCAAAACCACCCGCCCCAATAATCGCCGGCACCCGGCCAATCGCCCCCTCCCCGCTCCGGTCGGCGGCTGGTTGCCTTGACCTGCCAACCACCGGCGCTCATTGACACAGCTCATAATGATAAAGGACAACCACATTTTGGATTCACCTGCTAAATTTAGTGCCTCTTGAACCAAACTACAAATGTTGAAGCCAAATAATCTACTCCGGGGCAGCCCGCCCATTTTGCCCTGGTTATGCCGGCTTAATGGCGTCCCGCTTGTGACGGCGTCTCACCGCCATCGAAATGAAACCCCCGCCTCCCGTTTTCCAGTCATTCGCGTGGCGGTGTCCATCCGCGACTCTACCATAAACGACTAGCCCGCCCATGTGGCATAAACTGGCCACAATTGGTTTGGCATTCCCCCCATCGAGCGCCACACTAACCGCCGTCAGATAAAACCCATGAGATTCCGCGCCCAAACCGGATGCCAGCCGCCTTTAACTGGTAACCGCCCGACGGCTTTTCAACCTGTCACCCCTGGCCTGACGGGTCGGATGGTCACTTGCTCCCTCAAGTCCCCAACTCGCTCCCCCCGGGAGGAATTGTGCTAACCCCACCGCCCACCTCCGTGCCATCACCCTGGTGGCAGGAATGGCCGCTCGCCCTGGCCGTCGTCACGCTGGCCCTGGCACTGCTGGCCAATAACTGGATCGCCAGCGCCCTGGAACAACCGGTGCTCTTGGTCCTTTTGCTCGGCGTGATTTGCAGCGTCATCCTCACCGCCGCCATCGCTATCGTACGCCATGCGGATGAACTAGCCCACCGCCTCGGCGAACCCGCGGGCACCTTGCTGCTCACCCTGGCGGTGACCGGCCTGGAAGTCGCGATGGTGGCGTTCGTCATGTCCACCGGTGCCGCCAAGCCCATGCTCGCCCGCGACACCATGTTCGCCGTGGTCATGCTCGTGCTCAATGGCTTCATGGGCCTGGCCTTGTTATTGGGCGGCCTCCGCCACCGGGAACAGCCCTACAATCTGCAGAGTGCCAATGCCTTTCTGCTCCTGATCGTGCCGCTCACCGTGCTCGGCCTCGTGCTGCCGAATTTCACCCGCGCCACTGCGGGCCCGACCCTCTCGACCTTTCAAATGGTCTTTCTCTCCGTCATGTCCGTCGGTATTTACTCCGTCTTCTTGCTCGTGCAAAACCGCCGGCATCGCGGCTTTTTCACCATGCCCGAAGCCCCGGGCGACGCCCCGCCCACCCCCCTGCATTCTCCCCGTTCCAGCCTCTATCATGCCGTAATGCTGGGCCTGTACGGCCTGCCCCTGGTGCTGCTGGCCAAGCAATTGGCCGCACCGCTCGACGCCCTCGTGCTGAAACTGCATGCGCCTCTGGCCATTAGCGGCCTCATCATGGCGCTGCTCGTGCTCACCCCGGAATCCATTGCCGCCATCCGCGCCGCCCTGGCCAACCGCCTCCAACGCTCCGTCAATGTTTTGCTGGGCTCCGTGCTCGCCTCCATCGGCCTGACGATTCCCCTCGTCATCGTGGTTTCCCTCACCACCGGCCGGCCGCTCGTACTCGGGCTGGAGGCCACCGACACCGTCATGCTCCTGCTCACCCTGGTTACCAGCCTGCTAACCTTCTCCCTTCCCCGCACCAACGTCCTGCCCGGCTGCGTTCACCTGCTGTTATTCGGGGCCTACCTCATGCTGCTCTTTGACCGTTGAAGCATCCGACCGCCCTCAGCCCCATTCCGTGGCAGTGTCTGCACCGCGCGCCCGTGACTCCCAACCCCCTTTCGCAGCCGCATCCCGTCCCTGTTACCGCTTTATCACACCCCGGCCTTATTTCGGAGCAAGTTCGCCGAACCAATAGGCCGCCGTGACCCCACCATCCATCAGAAAATCGCTGCCGGTGATAAATGCCCCCCCCGGCCCCATGAGCAGTGCTCCAACCTCGCCCACCTCATCCGGTGTGCCCGCCCGTCCAGCCGGGCATAACTCAATCATCCGCCGATAGCCCGCGCCGCGCGGCCCGTTCAATTCATCGTTGGCCAGCGGGGTGATGATTATCCCCGGGCTGATGGTATTGACCCGCGCCCCGCGCTTTCCCCAACGCACCGCCTCCGCCATCACCCGCAAGGAATTTCCCCGCTTTGCAAGCTGATAAGCATGCAATGAATCCTTCACTCGATCGGCCTGCAGCATCGGCAGCTTGAGCAATTCCTCAACCGGCGTCATCGCCAACGCCGCGTTCTGCTCCGTGGTCAATGGTGCCAGGCGATGCCCGGACTGGGAGGCAATCACAACCCCCGACCCACCGGGCGCAATCACCTTGCCAAATTCTTCCAGCACCAGCGCGGTGCCGTAGAGATCAACTTTAAGAATGGTTTCCGGCGACGCTTGCGAAGGCGAAACCCCGGCGGCGTGAATGACGCCCGCAATCTCGCCCAGCCGCCCGGCCTGTTCGACCAGAGCTTGCACCGCATCCCGCGCTGCCACATCCACCTTCATCGTTCTGACCTTGAAGCCCGCATCGTTTAATGTTTTTGCCGCCATATCGGCGTTTTCCTCACGCACATCAGCGAGCAGGATCTGCTTTCCCGCGCTCACCCGCCGGGCGATTGCCTGGCCTATGGAACCCCCTCCAATCAATACAATAACGTTGGTCACTGTCGGTATTTTCATATTTATGTCCTTATTCGGCACCCCCAACCACTCATCCGTGGTTGCAGAACTTAGGTTGAATAACTGCTTGGTTACGAACGAGATAGCCGCGCATGCTGGGAGCTTTCCCCTTTCATCTGTGCCTAAAAGCGTCACCTCCGCGGCCACACCTTGAACGTCTGCACTCCGGAGGTGGATATTTCAAAGGGCCCCGGAAAAACGTTGGTTTCATTCCGTTCGTGACCAAAATAATCCGTGTGGATCCGCACGGGCGTGCCATCACGATTCTCATAAGCGCCACCCGACACCCGCGCCCGGCCCAGCAGTGCCGTCGTTACCAGCGGGCACCCCGCCTCCCTGCGCCAGGCCTGGTCCTCGGTCAGCGTTAGATACCAGCCGTCTGACTTTCGCTCCAATTGCATGCCCGCCGCATTGTCCGGCTTCCCGGTAGCTTCCTGGCCAAACTTCCCCGCGGGCGCCCCACCAGCAAAAACATTGCCGGCTTCAAAACACGGCCAGGCCGACTGGTTCATCGCTTGCAAACCACCCGGGGCCACCAAAAGATTATTATAAAAACGGTCGTCACCACTGTCGTTGGTGGCCGCATCCGCCAGCAATCCGGCAATTTCCGTGGCGTGCGGCCGCTGAAACGGGGTCGTGCGCCGGTCGCCACGCATGTTCACCATGCCGCCAGCAATGAAGTTGTGCGCGAAAGCCATGCCCTGGGCATTCAGCCTGAATGCGTGTTTGGATAGCAAAAGGTTATTGGCCAGCAGTAACGGCCCATGCTGCATCTCGCAAAAAATATCCCCCACCCCGCCATTATTGTCATGCAACAAATTGCCCGTGACCTGCGCGCCCTGTGCCATCCAGTCCAGCCAGATGCCCGCCACCGGCCCGCACCGGTAAATATGATTGCCGCTGATGACGGCATCGATCGCCCCGTGAAACTTAATACCCGCCATTTCCGCCCCCCCAAACGACTGGCCAAGATGAATATCGTAAATCTCATTGTCAGTCACGGTGCTAAAAGCACAACCCAGACTGCCCACGATGCCCGTCTGTCCGCAATGATGAATCCGGTTGTGGCGCACGAGGTGACTGCCCACCGTCTGCTGGTCCCAGCCATGGTTCAGCGCCCGCCGCACACAGTCGGTGTACGGGTCCGCCGCCCCCTTGCCGTTGGAATTGTCAAACGCATCACTGTACTTCCCCAGTGCAATCCCGCAGCAACGCGCGTAAGCCACCTCATTGTCCTCAATAATCCAGCCCTTGCACCAATAGGCGGAAATAATTCCCAATTGTCCCGCCGAGGGCGGTGTCCAGGGTGTCGCGGCATTGCGCAGGTCAAACCCGCGCACCGTCAGGTAATTGATGCCCGTTGTTTCCGGGGTGAACACCGTCTGCCGGACATTGATTTCCACCGCTTCCGCATTCGGATTCACCCCCTTGAATTGCGCCCAAATCGTGGTCGCCGGCTCCCCGACCTGCCCAAACCAAAAGGGGCTGGGCCCGGCCGGGGCCAGGGTGGCTTCCAGTGTCGCGGCCTCGCTCAGCCAGTCACCGTTTAAATACACCGCTCCCGGATGATGCAGCCGGCCTTTCGGATCAAACCAGTCCCCATGAATCAGTTCCGCATAAGGATTAAATGTGCCAAAGACCGCCTTCGGCACTGTGGCTCGCCAGGTGTCATTGGTGACCCACACCCAATGATCCAAAACCTCCGAGCCCGTAATCACCACCTTCTCGCCCGGGGCCGCTTGATACGTGATGCGCTGCTGATCCGAGGTTCCTCCCCTTGGCGGATGCACCCACTCGCGATAAACGCCCGCGTGCACCGTAATGACATCGCCCGGCTCCGCCTGTTCCGCCGCCCGCTGAATCGTGCGCCACGGGGCCTCCCGGGTCCCGGTATTGGCATCGTTACCCGCTGGGGCCACGTGAAATTCTGTGGCCCCGGCAGCCACCGTCAATGCCATTAAAACGGCCGTGAACCAAAGTATCTGTTTCATGAACTAATGGGGTCGTGGCAAAATTACCCGGTTAAATGCCGGTCGATTGACCTGCTTTCGGCCCTTGGCCTCAACCATCCGAGGCCTCAACCATCTCCGTGGTCGGCCTCGACTTGTCATCGTCTCCGATTGTCCCTCGCCCCTGCTTTGGGCAAGCGCGCTTCGCCAACAATGTATCCAGCCACCGGGTCATGGCCGCACGGTAATTCCGCCAACGAGGGAAAACAATCCCGAAGATTTCACCCTTCCGCGCACCCCAAGGTCGGAATTCTCGACCAAGCCAATCCTTCCCTGGCAATTGGTGGTTCATCATGGAAGCTGCCTTGCCCCGTCCCCGCCCGCCTCCCCCGCCAAGAATTAGACTTTGTCCCCAACCTTTTCTGTGCTAAATCCTTACTGTGGAAACTGTCACCCAGCTGACCAACCAACTTGTTGCTTCCTACGCCCAATTGGGCGGGATCAATCATTTGGATGGCAAAAACCTGCCCTCCAAACGGGCCATCACGGCCATCACCCAGGACCTGCTGCGCCTCCTTTTTCCCGGTTTTTTTGACGAAAAACTCATTCACTCCTCCGAAATCAAAGTCGAAACCGCCGCCCTGCTGGACAGCGTGCTGGGCAGTCTCGAGGATGAAATCCGCAAAAGTCTGGAGTACCATTCCCCACCGCACCTCGCCAAAAACCAGATCCCCCAGGCCGCCCACGACCTGACGCTGGAATTCCTCGGCCGCCTGCCCGCCATCCGGGAAGTCCTGCAAACCGATGTCCAGGCCGCCTTCGATGGCGACCCGGCTGCCCTAAGCAAGGAGGAAGTGCTCGTTTCCTATCCCTTCGTCGAATCCATCGCCGTCCAGCGGCTCGCCCATGAGCTTTATCTCAAGGAGATTCCCCTCATTCCCCGCATCATGGCCGAATGGGCCCATTCCCGTTCCGGCATGGAAATTCATCCCGGCGCCAAAATCGGCACTCATTTCTTCGTGGATCATTGCACCGGCACCGTCATTGGCGAAACCGCCGTCATCGGCAATCACGTCAAGATGTACCACGGCGTGACCCTCGGCGCCAAATCCACCGCCGGCGGCCAGCAATTGCGCGGCAAACGACGCCACCCCACCATCGAGGACCACGTCACCATCTACCCCGGGGCCACCATCCTGGGCGGCGACACGATCATCGGAGCCGGCAGCACCATCGGCGGTAACGTCTTCATCATGGACAGCGTGAACCCCAATTCCCTCGTCATTTACGACGGCCTGGACATGCGTGTGCTCAACAAAGCCGACAAGTATGCCGCCCTGGATTTTCAAATCTAAGCCACCGCTGCTCCATGACCGAAATCTCCCCCGCCACCCTGGCCGACGTCCCGCAACTGGTCGGTTTGCTCACCATCCTGTTTACGCATGAAGTCGAACTCGCCCCCGACCCCGCCAAACAGGAACGCGCCCTCCGCCTCATTCTAACCCAACCGGAACAGGGCCGGATCTTCTGTGCCCGGGCGGATGGCCAGGTCTTGGGCATGGTCAGCCTGCTCTTCACCATCAGCACCGCCGAAGGTGGTCGCTCCGCCTGGCTGGAGGACATGGTTGTCCATCCCGCTCACCGCCAGCAGGGTCTTGGCCGGCAACTCATCCAGCACGCCCTCCACGCCGCCCAAACCCTCGGCTGCACCCGGGTGACATTGCTCACCGACGGCATCAACACCGCCGCCATGCGCTTTTACGAACGCGCCGGCTTCACCCGCTCCGCCATGGTCCCCTTCCGCCTGCACCTGCCGACCCCCGGTGCATAATTGGCGCAGGGTGAAATTCACCGTGCCGCCGTTCGCAAAACCAGTTGACGTCGCCGGCGTCCGTGGTTAGGTTGTCACCATGAATCGCAACCTGAACCTGCTGCTTACGAACGCGCTGCTGAACGGCGCGGCAGTCGGGTTTTAATTTGGTTGTCCAATTTACTAACCCCACTGCCCAACCGGCGGTGGGGTTTTTTATTGATTAATCTCAAAAACAGCGCCACCGCCATAACCAACGAAAGCCATGCTCAAAGATACTGTGCACAAATATCGTCCGTTCCCCCCGGTGGCGCTGCCCGACCGCCAGTGGCCCAACCGCGTCCTCACCCACGCCCCGCGCTGGTGCAGTGTGGACTTGCGCGACGGCAACCAGGCGCTCGCCGTCCCCATGAACGTCAGCCAGAAACTCGAATTGTTCCAGGCCCTCGTCAAAACCGGCTTCAAGGAAATCGAAGTCGGCTTCCCCTCCGCCTCCAACACCGAGTTCACTTTCAACCGACGGTTGATTGAGGAAAAACGCGCCCCGGACGATGTCTGGTTGCAGGTGCTCGTCCAGGCCCGGGAGGATTTGATCGAACGCACCGTGGAATCCCTCATTGGGGCCAAACGGGTGATCATCCATATGTACAACTCCACCTCGCCCGCCCAGCGGCGCGTGGTATTTGGTAAATCCAAGGAGGAAATCAAGGCCATCGCGGTCAAGGGCGCCCGCCTGATTTATGACCGCCTCCACCGTTTAAAAGGCACCGAAATCGCCCTCCAATATTCTCCCGAAAGTTTTAGCGGCACCGAGGTGGAATTCGCCCGGGAAATTTCCGAGGCCGTCATGGATGTCTGGCAGCCCACCCCGGAGCGCAAAATGATCCTGAACCTCCCCGACACGGTCGAAGTGGCCATGCCCAATGTCTATGCCGACCAAATCGAATGGATGTGCCGGAATCTCAAAAATCGGGAATCCCTGGTCATCAGCCTCCACACCCACAACGATCGTTACACCGGCGTCGCCGCCACGGAACTCGGCTTGCTCGCCGGCGCGGACCGCGTTGAAGGCACCCTCTTTGGCAACGGCGAACGCACCGGCAATCTGGACATCGTCACCGTGGCCCTGAATCTCTACATGCACGGTATCGATCCACACCTCGATTTTTCCAACTTGGGCGAGTTGGTGCGCGTTTACGAGCGCTGCACCGGCATGACCGTGCCCCCGCGCCAGCCCTATGCCGGGGAACTGGTCTTTACCGCCTTCAGTGGTTCCCACCAGGACGCCATCAAAAAAGGCCTGGCGGAATGGGAGGGCGGCGGCCGCACCCATTGGGACGTGCCCTATTTAACCATCGATCCCGCCGACATTGGCCGCGAATACCGCGAGGTGATCCGCGTCAATTCCCAGTCCGGCAAGGGCGGCGTCGCCTACCTCCTCGAAAGCGAATTTGGCATCGAATTGCCCAAGGATTTGCAACGTGAATTCGGCCCCATCGCCAATGACGCCGTGGACCGCCTGGGCCGCGAGGTCAGTGGGGCCGAACTCAAAGGCATGTTCTGGCAGGAATACATCGAACGCACCACCCCTTGGGAAATCGCGTCATTTGCTACCGAAAGCCAGAACGGCTCCGTCCGTTGCCGGGCCACCTTGTTGCATCACGGCACCCCCGTGACCATGGCCGGCGAAGGCAATGGTCCGCTGGCCGCCCTGGTCAACGCCTTCATCGCCCAGGGCCAGCCCCGCTTCGAAATCGCGAACTATAGCGAGCATGCCTTGAGTGCCGGCGAGGCCGCCAGCGCCATTGCCTATATCCAGATTAAACATGGCAGCGGCAAAACCATCTGGGGCGCCGGGGTGGATACCAACATCGAATTGGCCTCGGTCCGCGCGGTCTTGAGCGCCTTGAACCGGTCTTGACGAAGCCCGGGCCATCCCGCATGATCTTTGGGTTATTTTAAATCGCCAAATCTCGAAGCAATGTCTAGCGTAAATCAGGTTATGAAATTGATCCGTAAACTCCTGTTGGCTAACGCACTGGCGCTCTTAACCGCTCTTGGCCTGACGTCCGCCCTGGCCCAACCTGCCCCGCCAGTGGTGGCCAGCCAGCCCGCCGCCGTGCCGCCGCCCCCCGTCACTGGCCCCCTCCCGGCCACCGTGCTGGCGTGGGACTCGGAATTAAAGTCTATTGACGCGAACGAAGGCGATGAAGCCGGCCACCTGTTCTTTAGTTTCACCAATGTTTCCACCGCCGACGTGACCATCCAGAACGTCCATCCCGGCTGCGGTTGCACCACCGCCCAAGTGCCAGCCAACTGGGTCATCCCGCCCGGCACGAATGGCACCATTCCCGTGACGATCAATCTCCACGGCAAAACCGGCACCTTGTTCAAAAACCTCACCGTCACCACCGACAAGGGCGTCAAAATGCTCAATTTCCGGGTCAATGTGCTGCCCGTGCCCATGCCGGTAATGACGGATGCCGATCGCACCAACAACCTCAAAATCGCCATGTCCGACCGCCAGGCGGTTTTCCACGGCGACTGCGCCACCTGCCATGTCAAACAAGGCGACGGCAAATACGGCAAGGCCCTCTACGACGCCGATTGCGGCATCTGCCACGAAGGCGAACACCGCGCCTCCATGGTTCCCGATTTGCATAACCTGAAAGTGCCCACCAGCCCCGAATTCTGGCATACTTGGATTACCCACGGCAAACCCCTCAGCCTCATGCCCGCCTTTTGCGGTGCCGACGGCGGGCCGCTTTCCGACATGCAAATTTCTTCCCTCATCGTCTACTTGAACTTCGCCATTCCGCCCAAGCCTACCCCCTGATTGCCCGAGATGGTAAAGCTTGCACCCCGGCCGCAGGTTAATTCAAGCCCCATAATGTCCGCCGGCCATCCCGATACTAATTTTTGCCCGATCAGGTTCCCTGCCGCGATCGTTGCAAAAAATTAACCCGCCAAGTCTTGACCTTGTTCGTGAATCTGGCAAGATGTGCGACTATTTTAGAGAATCTAGATACCATGCTGCACATAAGAAACATCGCGATCATCGCTCACGTTGACCATGGCAAAACCACGCTCGTGGACTGTCTGCTCAAGCAATCCGGCACTTTCCGTGCCAACCAGCACGAAACCTCAGTCGAACGCCTGATGGATTCGATGGATCTGGAGCGCGAGAAGGGCATTACCATCCGCGCCAAAAACGCCGCCTTCAAATACAAGAATTTCCACATTAACATTGTGGACACCCCCGGACACGCCGATTTCGGCGGCGAGGTGGAACGCATCATGAACATGATCGACGGCGTGCTGCTCGTCGTTGATTCCGCCGAAGGCCCCCAGGCGCAAACCCGCTTTGTGCTGCGCAAGGCCCTCGAAGCCGGCGCCAAGCCCATCGTGGTCATCAACAAAATCGACCGCGAAAACGCCAACCCCAAGAAAGTGCTCGACCAGGTGTTCGAACTCTTCATGTCGCTCAACGCCACCGATGAGCAACTGGATTTCCCCTTCATTTATTGCTCCGCCAAACAAGGCTACGCCAAAACCGAGCTGGAACATGTCACTGGCACGATGGAACCCTTGTTTGATGCCATTGTGAAGCACATTCCCCCCCCGCGCGCCAAAGCGGGCGAGGGCTTCCAATTGCTGGTCGCCAATCTGGATTACAGCGAATACTTGGGCCGTATCGCCTTTGGCAAGATTCACGAAGGCAAGGTCAAACTGGGCGATGCCGCTATTTGCCGCCATGGCCATGGAAAGATTTCCAAAGGCAAAATCACCGCGATTTATCACTTCGAAGGCATGAAGCGCATCGAAGTCCAGGAAGCCCACGCCGGCGACATCGTCGGCCTCTGCGGCTTCGAGGAAGTCTTCATCGGCGAAAGCATTTGTGATTCCGAATTGCGCGAATCCCTGCCCTACATCCCCATTGATCCGCCCACCATTCAGATGGAATTTGCCGTGAATGACAGCCCCCTGGCCGGCCAGGACGGCAAGCTCGTCACCGCCCGCCACATTTGGGACCGCTTGGTGAAGGAAACTCGTACCAACGTCGCCTTGCGCGTTGCCCAAACGTCCGACCCCAAAATCTTCGCTGTCAGCGGCCGTGGCGAAATGCAAATCGCCATTCTCGTCGAGCAAATGCGTCGCGAAGGCCACGAAGTCCTTGTTTCCCGTCCCGAAGTGCTCTGGAAAAAAGACGAAAACGGCAACCCGCTCGAACCGATCGAAAAGCTGTTTGTCGAAGTTCCCAGCGAAAACCTCGGCACCATCATGGAAAACCTCTCGGGCCGCAAAGCCCAGATCACCAACATGAACCACGTCGGCAACCAGGTTTCCGTGGAAGCCCTCGTCCCCATGCGCGGCCTCATCGGCTTTGAAACCGACCTGGTCAACTCCACCAAGGGCATGGGCGTCATGAGCCATTTGTTTCATGAATACGGCGAGGATCGCGGCGAAATCGCCGCCCGCAAAAACGGTTCCCTGGTTTCCATGGACAACGGTGAGGCCACCTCGTACGCCTTGAACATGGTTCAGGAGCGCGGCCGCTTGATGATTGAACCCGGCGACCAGGTTTATATCGGCATGATCGTGGGCGAAAATTCCCGCGAAAACGACATCCCCGTGAATCCCGTGAAGGAAAAACGCCTCACCAACATGCGCTCCCAAGGCGACGGCAAGGGCATTCAATTGAACGCCCCCCTCAAACTGAGCCTCGAACGCGCGTTGGAATACATCGACACGGACGAATACGTGGAAGCCACGCCCAAGAGCCTGCGCCTGCGCAAGAAAGTGCTGGACGAGAACCAGCGCAAACGGTCCGAGAAGTCCCGCAGCATCAAGTATGTGACGGAATAACTCTTTGCTTCCGTGAGGAGCACCCAGCCCGTGAACCCTTGTTCACGGGCTTTTTCGCTTTTTACGTCATTTCCCCAAACGAGTATTGTTCGGTCAAATCCATCAGCCGGGCGGTAATCTCAGAAGCTAAACTCGCCAGGCCATGCATCTACCTGCCCATTGCTCCTAAAACCATCAACCGGCTGACTTTGGGGTCGCCCCCGCCAATTGCCATTTTAGCACTTAAACCGCATCGTCTTTCGCGCATACTCCACCCCCACCAGACACACATCGTCATCAAAGCCATGGTCCAAAGAGAAGTTGCGGATACGGTCCACCAATTCATCAAACATCTGCCCGGCGGGCAGTGCCATGAGCGATTTTACGTCCAATAACAGGCGCTGCTGCGAGTACAATTCCTCATTCTGGCCCTGCACTTCATAAAGCCCGTCCGTGAAGAGCATGAGAAAATCCCCGGGCACAATGATGGTTTCACTCGTCTGGTAGGGCGGATCATCAAACAATCCCAGCGCCGGCTGGCTGTGGCCGCAATCATTGACCAGCGGCTGCACCCGGCTGCTCAGCGGGTTTACCAGCAGGGGCTTGGGATGCCCCGCATTGGAATAGCGCAGGGTCCCCGTCTGGCAGTTGGCCACCAGGTAAAAGGCCGTGGTCAGCATCGGCGACCCGGTCGTCTTGAGAATATTACACAGATCCGAGTTTAATTTCCGCAGGAAAGCACCCGGTTCCCGCGCCAGCGGTTTGAGTTCTTCCGCCAGGGCGCGGATCATGGCCGTCACCAGCGCCGCCCGCACGCCGTGCCCGGTGACATCGCAAATAAACACCCCCACCTCCTCGTCGGAGAGCGCCGAGATACTGAAAAAATCACCGCTGACCGCCTCCGCCGGCTGGTA
>CAIZWI010000354.1 GCA_903936645.1 uncultured Verrucomicrobia subdivision 3 bacterium
GCTCGCTCGGCTTCCAATCCCCTGTGGACTTTGAAAAACAATTAAACTAAAACATCCATGTTGCTTGTCGCCGCTGTCCGCTATCCGGGGGGAAGCCCAGGGGGGGTGAGGACCGCCCTGTGCCTCCCGAGCGAAAAATTCCTTTTAAACCCACCAGGAATGCCTCAAAGTCCGTCCATGCAAGCCCAGCGACCTTTAAACCCGCCAGCGGGCTGGCGTTCCACTGCTTTCACCCTGGTTGAGTTGCTGGTGGTCATCGCCATTATTGCCATCCTGGCGGCCATGCTGCTACCCGCCTTGGGCCGGGCCAAACAAAGCGGGCGGCGGATCGCCTGCCTCAATAACTTGCGTCAACTCTCCCTGGCACGCCATATCTATACCGATGACAACCAGGGAAAATTAATCCTGGCCGTCGCCAATGAAAACAGCGTGGATGCGTCTCTCCAGACCGGCAATGCACGGGTGCTGATTTGTCCCACCACCCAAGTGCCCCGGAACTCTCCGATCGGGGGCTGGGGCACCGCTGACTCAACTTATATCGGCACAAACAGCGCTTCCCCCACGGCCGCCGGGAGCTATGCCATCAATGGCTGGCTGGCCGTGGACCATACTCCCGTGAACTCGCTCACCCAATATTTTTACAAAAAGGAAGCGGACCTGCGCAACCCCGTCACCACCCCCATGTTTCAAGATGCCATCTGGTACTACCTGTTCCCGCTGGAATCGGATCCCACCATGAGCCCTGCCGACTTGTATGACGGCTACAACGGCCATCGCAATCTATGCTCGCATGGTATGGGCCTGTGTTTAATTGACCGCCACAGCAGCCGTCCCGCCTCGGGTGCCCCCAAAGCTTATAATTATCGCGTCGGCCAGGTGCTGCCTGGCCGGATCAACATGGTGTTTACGGATAACCATGCCGAACTGGTGCGGCTGGATAATCTCTGGACCTACCCCTGGCACCGTGGCTGGGTCACCCCCAATCCGCATCCCTGATGCTACGGCAACAACCGCAGCATCACCTCGTTCCGCCGCAGGAAGGGCGGGGTCCAGGGCGGGTCAAAATAGCCGTAGATGGGTTCGCCCACCGGCGTCAGTGATTGCTTTGCCAGCCAGACCTGCAACCGGGCCAAAGCGTTGGTCTCGTGCTCCCGGCTCATCCCTCCACTGAAGCGCAGCACCGCGAATCGCCCCGCCGGCTGCTCCTGCAGGCGCACACTGCCATCGGCCGGCTGGGGCGCTTGCGCCAGGGGCAACGCAGCTGGCAAGACAAAGGCCATGGACGCATTGGTGCCCTTGGTCATGAAAACCGGCGTGGTCATGGCAATCTTCTGCTGCGCGGAATTTTGGCGGTCGATGTAATGAAACAGCCGCATAAAACTATGATTGTCATCCTGCATGGGCGTGGCCACCAGGGTGAGTGCTGGATAATCCCGCACCTGGCAGTCGCCCTCCGTTCGCACCACCTGGAAAGGCGCCGAGGCGTAGCCACCGCGCACCGCCGCGCAACCGGCACTGATCAGCACCAATAACAAGGCCGCTCCTAAAATGATAAAAGTAGTTTTCATGACAATTTTTTTCATCGCTTCGGCTGGCTTGCAGCCAAGCATACTATACCTGAAACCAGTTCCCATGCACACCTTCAATTCCTGGGGGAGTCACCCGCTGAATGCTGGCCCCCCTGCCCGGCTACATTTTCAGCCGAAAATACCGGGCGGACGAGTTCGCAGGGACAGTCACCCGGTAAACACCGTTGGTTGTAACCACGCCATTGGTGACCCCCACCCAGGTGCCGATTACCAGATTCGTGGTGCTTTGCAGCGTGTAACTGGCCGGGGTATTGGTGGGCCAGGCAATGAAGAGGTTGGTGCCCGAACGAACCAGGCTCACCGGCGGCGGTGGCTGCAACCCATAAACATTCAAACGATTGGCAAAGGTCGCCATGTAAACTTTGCCATTCGCCACGGTCGGCGGCACAAATTTGGCAAATTTGCCAACGGTGTCCCGCCAGCTGAGTTGTTCCGAGTTCCACAATTCCACGCCGACATTTTGGGCGTTATAAGCGTGCAAAATTCCCGGCAGCACCTGCTGGTTGGCGTCCCCGCCCACCTGGTGGACCGCCCAAACGATCGCGCTGCCCGCATTGGTGCCATTGGCCGAGAGGGCGAGAATGCCCCCCGGCTGACCACTGGGCGCCGCCGTCGGACTCTGGGCCAGGGCCGGCAGCGTGAACTTGCCCAGGCTGCGATTAAAAACATATTGCTGTAAATAAACCGAGGACGGCCAAAGGTAACCGTACGAGGCCCCCGGACCATCCCACCATACGGCCCCCCCATGCACCTCATCAGTCGTCACCTGAAAACTCTGAAGTATGTTATTGTTCGTGGTGGTGGACGTCGTCAGCCCGCCCATAAAGTCGCGATTGACCAGATAAACGATGCCTTCTTTGCCTCCCGAAAAAGCCAGGGAAGTGCCCGGAATCAACATCAGACCACCACAGCCCAAATCAATATCTCCATTTTCCAAAGCCTGCCAGTTGTAAGGCGTGAACCAACTGGCCACGGTCAGATTCGTGCCACTGCGGGCAAGCTTGAGAAAGCTCTCGCCGCGGTTGGGGCCGCCCGATGTGTCCACCGTGCCGTTACCCACCACCAGATAAAGGTTACCACTGGCATCTGCCGCCGGCGCCTGGCCACTCATCCAGATGCCGCCCTCGGAACCATTGGGCGTGTCGTTATAAACCGCAACCTGTTTCAAGCTGGTTTGATCATAACCGATCACCCAGCCATGATAAGGCCCATTATCACAATGCGAGGACCAACTGATGTAAACCGTGCCATTAACCAGTGCCAGTCCCGGTCTTTGATTCTGGCGAACCGGGTCGAAAGTAATCACTCCGCTCACATTCCCATCTCCCGTACCCGGATAGGTGGCGGTGATCACCACCGGACTGTTGGCGCGTTCGGCCCCGCTGGTCACCTCCAGCGCATGCAACCGCTGCACGAAGTTAGTGCCATTTTCTTTAGTCCGCACCACCAGGTAAAGGGTACCCGCCACCGGATCAATCACCGGCGTCCCTACAATTCCCATATTGCCGCTAAAGTCTTGATAACCCCCACCACATGCACCAATCGCGCTCATGTCCGTATTCGCGGGGGCCACAATGTTGGGTGGGTGGATGAAACTAACATTCCAGTAGGGTGTGACCGTCTGGGCATTATCCGCGTCAAAGGCGTAAACACTGTCATTAACCGTGGCCACAATGACAATATTGTGAGTGCCCCGCCCTAAAATGTTCACATTAGTAAGGACCAGCGGCTGGGCGTAAATCTGGTCGTCCACATCGCGGCTGAACACCAGCCCAAATTGGTTGCTATTGACGTTGGTGATAGTTAGCAACGTTTCATTCAAATTCATACCCGTGCGCCCGTTGTCATTATGTTGGGTCAGCACCGACACATAAGCGGATGGTGCGTTGGTTGCCTGGGTAGTGAAGCTCAGCGAAGGAACGCCCCAGGTCTGGCCGGCGGAATTCGTGGCCAAGGCCGCAAAATAATAAGGCGTTTTGAGCGTCAATCCCGTGAGGGTTTGGGCAAACGCCCCGGTCTGCTGCCCCAGCACAATCCCATGGGCCCAGGAACCGGCATTCGTTCGACCATCCGTCGGCCCATAGTAAAACGTTACGGTGGGCGCCTCCCCTCCCGTGGCGAGTACCTGACCATTAAGGGTAGCATAGGTTGCCTGCACACTGCTGGCCGGCAGGTTGATCAAACTGGGAGGCATCAGGGGTGGGGTTTGAAAACTGACGGGAACAGCGGCCCAATTCGTGCCCGCACTGTTCACCACCCGGCTGGTGAAATAATAAACCGTGTTGGGTGCCAGGGCAGCCACTGGCTGCGTAAAAGCCCCGGTTTGGAGACCGAGGGAAACCACTTGCGCCCAGAGGGCGGCATTGGTTCCGCCATTCGCCGGACCATAAAAAAGGGTGACATTTGGGGCTTCCCCGCCCGTGGCCGTGACCTGGCCGGCCAGGGTGGCCGATTTTGCCTGAATCCCGGCAACCGCCCCATTGGTCACGGCTGGCAAAGTAATGGCCGAAGTCGGCAGCCCACTCACGGCATAGATCGCCGTCGCATTGGCCGCCGAGGCTTTGCCGAAAGTCAGACTCACCAACGGTTTGTTATTCGCCCCGAGTGCAGTGGCGAGGTTGATCGTGGTTTGATAAAACCGTGGATCCCCATTCGGCCCGCCCGCCGTTGCCCCACTGCTAATGGCAATGCGATCCACCCCCTGCAAAGCAAAGCCAGGGTTAAAAAACCAGTCCGCCGCATTGTAATTCGTCACCAGCGTGCTGCCATCGTTGAAGGTAAGAATCACCGTGCCGGCACTGGTGGAGGCCGCCGAAGCCGAATTGGCAATGATGGCAATCCGGCTGAAGGTATTCGGCACCCGCAGGGTCAGACTGCCCGAAGTCAGCCCCGTGGCACTGCTCAGCACCAGCGCGTTGTTGGTGGTGTAAGGTTGAAACGAAAAAACCGTGCCGTCACCCAGCGCACTGGTAAAGGTGCCCGTGGCCGGCAAACCATACGATTTCCCGGGCAAACCGGCTTGGTAAAAAGCGGTGCCCTCGCCTGGGTTGAATTCCACCGCGGCACTGGTATAGGTGGGACCGGTGGCAGTTTTTTCAATGATCACATCCCGGTTGAAACCGGTGACCGCCACGGGATTCATATTGGTAACCGCCCGCACTGGGCCCATGCCGAGCCAGACCAGCAACAGGAAACACCCGCGGCGGTTCAACCGCCAATGGACCGCCCAACTGGAGCTGCCGGTTAACCGCCAAAATTGACGGAAACTTTCCGCCACGGGATTTAAGCTCATAGGATGCCCGTTCAGCGTATCACTCTTCTCGGGCAAGGCCAGCAATTACGAAACATAACCCTGTCAATTTTGGGTCATGTAACCGTCGAGACACCAGATTTTTCCGCACGCACTGCGCTTGCCCCGCGATCCGGGCCACGGCTTTAAAAATTCTTAAATGCGTAACATATAAGCTTGCGATTTCCCGGGAAACTGCAAAATATTCGGCCATTAGTTTTTAATAAAAGCGCTGGGCTCAACGATTTTACCAGGCTGTAAACGTTGATCCTTGGCATCCGCGCCAAATGCGGGTGGATGGGAAAAAAGCCTGTGGCCGCCGCTTGTTACCAGGATGCCGCCCCAATCCCTCGCCACCGCTCCTGCTGGACCTGCCGGAATCAGCAGTGCACACATCACCGCGGACAACGCCGCCGTGAAGTTTTTTGGGGCAATTGTAAATAAACGATAACGAAGCAATGAAATTGACGTCACCGATTCAGGACTTTTTGGAAGAATTATACACGCAATGTAAACCGGAAACCGGCGGCCAGGTGGCAACTTACATTCCCGAACTCGCCAAGGCGGACCCCAACTGGTTTGGTTTGTGCATTGCCACTGCCAGCGGGGCCGTGTACGAAGTCGGCGACACCCGCCAGGAATTCACCATCCAATCCATCTCCAAACCGTTCGTTTACGGTCTCGCCCTGGAGGACAATGGCCGCGACACAACCCTGGATCGCGTGGGCGTGGAGCCAACCGGCGATGCGTTCAACTCCATCAGCCTGGATCCCGGCACCGGCCGGCCCCGCAACCCCATGATTAATGCCGGCGCGATTGCCACGGCCGGCTTGATTGCGGGGAAATCCCCGGCCGCCCGCTTCCGGCGGATTCTGGAAACCTTTTCCCTTTATGCCGGCCGCGAGCTGGCGTTGGATGAAACGGTGTATCGCTCGGAGAGCGAAACCGGCCACCGCAACCGGGCGATCGGGCACATGCTGCGCAATTTTGACAAGCTGACCTCCGATCCAGGCCCAACCACCGATCTGTACTTCAAACAATGTTCCATTTCCGTAAACTGCCGGGACCTGGGCATCATGGCGGCCACCCTGGCAAACCGCGGCGTGAACCCGCTGACCGGCAAGCAGGCCCTGCGCGGCGAATATGTCGAAAGCGTATTGAGCGTTATGGGCACGTGCGGTATGTACGACTATGCCGGTGAATGGTTGTACAATGTTGGCATCCCAGCCAAGAGCGGCGTGGCCGGCGGGGTCATGGCCGTGCTGCCGGGCCAGATTGGCATCGGGGTTTTTTCCCCCCGCCTCGACGCCCACGGCAACAGCGTGCGCGGTATTCGCATTTGCGAGGAGCTTTCCCGCAAGCTGGAATTGCACCTCTTCAACCGCGCCGCCACTGGCAAATCCACCATCCGCCTGCAATTCTCGGGCGCCGATTTCAATTCGTGCCATGTCCGCGGGGCGGCCGAGGGCCAGGAGCTGCGCGCACTCGCGAAGGCCATCCAAGTTTACCAATTGCAGGGGCATCTGACCTTTGTCACCACGGAGCCGGTGCTGCGGGATGTGCTGGAACAGGCGCCCGGCCTGCGCTATTTCATCCTCGATCTCAAGCGGGTGTTCAGCCTCAATGAAAGCGCCGGGCACTTGCTGAATTCCCTGGTGGAAAAACTCGCCGCCAACCGGCGAACGGTAATCTTCACCCACTGCCAGCATTTGCCGCTGCTGCGTCGCATGATGAAAAAAAAGCTGGGCGCCCGGTTCGAACAAATCTTTGCCACTTTTCCGGACAACGATCTGGCGCTGGAATGGTGCGAGGAACAACTGCTCGAAAATACGCGGCACGCGCACGCCGCCCATTATAAGTCCAAACCCACCGATTATGAGTTACTACAAGCATTGTCCGAATCCGAATTAAAAATCATTCAGCCACTGCTCCAACCGCGCAAGTTCAAGGCCGGCCAGAAGATTATCCGGGCGGGGGATGAGGCGCGGGAAATGTTTTTCCTGGCTCGGGGCATGGTTAGTGTTTACTTGCGGGATGAGGAAACTCACCGGCTGGCCACCTTTTCGCCCGGCATGGCCTTCGGCGAAATGGCGTTTTTGGACGGCGCACCGCGTTCAGCCAACATCCTCGCTGACACCGAGGTGGAATGCGACCTGCTGGCGATGGATGACTTCACCGCCTTGGGCAAACAACATCCAGCCATTAAAATCAAAATTTTGGAAAAGCTCTGCCTCAACCTCACTGGTAAATTACGCAAGGCCAACCGGGAATTGAGCCTGTTCCAATAACGGCCCGCCCCAAAGCGCTGGTGGCGGAGTCGCCTTGCAACCTCCCGGGACTGAACTTGCGTGCTCGGCCACCCCATCCTGGCTGGAACAAATGCTGGTGGATTAAATTTTGCTGCAACCCCGGATTTTTTACGCTAATTTACAATCCTAAATAAGATGACCATCGATTCATTCAAGCGCGAAATTGCGGCCGCCACCAAGACGTACGATCAGCATGTGGTATGCCTCGGCAAAACGCCGGACGAGTTTGAAACCTCCCTGCGCTCATTATTTGCCAAGGCAATCAAGGCCTACCAGAATCGCGGTGAAGGCATGCGCCACGGCATTGCGCTGGACAAGCAAGTCACGGTGATACTGAGCCAAGGGGATGAAACCCGCCCCCTGTGTGGCATTTATTTTAATTTATTTTCCCCTTATCAAAAGCACGTCCTGCCCAAAACCGTCAAAGTCATGGAAGACCAGCCACCCGGCAAAGGTGAGTAAGTCGGTAATTATTGATCGCGGACCTCGTCCCCGGCCTCAGCCGCGCCGGTAATCAAATCGGCCACGGTGCTCCCATCCCGCTCCGGTCCAGTGATTTTTACTTGGCCGGACTTTAAGCCCCCGTGATAAACAAAAAAGACCTCGCCGTGTTTGGGCAAAAGGTCCACCGGGAAATTCAGCACAACAAACCTGCCCACGGGATTATACATGACCACCGTTGCCATCTGGGAATGATCCGGCGTGACAATCGCCGCCGGGTTGGCGGCAGGCAGCGTTTTGGGAGTGGCGGCACAGCCAGCCAGGCACACTAGTGCCAAACCCAAAGTAAATCCAGCCAGATAATTCATGCCAGTAGTTAAGCCCGGTCGGTCCGAGAGGTCAATTCATGAATCCAGTGGCACACGCTGGGAGGTAGTGCATCCGCCCCGGCAATTTCAAATCCTCAGAGTGCCCATGTCGGCGGGCAAACCTTCTTCGATTCACCAAAGTCTTGCGCCCGGACATCAACCAACCATTCCCGGCCTTTTCCGCCCCCCAAGGATTACAAATTACTGAAAACCCCCGATTTAAATTATGCCCTTTAGGGCAGGTTACCAAAATCACCCAACATTCCTCGTCGCGGATAATTGTTTGACAAGCTACTACAAGCCAGATACTTGTTACGAATAAAACCTTGCGAAATCAAATTAATGTGAAATTAGCGAGGGCAAAACCGCCGATTTTTTTTAATAAAGGCTCACGTTAATTAATTCTGGCACAATCTTTGCTTTATGCGCGCAAAAAATGCCCCGCCGGTGACTTCTTCCGTGCCTTCCTTAGAGGAAGTTAGGCGTCCGGATTTTTTTATCATCGGCGCCCCCAAATGCGGAACCACCGCCTTGGCGGAATATTTATCCCGGCACCCGGATGTTTTCATGGCCCGGAAGGAGATGCATCATTTTGGCAGGGATTTACGGTTTGGGAGCCAGATTTATCGCCGCTCTGAGGGAGAATATTTAAAGGAGTTTGCCGCGTGGAACTCCCAATCCAGAGCCGGGGAAGCCTCGGTTTGGTATTTATTTTCCGCCCGGGCGGCCGCCGAGATCAAGGCCTTCAACCCCCGGGCCCGGATCATTATCATGCTCCGCGAACCGACAGAGATGATTTATTCCCTCTACAATCAATTCCGCCTGGATGGGAATGAACATCTAACCACCTTTGAAGCCGCTTTGGCGGCCGAAGATGACCGTCTGGCAGGAAGGCTGACAACCCGGCACACCTATTTCCCCCAAGGTTTGATTTACCGCTCGGTGGCAGCTTATACGGAACAGGTGCGGCGCTATTTTGATTTATTTGGCCGTCACCAGGTGCACGTGGTGCTCTATGATGATTTTGCAGCGCGCACTGCCGAGGTTTACCGTGAAGTGCTCCATTTTCTTGGCGTGGATGGCAAGCCCACGGCGGAATCCTTCCCCGTCATCAATGGCAGCCAGGTGGTCAAACATGCCTGGCTGCGGAACATTATGAGTGATCCCTTGGTGCGCGGCACGCTCATCGCCAGTCGTTCCTGGCTGCCCACCCCACTGTTCAGGGCGCTTCAACAAATGGAGTCACAACTGATGCAGCGCAACATCATCCCAGCCAAACGCCCCCCCATGGATCTCGCCTTGCGCTGCCAGCTCCAGCGCGAATTTGCCCCAGAAGTAAAACGCTTCGCGGAGTTACTTCAGCGCGACCTCTCCAGTTGGCTGCACGAAGTCAACGTGAATGAAGCACCCGCAACCGCCGCCGCCCTCCAAACCCGCCCCACCAACCCTGAAACAAAACCCATCAAGTTGACAACATGTCCCAAATCATAAACCAGGGCTGCTCATCCAGTGCGCCGATTTGGGGCCAGACGCATGTGCTGGATGTTTTTGATCCGCAAAGTCCCCGGCGAAGTGAAGAATTATGAGCAATCCACCTTCCACCTCTCGTCGCCTGGCAGTGGAACTCGCGGTGATGTTGCTGCTGTTGACCGGCGTGCTGGCCACCTTATTGCATGGTGTCTTTACACCCAACCACACCCTTTTTTCCAACGACGGCCCCTTGGGTCGGCTGATTTCCGACTGCCATAAGCTCCCCGACCGGTTCACAGGTTGCTGGTCGGATTTAAACAGCATCGGGGGGAGTGGCGGGGCCTCGCCCACCGGCATCAGTCTGGGGTTGCTCTACCTGCTCAAACCCATTTGGTTTTCCAAACTATATGCCCTGCTGGCACTCACAATTTTAGGACTCGGAGCCTGGTGCTTTTTTGTGCAATTGCGCCTGGCTCCGGTGGCTTGTGCTTTGGGCGCAGTGGCGGCCGCTTTGAACTCCAGTTTTTTTGGTGTGGCCTGCTGGGGGGTGGCTGCGCAGGCGATCAATGCCGGCCTGCTCTTTTTTGCCCTGGCAGCCCTGGCAGATCCCGCCGCGCCCCGGCCCTGGCTGCGGGTGATTTTGGCCGGCTTCGCCGTGGGTATGGGGGTGGTGGAAGGTTCGGACATTGGGGCCATTTATAGTTTGTACGTGGTCGCCTTTATCCTCTTTCAAGCCGCCCTCGCCAGCGGGTCGCCCCTGGTCCGGCTCACCACCGGCCTTAGCCGCGTGGCAATCGTGACCCTTTTCGCGGTATTTATTGCAGCGCAGGCCATTTCTTCTCTCATTGGAACCTCCATCGAAGGCGTGGTGGGCACGGGCCAGGACGCGGAAACCAAGGCCGCCCACTGGGATTTTGCCACCCAATGGAGTCTGCCGGTGGAGGAAACAGCCGGACTCGCCGTGCCTGGACTGTTTGGCTACCGCATGGACACCCCCAACGGCGGATCCTATTGGGGCCGGATTGGCCAGGATCCGGCCGTAACCCGCTATTTGGCCAACGGCCGGCCAGGCCCGCCGCCGCGAGGTTTCATTCGCTATACCGGCGGCGGGTTTTACGCTGGAGTGCTGGTCCTGCTGGTGTCATTGTGGACGGCCGCGCAATTATTACGTGGTCCCGCATCCTGCTTTACGACCGCCCAGCGGCCCTGGCTATGGTTCTGGCTAATCGTGGGATTCACCGCCTTGCTGCTGGCCTATGGCCGTTTTGCCCCGTTTTACCAATTGATTTACGCCCTGCCGTATTTTTCCACCATTCGCAATCCCATCAAATTCATCAACCTCGTCAGCCTGGCTCTGGTGGTATTATTTGCTTATGGAGTGGATGGATTATGGCGCCTTTATATGCAACCCGCCACCCCGGCCCCGCCACCCCGGATGGGTGCGTCATTGGGCGGAAAAAATCGAACCGGCTCCTTTGATAAGCTTTGCCTGCGCACGCTTTGGGGCTTGGTCGGACTCTGCTTCCTAGCGTGGGTGAAGTATGCCTCCGACACCCCATCCTTGAGGGATTATCTCCTGTCCGTTCAAATCAAGGCCAGCGCCGTTGACGACATCGCCAGCTTCAGCGTGCGCCAATTCGCGTGGTTTCTGGCCTGCCTGATCCTGGCAGCCACCATCATCACCGCCATCCTGCGCGGCGGATTCGCTGGCGCGCGCGCCCGCTGGGGAGCGTTGGCCCTTGGTTTGTTTTTGGTGGCCGATTTGGGCCGGGCCAATTTGCCCTGGATCATTTATTGGAATTACGCCGAGAAATATGCCACCAATCCCATCATTGAACGGTTGCGGGACAAGCCTTATGAACACCGACTGGTCCTCATGCCCGGCCAACCGCCCCCGAACCTGGCCTACCTCAACAAAGTGTATCGTCTGGAATGGCTGCAACAACAATTCCCTTTTTATAACATTCAGACCCTCGATATCATCGAAATGCCGCGCGTTCCCGCCGACCTCGCCGCCTACGCCAAGGCCACTGGCAGCATCCCCAATCCCACCGGCATGGAAGGCCCCCTCCGCCTCTGGCAACTCACCAGTTGCCGCTACGTTTTGGGACTCGCCGATGCCTTCGACACCGTGAATCAAAACACCGGCGCAAGCCCCCCGCCCTTCCGTTGCCTGCAACGTTTTAACCTTGTGCCCAAGCCCGGGACAACGATCTCCATCGCCATGGAAAATATGACGGCCACTTTGGATGACCAGGGGCCCTATGCCCTGTGTGAGTACACTCGGGCTCTGCCCCGGGCTAAATTATTCACCCAATGGGAGATCAACCCGAATAATGAGGCCGTGCTCGCCGACCTGGCTGACCCCAGCTACGACTTTAGCCAACGCGTGCTGGTGTCCAACCCGGCCACCCCTCCCTCCCCGGTTGCGACCAGCCTGGCAACCACCGGTACCGTGACCTTCGCCAGCTATACCCCAAAAGATATCCTCTTAAAAAGTGATGCCGCGGCCGCTGGAGTGCTGTTATTCAACGATCACTACGACCCGGACTGGCATGTGTTCGTCGATGGGAAACCCCAAACCCTCTTGCGTTGTAACTTCATCATGCGCGGCGTTTATCTAACGGCGGGAGCCCACACCGTGGAGTTCAAATTCCAGCCTCCGTACCGGCTCATGTACGTCAGTTTGACCGCCCTGGCCCTGGCCGTGCTGGTGTTGATTCTGGTCCTGCTCCCAAGCCCGGCCAGTGGTAAAACGCAGCCAACCGATGGCAACATCCCCGGGCCTCAATCGTCCACCCAGGCCGTTCAGGAAAAATCAGCGAGCGAACCCGGTTTGCCCGTGGCTCCGGCTCCGCTGAATCCCACCCCCTCAAAAACTCCGAACAGCCCAACGAAACCGGTCACCGTCAAAAAGCCAGGCCAAGCCACCCGGCCCGGCCGTCGCTGAGAATGTAATCAGTGATGATTTAAGGCTGATGAATGGCATTTGGATGCTTTGCTATTCGCAGATGATTGTATCATCATGCTCATAGCCGGGCGCGCAGCAGCACAGCAGCCGTAACTCCTCCGCGCCGGTATTCCAAAGTTTATGCTTTTGCCCTGGCGGAATGGCGATGGCATCCCCCATGCGCACCGCCCTCACCTCACCCTCAATACGAATCTCCCCCACGCCCTGCATAATGTAATAAATCTCCTCCGTTTTCGGATGATAATGTTCCTGCGTGGCCCCAGCCACCGGCAGCCGCGCCTCCGCCAGACTTTGCCAGCGGATGACCGAATTCCGGTGCGCCAGCAATTCCCGAATCTCCGAGCCGTCCTTCGTCGTGAACGGCGCCACCTCAGCCAGATTTTTAATATCCATAATGCGTTAAACCCGGTAACTTCCGGTCCACTGGTTTACCACAAGTGGTAACACGCGTACGACTAAAAACCTGGCATTTTCCAGCACGCGCAACCGCCTTGCCAAAACCCGCCAGCCAATCAACACTGACCACCAATAATCGTTTCCTATCCATGAAACAAAATTTGCTGTTCGCCGCCCTGCTCTGCTGCCTGACTTGTGGCACCATACTACCGCCTTGCCTGCGTGCCGCTGAAATCCTGCCGCTCGCCGGAACCTGGCGCTTTGCCCTCGACCGTCAGGATACCGGCACCAACGAACAATGGTTCGCCAAAGAGTTAAGCGATAAAATTGAACTGCCCGGCATCCTCGAATCCCAAGGCTACGGCGATGCCATCAGCACCACCACGCCCTGGGTGCTCTCGTTGTATGATCACTTCTGGTATCTCCGTTCCGACTACGCGGCCTTTACCAACCGCGGCGCAGTCAAAGTTCCATTCATCAGCCAGCCCCTGCGCCACTACCTTGGTGCCGCCTGGTATCAGCGCGATCTCGAAATCCCCTCCGGTTGGTCTGGCCAGCATATCACGCTTTTCCTGGAACGGCCACATTGGGAGAGCACCATTTGGGTCGATGCCCAAATGCTTGGCTCCAACAACAGCCTCTGTGCCCCCCATGAATATGATCTGGGCTTGCTCCCGCCCGGTCACCACCGCCTGACCATCTGCGTGGACAACCGCATGATTCTCCCCTACCGCCCGGATGCCCACAGTATCTCCGATTCGCTGGATCAGGCTTGGAACGGCATCATCGGCAAAATCGAGCTCCGGGCCACCGCCCCGCTCTGGATATCGGAGCTGCAAGTATACCCGCATGTCGCCACCAAATCCGTGACGGTGCGTGGCACCATAAACAATCTATCCGGTCAGGCTGGGACCAATCGATTAATGATGATTGTCACACCCTTCCAGTTTGATAAGCGGCCCCGCTCCATGGGGGGCACCAATTATTTGATTAGTTGGGGCAACCATGGCGGCTCATTTGAAACGGAACTGCCATTGCAGGCTTCGGCCGAACTCTGGGACGAATTTCATCCCGCCATTTATCGGCTGGTGGTGGGCCTCTCGGGCGCGGAAAGTGCCGGGGCCCATTTTGGTCTGCGCGAATTTAAAGCCCAAGGCCAAACCTTCACCCTAAACGATCATCCCGTCTACCTGCGCGGCACCCATTTCGGCGGCGATTTTCCGCTCACGGGTTACCCGCCCACCGATGTGGATTCCTGGAAAAAGATTTTCACCACCTGCAAAACCTGGGGCTTGAATCATATGCGCTTTCACTCCTACTGCCCGCCTCAGGCCGCGTTTGAAGCCGCCGACCAGCTCGGCTTTTATCTTCAAATCGAGTGCGGCATGTGGAACGATTTTCGCCCGGGCGGCGACATGGTCAGGATGCTCTACACCGAGACCGACCGCATCATCCACACTTATGGCAACCATCCTTCCTTTATCTTGCTAAGCGCCAGCAACGAAGCGCACGGACGCTGGCAGCAATGCCTGCCTCAATGGGTCGAGCACTACCGCGCCGCCGATCCCCGCCGCCTCTACACGCCCGATACCGGCTGGGTCGCGATCGACCGCCCCGGCCCGGTGACCGGCGCGGACTACCTCGTTGCTGGCCGCATTGGCCCGAGTCGCACCCGCGGCGAAACCGGCTGGTTCGGCGGCGATTACCGCCGGTCCCTGCAGGGCATGAATGTCCCCGTCGTCGCCCACGAGCTGGGTCAGTGGTGCGCGTATCCCGATTACGATGTCATGGCCAAATTCACCGGCTTCATGCAGCCGGGTAATTATGAAATCTTCCGTGCTTCCGCCGCCGCCCAAGGGGTCCTGAATTCGGCAAAAAATTTCGCCTGGGCCTCCGGCCGCTTCCAATTGGCCTGTTATAAGGAAGAAATTGAAGCCAACCTCCGCACGCCCGGCCTGGCGGGATTTCAATTGCTCGATTTGCACGATTACACGGGTCAGGGCACGGCCTTGGTTGGTCTGCTGGATCCTTTCTGGGAGGTCAAAGGCTATGCCACTCCGGCCGAATTCAACCAGTTCTGCCAGCCAGTGGTTCCCCTGGCCCGCCTCCATGAACGCGTTTACACCACCGCCGACGCCTTGAATGTGGACTGTGAAATTGCCAACTTCGGTGCGCAGCCCATCGAAAATGCCGCCCCGGCATGGGAAATTGTGGGTTCCTCCGGGAATGTCCTGCATGGCGACTGGCCGGTGCGCCGTATTGGCCTGGGCAAAAACCTGCCCCTCGGTAAGATCACCGCCGACCTGTCCACCTTGCCCGCCCCGGCTCAGTATACGTTGAAAGTCCGTCTGACCGGCACCCTCATTGCCAACACGTGGAACTTCTGGCTGTATCCAGCCACCCTCACCAATGCCGTCCCCGCCGATGTGCTTGTGACCAGCTACTGGGACGACGCCGAGGCCAAACTCGCCGCCGGCGGCAAAGTCCTTTTCCTGCCCCGGCCCGCCGATCTGAACTGGAGCAGCCCGCCGCTGGCGCGCCTGCCCATTTTTTGGAATGCCTTGATGGGCCCCACCTGGGGCCGCATGCTGGGCCTCTGGTGCCAGACCAACCACCCCGCTCTGGCCGCCTTCCCCACCGAATCCGCGTGCGACTGGCAGTGGACCGAACTCCTGCACAATCCCCGCGCCATCAATCTCGCCCCGCTTCCCGCCAGCCTCCAGCCCATCGTCTCCGCCATTGATGACTGGAATCGCAACGACAAACTTGGCCTAATCTTCGAATGCCAGGTCGGCCCGGGCAAATTACTCGTCGCCTCCCTCGATTTCAGCGACCTGCCCGGCCGGCCCGTCGCCCGGCAGTTATATCATTCCTTGCTGGATTATGCTCGTGGGCCGCGCTTCCAGCCCGCCACTGAGGTGGCAGCCACCGCCCTCCGGAGCCTGTGGTTCGACACCCGCATCATGCACCATTTGCAAGCCACCGCCCAGGCCGATGGCCAGCCCGCTGGAGAATTGATTGACGGCGATCCCAACACCTTCTGGTTGAGTGATCCCACCCGCTCCGCGCCTCATGAAATCACCCTCCACTTTCCGCAACCCGAGCCCCTCAGCGGGCTGATCCTCATGCCGCGCCAAAACCACCGCGAACACCAGGGCGACCTCCGGGAATACCAAGTGGACAGCAGTGTCGACGGCACCCACTGGCAAACCATCTGCCAGGGCGAATTACCCTCCTCCTTTGATCCCCACCGCATCGATTTTCGCACGTCCCTCACCACCCGCCATCTCAAACTAACCGCCCGCTCTGGTTTCGGCACCGATACGACCGCCGCGCTGGCCGAAGTCGCCATCATTTATACCGGACCAAAACTGGCCCTGGATGACGGCACCATTGAATACCAGAATGTCCGCACCGCATCACCTGACATCGATGCCGGCGGTGGCTCGACGAAACCCAAACCATAACGCTTCCACGAGATCACCGCCAGAACCACTCGAGCAACGGGGCCACCACCAACGCGGGTAGAAAATTGGCCAGCTCCACTTTGCGCACTTCAAAAATCACCAAGGTCACCGCGCACGCCACCAGCCCGGTGGCGGAATTAACCGAATCCACTAAATGGTGTGCCTGGCAAAAGGGCGCGGCCACGTGCTGACAATAGCTCGTCAACGCCCCAAAAAAGGCCAAAATTGGAAATGCTGAAAGCGCCGTGGGCCAGCCAAAGAGCTGCACAAAACCAGCCATGGCCAGGGCATCCATCACCGCTTTGACCGCAAACAAATAATAACCGCCGGAAAAACCCTCCTCCACCGCCCCCAGCCAGCCCAAGGGAGCCGCCCCCAGCAATAGCAAACAGGCGGCCAGCCCCGCCACCGGCTTGCCCGGCGGATGATTCCGGGCGGCGGCAATCAACTGGCCAGCCCACCGGCCGAGCTGGTTGGAGGCGCGTTGCAGGCGCAGCCCCTTGCCGAGCCAAAAGCCCAGGACCACCGCCAGGAAGGTGATCAACAAGCGCTTCCACGCCAGCCAAAAGCCATCCCCCCAATTCTCCGCGATCAGCCGCATCCCGGCAACCATCGTGGCCGCCCCCAAAACGGTGCGCAAAAACACCTGTACCCGCACCGGCAGGGGCGCCGGCCGGACCAGGCCCAACAGACTGCCCAGCAATATGGCCAGGGCATTAAGAAAAGCACCATTCATCCCCTGACTTCACTGGGCGGACGCCCAAAGTGCAAGCCGGAAATTTTTTGCGTTGCCCGGCAAAGGCTGTAAACTGCTGGGAATGTCAGACCGCCAGCCGCATGCCCGCCCGCTCCCGCCCTGGTTTTCCACCCTCTACCCGTGGGCTTGGATTCCCTCACTTTATTTTGCGGAAGGGCTGCCCTATGCCCTCGCCATGTCCGTCGCGCTGGTGCTGTACAAAAACCTGGGGGTTTCCAATGCCGACATCTCCCAATACACCAGCGGGCTCTACCTGCCCTGGGTGATCAAACCGCTGTGGAGTCCCGTCGTGGATTTACTGAAGACACGGCGCCAATGGATCTGGGCCATGCAATTACTCATCGGCGCGGCGCTGGCCGGGGTGGCCCTGGTCCTGCCCACGCCACGATTTTTTCCCCTGAGCCTGGGTTTTTTTTGGCTGCTCGCCGTGTGCTCCGCCACGCATGACGTGGCGGCGGACGGCTTTTACCTGCTCGCCAATACGGAGCAACAGCAGGCTTTCTTCAGCGGCATCCGCAATACCTGCTACCGGCTGGCCACCATTTGCGTCACCGGCGGATTGGTCGTGCTGGCCGGGCAAATCCACCAGCACACCGGCAATTACGCACAGGCCTGGTCAGTCTCTTTTGGCGGCATGGCCGTGGCCTTGCTGGGGTTGGGAGCCTATCATTGGTGCCTGTTGCCCAAGCCAGCCTCCGACCAGCCCGCCCGGCAATGTGACCCGGCGGGCCGCTCCCCCACCGGCAACGCAAGGCCGCGGGACTTCCGCACGGAATTTCTGCGTACCTTTGCGGCCTTTTTTAAGAAACCCCAAATTGTAACGCTCCTGTTGTTCATCCTCCTGTATCGGCTGGGCGAGGCCCAATTGGTTCGCATCGCCCCGCTCTTCCTCCTGGATCCCCGCAGTCATGGCGGACTGGGCTTGACGAATCAGCAATTCGGGCTGGCCTATGGCACCGTTGGGGTGCTCGCCTTGGTTTTTGGCGGGATTTTGGGCGGCTGGGTGGTCTCCCGCCAGGGCTTGAAATTCTGGTTGTGGCCCATGTTGCTGGCCATCCACCTGCCGGATACCGTATTCATCTGGCTCGCGTATGCCCAACCGGCCAGCCTCCCTTGGATCACCGCCGGGGTGGCGGTGGAGCAGTTCGGGTATGGCTTCGGTTTCACGGCCTTCATGATGTATCTGATTCATATCGCACGCGGGGAGCATGCCACCGCGCACTACGCCATTTGCACCGGTTTCATGGCCTTGGGCATGATGGTTCCAGGCTATTGGAGCGGCTGGTTGCAAACCCACCTCGGCTACCAGCACTTTTTTCTGTGGGTGGTGCTGGCCACCATTCCCAGTTTCATCATGGCGGCACGACTCCCTTTGGAACCGGAATTTGGCCGTCGGGCGGCGAAGATTTGATTTGCTTTGAACACCTTCGCCTTCCCAGAATCCAAGTTCACATGAAATCGATTTGCTCTGGTTGGGTCGGACGGATGTTGTGGGTGGCCGGTCTGTGCGTGACGTTGTCCACCCAGGCGGATCTCGCGTCGCTCTTTACCAACCTCAATGCCACCCGGCCACCCGGCCGTCCGCGCTTGCCCAGCATCGTGTTCATCCAATGCGACAGCCTCGGCTATCTCGATTTGAGTTGCTACGGGCAAACCAACTTTGCCACCCCCAACCTCGATCATCTGGCCGCCCTCGGCCTCCTGTTTACGAATTACGATGCCCGTGGGGCCGGCCGCAGCGATTCCCGGGCGGCCTTCCTCACCGGCCGCAACCCGGCGAGTGCCGCCAGCGCGCTTGCGGCCGGCAACCCCACCATTGCCCAAGTATTAAAAACCCATGGCTATCACACGGGTTTGATTGGCGAATGGGATTTCGGGAGTTCCGGCACCAGCAACACCCCCTGGGAAAGAGGTTTTGATGAGTTCGCCGGGTATTTTACCCCGGAAGACGCGGAGAATTATTATGCCGATTTCATGTGGCGCTACGCTCCCAATACCGTTCTCAACACCAACACCCGCAAGTTTGAAACCTATGTCGGACGCGAACCCCTGATGGCGAACCTCGGTGGGGCGCACGGAGTCTATATCCCCGACCTGTATACCAAAGCCGCCCAGAATTTTATCCACAATAACAGCCCCGATGCCGCCAATCATTACCGGCCCTTCTTTTTGTGGCTGAGCTACCCCACGCCGCGACCCAATCAAAATGAGGCCCGCCACACCGGCAATGGCCTTCAAGTGCCCAGCGACGCCCCCTATTCCGATGAGCCCTGGCCCGCGGCGGAAAGAAACAAGGCGGCCATGATTGCCCGCCTCGATGCGGATATTGGCACGCTTATCAGCGCTATCGGCAAGCTGCGCGAATCCAACAATGTGGCCGTCTTCTTTACGAGCGCCGCCGTCCCTCAGAAAACCGGCGGGCTGGACCCTCGTTTCTTTCCCAGTGTCGTTTCCACCAATGACGTTCGCCTGCCCCTGCTCGCCTGGTGGCCGCAGCACTTTCCCGCCGGTCGCGTCAGCGCTTACCACTGCACCCCGGCCGATTTCCTCCCCACCGCCGCCGAACTGGGCTTCATCGATTCCCTCACCAACCTCGACGGCACTTCCCTTCTCCCCGTGCTCTATGGTCAAACCCTGACCAACCAACCCACGGCGAATTAAATCACGCGCCGACCAGAGCTTGGCCAGAACCATGGAATAGGAATGCAAATGGGTGCAAGGTGGATTTTTGCGTAAATCGAAGGGTGAGACGCGCGGATTTTCCTTGATCAAACTGGAAATGGCTCACGCCGAATACCCGCCCAAAAGGACGAGGCAAACACTGTATCTCAACTGAATGGTTAAGATTCAGTGATGAACACCGGATGGCGGCGCGCTAAAATCGCGCTGCTGCTCGACATGCCTGGCCGCCATGGACAGCCAAATCAACACGATTACCCCCTGAAGCAATAGCGCAGCAAGCACAAACCAAGGCCATCGGTAGTGTCGTTTGGTTGTATTGACAGGCAGTTCATCCATGCAGATAAGCTATCTGGAAAGACCAGGGCATCCAAGCCTTAATCGGGCGTCGGGTAGCCCGGATGGCCACGCTCCAACGGCGGCAGTGGTTGGTGTCCGTCGATTTGGTTTTCAGAATTTCCGCGAATGCCTGGGCCCGAATCCGTTTCTTGGATTCGAGATCGGTGCGACTCAAATAACCAGGCCGACCTCGCGGCCGACTCGGGCGTCCCGGCAGGCCCTATCATAGCATTACAGTGGCAATTTGACCGTGTTCTCAACACTGGTGCGCAGCGATATTTGCCGGCCGGTCTCCTTGTGCTGGGCGAAGAATTTCTGTTTCGCTCTGCGGTAAAAACGACCGGTCACATTCATGAGATTTTGCATCGTCAGAGCTTAGCTGGAGGGCAAACGAACGGTTAAAAGGCTTTTGTCGGCAACACGTAAATTGCCTGTAAAGATCAGGATTTGGTGACAATTCCGCTCCCAAATCGCTGCTTATCGAGGGTTTCGACATTGTTTGGTCAAAAAATGCCCATGAATTGACATGGAGGCGAGGGTCGGAATCGGACTGAATTACCGTTTCAGATACTCAAATTTTCGCATAAACCCAAATGATTTCAAGGATAATTCGCCAAAACCGGCCAGTATTTTTCACAATTCACTGAC
>CAIZWI010000355.1 GCA_903936645.1 uncultured Verrucomicrobia subdivision 3 bacterium
AGTTCTTGGCGATCGGTTTCGGTCAGGTTCACGGGCAGTGCATGGCGCGGCATATGGCAAAAATACCACACCCAAATTATAACTCCATCTATTTGTGAGACACTACACTAGCGAAAGGGGCATGAAGCTGCTGGAAGCGGTGGTGGTGCTGGGGGTGATCGTCTTTCTGGCGGCAATGCTATTGCCGGCCCATCGTGGTCGAAGCAAAACCCCGGTGGTGCTTTGTATGAGCCATTTGAAGCATACCGGGTATGCATTTCTAATGTACGAGGAGGACAATCGGGGCACCTTCCCCATGGAAATGCCGGTGGCCCAAGGCAGCAACAAGGACCGGCTTGATAACGAGGAGACATTTCGGCAATTCCAAAAAATCCAAAAATACCTTTCTGATCCAGGGCTTTTGCTTTGTCCGGTGGACAAAAGCCGCCTGGCCGCCACGAATTACGCCAGCTTAAATGATTGGAACATCAGCTATTTTCTCAACCTGAATGCGAGCACGAATCATCAAGCACAAACGATTTTGGCGGGCGATCGTTATTTGCTGGCCAATGGCGAGCCAGTCCGCCCTGGCATGTTCACAGTGACCGCCAATGTGGTCCTGAGTTGGAGCCCCAATTATCACAACAACAAAGGCTTGCTGGCGTTTGCGGATGATCACGTGGAAATCTCTACCTCGAATCGTTTGCAATCGACAATTTCAAGTCAACCCCTTGGCACCAACCGCTTTTCCATTCCTTGATGAGCCATGCCAGCGGCTAGGCGACGGCTTTTCCTGGCGACCTCGGCAACGCCGGTAAAAACTGGCCCGGGAATATTGCGAATGATCAGGGTTTTACCCATGTCAGCATGCTCTCACCGTGCTTCCGTTGGTAAAAAATGTTCCCCCTTCACAAGGGATCGCCCCCCCGCAGCGAGGAACCGCCCGCCCTCGATGTCTGGCAAGGCGATAAATCTAAGGTTAACATTATATTTAGGCGATATAGATTAAACTCATGTTTGACCGTTGGTGTGCCGCTGAGCTTGACGCCAATCGAAGTGAAATGGACGGAACACCCCACCCTGCACGATGCCCGGCATCGGCTGACTTTTCTGGCGGAAAAGCAACCGGAAGCGAAACATGGCTATGTGATGTGCCGTTGCCCGCGGCCCTTGCAACTCCACGAACAAATTACGGCCCTGCCTTGGTTCTGCTTGTTATCATGGACGATGGGCCGGGCAGCCTCGCCCGGCCTGGTGGGATTCAATCTCCTAAAAATCACCCTTGCCAATTTTGCCATTTAACTTAAACTATTTAAGTAATTAACAAACACAAGCATTTGCGCTGGCTCAACCAATGGACCACTTATGAGACCGGAAATTGACCGTTTGAAACAGGATCTGGAAACGATGCACAAGGCCCTTGGCCTGGCGCCCGCCATGGGGCGGGACTGGGTTCAGTGGCTCAAACGCGACCAGTGGTTCAGCCTGTGGTGGTGCGTACCCGGAATTATCCTGATCGCCAGCACTCTATTGCCGCCGGACTCCACCCGGCATGGCGGTTTGATGAGCGCTCAATGGGCCGGGTTGCTGGTGGCCGCCAGCATGCTGGTGATTACCGCCATGCAAATGCGCCGGGCGACGGCCCGGGATGGCCGGCCGGAAGGGTTGATCCGGGAGACCAAACGCAGCCAGGGCCTGACCGCCGAGGGTTGGTGGTTTGGGGTCGCGCTGGCCGTGCAAGCATTTTTGTATATTGCGTGGTCCCGGCACTATCGCATTGGCCTCGAACCCTTTTGGGCGGGCTGGTTTCTGATCATGGGTTCCACCTGCTTAATAGCGGCCATGGCCGCGCGCGCGTGGCTGCTGCTGGGTTGGGCGATTCCCTTGCTGGCTTACGGACTTTGTGTGCCGGCCGTGGGCATGCACAGCCGGTTGAACGGCATTTTATTCGGCCTGATGTTTATGGCCGTCGCTCTCTCGTTTTCATTGATCTCAACGTTGCAACTCCGGCGGGTGGAACGCCAAAAATGACGCCCATTGATTTCAATGGACTGGACACCCACGTCCACGGCCCCATCCGCCTGGGCATCCTCACCGCATTACAAATGGACGGCGCGCTCGATTTCACCACCCTGAAGAAGCGTTTGGAAACCGCCGACGGCAGTTTGAATCTGCATCTCAAGCGCTTGGAGGAGAATGGCTACATCACCAGTAAAAAAGCCTTCGTCGGTCTGCGCCCCAAGACCACCTACTGCATGGCCCCGGCGGGACGCCAGGCGCTCGCCGGCTATCTCCACTCCATGCGCCAATTGCTGGCGGCCCTGGAATCAGGTGAACCGGGTAAAGCAAATTAAGGCTGCCAAACTTGGAAGCGTGCCGCGAATCCTGCTGGCCCGGACGCAACCACTCGTTGCGCAGTCAAATCATTTGCCTGCCCGCCCCACCCGGCATAGTATCCTCCGCACTGCATGAAACCCGCATTTGCCTTGTCCCTTTTGCTGGCCATCACCGCTGGTGCGCTGCGTGCGGCGGAAAGTCCGGGGCTGGTCACCTCGACAAATTACTGGGCGGTGGAAGATGCCGGCGCGCGGAACCGATTGCCGCTGTACCAGACGCTTCCGGCTGCCAAGACGGAGGAACTGACCCCGGCCAATGGCTATCCCAAACGCAGCACGTTCCTCACCTGGCAGCGTTCCCGGGGGGACAATGGCGGCATGGCGTATTCGGCGCTGGACCAGATTAATCGCCAGAATGTGACCAATTTGCAGGTGGCCTGGATTTATCATTCCGGCGACGGCAAAAACAACATTCAGTGCAATCCCATTATCGTGCGGGACCTGATGATTGTGCCCACGCCGGGCCATTATGTCGTGGGGGTGGATGCGGCGACCGGCCAGGAGCGGTGGCGTTTTAAGCCGGAAGGCCAGAGCCGGCCGGCGTTTCGCGGGCTGATCTACTGGCCCGGGAACGGGCCGCAGGCGGAGCGGGTGTTGTTCTGCGCGGGGGAATATTTATACGCGTTAAATCCGGCCAACGGCGAGCCGGTGCTGTCCTTTGGCCAGGCTGGCCGGGCGTTGCTGCCGGGCCGGTTGCAGGGTGAATTTGGCGCGGCCACCGCCGGACCGGCTATTTTCAAAAACATCCTGGTGGTGCCGGGTTTTGAGAGGGATGTCTGGGGCCTGGATGTCGAATCCGGCGCGCTGCTCTGGACGTTTCATACGGTGCCGCATCCGGGCGAGTTTGGTTATGACACATGGGATCATGTGGAAAGCTATGCGGCCAACGACTGGACCGGGATGGCGATGGATGAGCAACGGGGGATTGCCTACATTGCCACGGGGGGGCCGAAACCGAATTTCATTGGCGTGACCCATCGGGGGGACAATCTGTTTGCCAACTGCCTGATTGCCCTGGACGCGCAGACGGGCAAACGACTCTGGCATTTTCAGGAAATACCCCATGACCTGTGGGACCGGGACATGTCCGCGCCGCCCAACCTGGCGACGATCACGCGGGAGGGCAAGCGGGTGGATGTGGTGGCCGTGGCCACGAAAAACGGCGACACCATCGTGCTCGACCGGGTCACCGGCAAACTGGTGTTCCCGTTCCGGATGCGGCGGGCGCCCGCCAGCGATTTGCCGGGTGAGGTAAGCGCCCCCTATCAACCAGACCCGGAGTTGCCGGAGCGGTTTGCCAAAATGGAATTCACCGCGGCCGACCTGACGGACCGGACGCCGGAGGCGGCGGCCTTTGCCAGCAACCGGTTCGCGAGCGTGACGACGGGTTTTTTCCGGCCGCCCAGCCTGGGGCATCCCAACCTGTACTTTGGCATGGATGGCGGGGCCGAGTGGTCCGGTTGCTGTGTGAACCCGGCCACTGGCCGGATGTATATCAGTGCGAACCACGTGGGCTGGATGATTTCGGTGTTTCGGGATGACGAGCCGCCGGAGGACGGGTCCGCGCCCAAAACTGCCGGCCGCAAAGTCTATGAAGCCGCCTGCCAGGCTTGTCACGGGGCCGAGCGGCTGGGTCTGGGCGTGGCCCCGCCGCTGCGCGGTCTGCGTTTCCGGCTGACGGACGCGGACATCCTTCGCCAGGTGCGCAACGGCAAGAACGGGATGCCCGCCTTTTCACCCGCCTTGCTGAGTGACACGAATCTTTACTTGCTGGTGGATTACCTCCAGTTGCGGGACCGGCCGGTGCCGGTGAGCCCGGCCAAAACGGCCCGGCCGCGGTACAACTTCACCGGGTATCCGCGCTTTCTGGACAACGAGGGTTATCCCGCCAACAAGCCGCCGTGGGGCACCTTGAACTGCCTGGACTTGAACACTGGCCGGCTGGTTTGGACCGTGCCGCTGGGGGAATACCCGGAACTGGCTGCGCAAGGCGTTCCCAAAACGGGCACGGAGAATTACGGCGGGGCCATTTTAACCGCCGGCGGCCTGCTGTTTTGCGCCGGCACGCGGGACGCTAAAATACGCGCGTTTGACGAGGCCACCGGCGCGGAATTGTGGTCGGGCAAACTGCCGTGGGTGGGGATCGCCCCGCCGGCAACTTATCAAGTGAACGGGCGCCAGTACGTGGTCATCACCGCCACCGGCAACAAGCTGGGCCAGGCGAGTGAATACGGGGATGCGTGGGTGGCCTTCGCTTTGCCGACGGCCGGAGCCAAAAAATGAGCGGGCGAGGTGAGTCAAGCCGGTGAGGGGACCCGGGCAACGGGCGGGCAAGGCATGGCGGCGTGCTGGTGGATTAACCGGCGCTGGTGCCCGCTGATGGCAGGCACTGGTGGATGAGCGCCGTGAAGGTTGCCGGGGGGCAGGGTTTGGGCAGAAAAATCAGATGGGACTGGACCTATTCGCGGTAGGTATGACCCATTGGACTGGCAATAATTGGTTGCTCATTCCCGGGCCTTGATCACCCCGACAGGGCGTTCATGGGCGAACGCCAAAGGCTTAAAATTTCTGATTCCATCCGGCCGTCGCGTACTTTTCGCGGGCGAGCCGGGCGATTTCGGCCAGTGGCGGGTCGGTTAATGGTGCATGGGCCTGCCATTCCTCCCGCAGGGCGGTTTTGACAAGGGCAGCGGGGACGGGCAGATTCCGGACAAAATCCCGGTGGGGACGGTGGCCCCGGTAATCGGGTTCCATGGAGGGCATGGGGAGGAGCTCGCTGATGCGCTCCAGGTCGCATGCCAGGAGGAGGGTGCCGTGAAACAGCAGCCAGTCGCGGCGCCGGCGCTGGGCATTGCCGGCGAATTTTTGGGCGCCAATGGCGAGGTCGGTGTGCCCCCGCACGATTACGGGTTCACCGGAAGCCGCTGCCAGGGCCCGGCGATTGCGGTCCATGATATAATGATTGGCGCTGGTGATGTTACTGGTGGGTCCATCGGCGGTAATCGGCAGGATTAACGAGTAATTCAAGCCACCCGGCATTTGGACCACGGTACCGCCGCCCGAGCACCGCCGGAAAATCGGAATGCCCCGTGCCTGGCAGGCGGCGGCGTTGACTTCGCGGGCAATGTGATTGGCATAGCCCACCACCACAAAGGTTTCGCCCGGCTCCCAAAACAGGAGGGTGGCCGCCCCCTGGCCGCGTTCGCAATGATCCAGCAGGGTCTCATCCAGCGCGAGGTTTTCGGCCGGAGTGGGCAGGGTTAGATCCAGGAAATTCATTATTGCCGGGCGGGATGCTAATTTGGCTGGTATTCGGGGGGCAAATTAGGTCTAATATGGCGCAGGTTGTTTTCGCATTTGCAAAAAGAGTTTAATCAAGTGAACGTATCAAAAGAAGTAATTAAAAATTTTACGGATCGCGGCCCGGCCGCCTCCGTCAACTCCACTGGCGACAAATGGTCCGAGTCGCTCCAATCGGTGTTTGAACTGGCGCTGCAAAACGCCGGTCCGGAACGCACCTCCCAATTACTGGAACAACTGACGGAACAACTGCGCAGTGCGCCGCGAACGAGCCCGGGCGTGACCACGCCGTATGTGAACACCATCTCGGCGGCCAATCAGGCGCCGTTTCCGGGCAATCGCGATATTGAACGCCGGATCAAAAGCCTGATCCGCTGGAATGCCATGGCGATGGTGGTGAAGGCCAACTCGACCACGAACGTGGGCGGTCATATTTCCTCGTTTGCCTCCTCGGCCACCTTGTACGAAGTGGCATTCAACCACTTTTTCCGCGGGGCCACGGATGATTTTCCGGGTGACATGGTTTATTTTCAGGGCCATGCCGCCCCGGGCATGTACGCCCGCGCCTTCCTGGAAGGCCGTATTAGCGAGCAACAGTTGCAGAATTTCCGGCAGGAACTCGCGGATGGCGGCGGGTTGTCCTCTTATCCGCATCCCTATTTGATGCCGGAATTCTGGCAGTTCCCCACGGTGTCCATGGGGCTGGGGCCGATCATGTCGCTGTATCAGGCGCGGTTTAACCGTTATCTGCAGGCGCGTGGCCTGACTCATTGGAAGAGTGAACCCAAGGTGTGGGCGTTCCTCGGCGATGGGGAATCGGACGAGCCGGAATCCCTTGGGGCCATCACGCTGGCTGGTCGCGAAAACCTGGACAATGTGGTCTGGGTGGTGAATTGTAATTTGCAGCGGCTTGACGGTCCGGTGCGGGGTAACGGCAAGATCATTCAGGAGCTCGAAGGCCTCTTCCGGGGCGCGGGCTGGAATGTCATCAAGGTTATCTGGGGCACCGCTTGGGATGAGTTGCTCCGCCGCGACAAGACCGGGTTGCTCATCAAGCGCATGGATGAATGCGTGGATGGCGACTATCAAAAATATGTCGTGGAGCCGGGCAGCTACACCCGCAAACATTTCTTCGGCAAATATCCGGAATTGCTGGAACTGGTCAATCACCTGACCGACGAGCAAATCAACAAGCTGCTGCGGGGTGGTCACGATGCGCGCAAAATGTATGCGGCGTACAAATCCGCCACCGAGCACAAGGGTCAGCCCACGGTCATTCTGGCGAAGACCATCAAGGGCTACGGCCTGGGCGAGGCTGGGGAAGGTAAAAACATTTCCCACCAGCAGAAGAAGATGAATGAGAAGGAGCTGCGCGAGTTTCGCAAGCGCTTCGACATTCCGATCAGTGACGACATTATCGCGGAAACGCCATTTTACCGTCCACCGGCGGACAGTCCGGAAATCAAATATCTCCTCGAACAGCGGGCCAAGCTCGGCGGCTTTTTGCCGGCGCGCATCGTCAAGCCGGTCACGCTGGAGGTGCCCAAGGCGGATTATTTCGGGGAGTTCTACCGGGGTTCGGCCCGCGACATTTCCACCACCATGGCCTTTGGCCGGTTGTTGAGCATTCTGTTGCAGCACAAGGGCATTTCCCAACACATTGTGCCCATCATACCGGATGAGGCGCGGACGTTCGGGCTGGACACCTTGTTCCGGGAAATCGGCATTTATTCGCCCAAGGGCCAGTTGTACGAGCCCGTGGATCTGAACACCCTTTCGTTTTATCACGAGGCGAAGGACGGCCAGATCCTGGAGGAAGGCATCACGGAGGCGGGATCCATGGCCTCGTTCATCGCCGCCGGCACCAGCTATGCCACGCATCGGGTACCCACGATTCCGTTTTATATTTATTATTCCATGTTTGGTCCGCAGCGGGTGGGTGACCTGTTCTGGCTGGCCGGGGATATTCGCGCCAAGGGCTTTTTGCTGGGCGCCACCTCGGGCCGCACCACTCTCAACGGCGAGGGGTTGCAGCATCAGGACGGTCACAGCTTGCTGCTTGCCGGCACGGTGCCGACGTGCCTGCCGTATGATCCCGCGTTTGGTTATGAACTGGCCGTGATCGTGGCGGAAGGCTTGCGCCGAATGTACGTGGCCAAGGAGGAAGTTTTCTACTACATCGCGCTCTATAACGAGAACTACTTGATGCCGATGATGCCCGCGGGCGTGGAAGAAGGGATTTTGAAGGGGCTCTACAAATTCAAAGCCGGGGCAGAAGGCTTGAAGGTCAAGGCCAACCTGATTGGCAGCGGTGCCATCATGACCTCGGCCCTGAAAGCCCAGACCATTCTGGCGGAACGCTACGGCGTCTCGGCGGATATTTGGAGTGCCACCAGCTACAAGCTGCTGCGCAACGAGGCCATCCAGACGCAAACGTGGAACATGTTGCATCCGACCGAGGCACCGAAGAAATCCTATTTGGAAACCTTGCTGGCGAAGGAAACGGCACCGTTTATCGCTGTCTCGGACAATGTGCGGACCGTTCCTGACCAAATTGGACCCTGGGTGCCGGGCGGCTTGTTCACCTTGGGGACGGACGGCTTCGGCCGCAGCGACACCCGCACCCGGCTGCGCCGGTTTTTCGGGGTGGATGCGGAATCCACGGTGATTGGCGTGCTCTATGCGCTGGCGGAAAAAGGGGCCATTCAACGCACGGTGGTGGCTCAAGCCATCAAAGACCTGGGCGTGGATCCGAACAAAATCCAGCCGCAGCTCGTTTGAGCGGGCCACGATAAAGTTTAGTTCAACCTCCCACCGGGCGATGTCCGGTGGGATTTTTTTTGGCGGAGTTTCCGGTGCCCGATAGCGTGCTCCCGCGGAGGGTGCCCAGCAGCTAAATTCCTTGGCGCAAAGCGTAATATTGCCACGGCAGAGAGGCGCCCAAGTTTGCGGTTTCTGTTGGCGTGCGGGGCGAAATGGCTTAAATTAAGCGGGTAATTCTCATCAAAATGAAAAAAAACATCGTTTTGGGGGTGACGGGCTCCATTGCCGCTCATAAGGCGGCGGATCTGGCGAGTCTCCTGACCAAACAAGGTCAGGCGGTGCGGGTGGTCATGACGGCGGATGCCCAGCGGTTTATTACCCCTTTGCCGTTTAAAACTTTGTCGCGGCACCCGGTGGTCACGGATCTTTACGATGAGGAGGAGGGCTGGCAGCCCACCCATATCAAACTGGCGGATGAGGCGGACCTGCTTCTGATCGCCCCGGCCACGGCCCAGGTCATTGCCCGGCTGGCGCATGGGTTGGCGGATGATGCGCTGACGTGCATTGCGCTGGCTTTGAACCCGCAGGCGAAGTTGTTGATTGCCCCGGCGATGAACGGGAAAATGTGGCAGCACCCTGCCACGCAGGCGAATGTGGCCACTTTAAAAAGCCGGGGGGCGGAATTCATCGGTCCGGACGAGGGGCTGCTGTCCTGCGGCTATGAAGGCGTTGGCCGGTTGTGGCCGGTGGAAAAGATTGCCGCACGGGCGGTGGAACTTCTCGGGTAGGTTGAATTGTGGCCACTGAATTTTTCACCCGGGCCCAGGCCAACTGGTTGAAGCGGCTGCCGACGCTGTTTGAAATTCCCGTGCCCGACCCGGCGCGATTGCGGCAGCGCATCGGGATGATGGAGTGCAATATGATCTTGCCGGTCAAGGCGGTGTTTATCGCCATGATCGCCTACTCCTTCAATTACCAGCAGCATTGGGTCGGGGAAATTATCAGCACCCTGGACGTGACGGTGGAGGAGATTCAGTACATTTTTTGGTTCTATATCCTGGCGAGTGTGGTGCTGGCGTTGGTGGTGTTGGTTTCCCGGGTGCTGCCGCTGGCACTGGTCCAATGGACGGTGGTTACGAGCAGCATGGTGGACGGGTTGTTTATCGCCGGCATGGCATTGCTGACCGGCGGGTTGGACAGCCTGTTGTTCTGGTTGTTTGTGGGCTTGATTGTGCGGAATTCGGTGAGCGTGCCGCCGGGGTTCTCCCAGTTGTTTTTGAATTTTTTCATCAGCCTGTGCTATGTGCTGGTGGCGATTCTGGATGTTTCGGTGATTGGCGGGCTGGATGACACCACGCGGCGGGCCTTTGATTTAACGCCGCATGAAGAACTCGGGGAACCGTTTTTCCTGCGTTTGATCGTGTTGTGGCTGACGGCGTTGTGCGGGTATGGCTACCAGGCATTTTTGGAACGGCAGCGACTGGCGGCGGAGGAGGCGGCGGAATTTTCGGCCCGGGAGGGGCAATTACATTCGGCGGGGCGGCTGGCCGCGGAATTTGCGCACCAAATCAAGAACCCCCTGGCAGTGATCAACAACGCGGCTTTTTCCCTGCAACGTTCGGCGCGGGAAGGGCGGTCAGCGGCGCCGGAACTGGTGGCGATCATCCAGGAGGAAGTGGCCCGGGCAGACCGGGTGATCACCCAAGTGATGGGGTATGCGCAGTTGAGCGAGGGGCGGGTGGAAAAACTGGAGGTGCTGGCCGAGTTGGAGCGGGCGCTGGAGCAGGTGTTTCCCGCCGCTGTGCCCACGGGGATAACAGTGCGGCGTGAGTTTGGCCGCAATTTCCCGCCATTGCTCATGCAGCGCAACCATTTGAACGAAGCATTGGTAAATCTGCTGCAAAATGCCCGGGAAGCCCTGGATGATTCAGGTTCGGTCGTCCTGACAGCCGAATGTGACCGGGAGTTCACGGTGACGATCTCGGTGGCGGACACCGGACCGGGCATTCCGCCGGAATTGATGGAGCGCATTTTTGAGGCCTATTTCACCACCCGTGAAAAGGGCACGGGGCTGGGCCTGGCCATTGTGAGGCATAATGTGGAACTCTATGGCGGCCGAGTATTGGTTGAATCCGTGCTTGGACATGGAGCGAAATTTACGTTAATCTTTCCAGCAAAAACCTGGATGCAAACGAAAGCCAAATGAGCCTGCACCTCCCACCCGTCCTCGTTGTGGACGACGAAAAAAACATGCGTCTCTCGTTGCAGACCATGTTAAGGGACGAGGGCTACACCACGCGGCTGTCCGAATCTGCGGAAAACGCACTGGAACTGCTGGCCACCGAAGCGTTTTTCATGGTGATCACCGATGCGCGTTTGGGCGGGATGAGCGGTTATGAATTGCTGGGCAAAATCCGGTCGCGCTGGCCGGATTTGCCGACCTTGATGCTCACGGCCTATGCCACCCCCAAACTGGCGGTGGAGGCCATCAAGGCCGGGGCCATGGATTATCTGGCCAAACCTTTTGCTCCGGAAGAATTGTTTCACGCGGTGGCGCGGTGCGCTGAACGGCACAAACTATTACGGGAAAATGCCGCCCTGCGCGCCCGGGCGGGGGAGGTCACGAGCCTGGACCAGATTATCGGCGAGTCACCGGCCATGCGGGGCGTTCGGCAGATGATCCTGACGGTGGCACCCACGGACGCCCGGGTGATGATTTTGGGTGAAAGCGGCACCGGCAAGGAATTGGTGGCCGGGGCGATTCACGGCCTGAGCCAGCGGCGGGGAAATAATTATGTGCGGATTAATTGTGCCGCCATTCCCGAAAATTTGCTAGAGAGCGAACTTTTCGGCCACGAAAAAGGGGCCTTTACCGGGGCGCTGCGCCAAAAACTCGGACGTTTTGAAGAAGCAGACCAGGGCACGATTTTCCTGGATGAGATCGCCGACATGAGCAAGCCGTTGCAGGCCAAGTTGCTGCGGTTCCTGGAGGACGGTTCGTTCACCCGGGTGGGGGGCACACAGGAATTGAAGGTGGATGTGCGGCTGATCGCCGCGACCAACCGCAATCTCACCCAGGCCATCCAAGACGAGACGTTCCGGGAGGACTTGTATCACCGGCTCAATGTGGTCCAATTTCACCTGCCCGCGCTCCGGGAACGGGGCGCGGATGTGGCCCTGCTGGCGGATTATTTTCTGAAGTTATTCCGCCTGAAGATGAATAAAAACGCCACCACCCTGGCACCGGCCACCAGTCAGAAGCTGCTCGCCCACAATTGGCCGGGGAATGTGCGGGAATTGCGCAATGTGATTGAGCGGGCGTTGATTCTGGAAACCACCCGGGAAATTCAACCGGCCAGCCTGCCGGAGTTTGAACGCGACCAAACACGCCAGAAAACCCAGGCGATCCAGGCGATTGCCGGGGAATCCTTGGATGACGCGCTGGGCCGGCTGGAGCGGGAGATCATCAATCATTCGCTGGAAGCCAACGGTTTTAGCCTGACGCGCGTGGCGGAATCCCTCAAACTAACCCGGCATGCGCTGCGCTACCGGATGCAGCGCCTGAATATGAAACTGGCCACTGAACCCGGGACAGGTCGTGAGAATGGTGATTTTTGACCAATTATGTTAGCTGCAATCGAAGAACTCTCCACGCCCTTAGGCTCCCAATTGCTCAATTTTGGAGCGATGGCGGCCGCCATGCTGATTGCCGTGTCGGCGGCTTTTTACTGGGTGACGACGCATCAGCGCAAACGGAAGCGCAAACGCAAGCATCATGGCCATGGGCGGATTAATCCCACGCGGGCGGAAGTTGGGGGCATGCCGCCGCCGCGTTCCGAGACCGAGGCCGATAATCGTAGCGACGCGCATTCGCCCTTTGATCCCTAGCTAATGCAACACAGTCAAGCCATCACCCGCAAGAGCGCCTCCAACCTGGCGCTCGCTTTTGTATTACTGCCCAAGCCCCGGCGGGAGGCCATGGCGACCCTGTATGCCTTTTGCCGGGAAGTGGATGATGTGGCGGATGAGGATGCCGTGCCCACCGGCATCCGGCGCACTCGCCTTGCCGAATGGCGGGAAGATATCCGGCAGGCGTGCACGAATGGCCAGCCAAAATTCGTGGTGAACCAGGAGTTTCAGGCCGTCATTCGGCAATACGGCCTGCGCTTTGAGTTGCTGGATGAGCTGATCCAGGGGTGCGAGATGGACCTCGATACGCTGACCTATGAGGATTACGAGTCGTTGGAATTATATTGTCATCGGGTGGCCTCGGTCGTCGGCTTGTTAAGCATTGAGATCTTTGGTTACAAAAACCCCGCCTGCCGGGAGTATGCCCTGCATTTGGGGAAGGCCCTGCAACTCACCAATATTCTGCGAGATGTGCGCGCCGATGCCGAGCGGGGCCGGATCTATTTGCCGCAAGCGGAACTCCGGCGCTTTAAGGTCCTGCCCGAGGAAATCATGGGGAACCAGTACACGGAGCGTTACCTGGCCCTGGCCACCAGTGTGGCGGCGCGGGCCCGGCATTTTTACCAGCTGGCCCGGCAGACCCTGCCGCCGGAAGACCGGCGGGCCATGGTGGCGGCCGAGCTCATGGGTTCGGTCTACTGGCAGCTCCTCCTCAAGTTGGAGCGCGAACAGTTTAATGTGTTTGGTCCGGAGCGCATCCGGCTGGGCAAGGCGCACAAGCTGGCGTTGATTTTGCGATCGATGCTGGCGCATGCCGCCGGTTCCCGGCAATCCCCGTATGGCACCGCTTGATTCTGTGCGCCGTTTGATCGTCAACGCGGATGATTTTGGAGCGTCGGCGTCCATCAATGAGGCGGTCATTCGCGCGCATTGCGACGGCATCTTGACGACGGCCAGCCTGATGGTGAATGAGGCTGGCTGCAACGAGGCGGTCCAGCTGGCGAAGGCCAATCCCCGGCTGGGCGTGGGACTGCACCTCACCCTGTTGATGGGGCACGCGGCGCTGCCGCCAGCACAAATCCCCGGCCTGGTGAACGATCAGGGGGAATTCAGCAACAACCCAGTGGGGGTGGGTTTTCGTTATTTTTTCCAGCCGCAATTACGGGCCCAACTGCGGGCGGAAATTCACGCCCAGTTTGAACGGTTCCACGCGACCGGGCTGCCGCTGGACCATGTGAACGGGCACCTGCACCTGCATTTGCATCCGGTGGTGTTTGCCATCCTGATGGAAGATGCTGCGGCCTTGGGGATCCGGCACCTGAGGCTCACGCGGGATTGTTTTGCGCGGAGCCGGCGGATGGCCCGGGGGCGCTGGTTTTACCGGACCTCCCATGCGCTCATTTACGAATTGCTGTCGGGCCGGGCCCGCCAGCCGCTGCAAGCGCGGGGCATTCGGCATGCGCAAATCA
>CAIZWI010000356.1 GCA_903936645.1 uncultured Verrucomicrobia subdivision 3 bacterium
CAGATGGCGACGTCTATTACCTCCGCCATGCCCCCAACCAAAAGGCCAAACCAATCGTTCTGCTCCACTGTCCGGTCTTCTGATTAATGTCTCCTTTTGCTCGCACACAAAATTCTCCTTTTGAAAACTACACGACAGTTTCCGCGAAATATCTTGCCCTGCGTTTATTTTCCCCCAAAATGTGGCTAGGTGTACTAGGGGATACAATGCTGGGATACAACCCTATTGAAAATAGCTTCTAAAATCTGCGCAAGTCGCTTTATTGAAGCATGTTGGGCCCGTAGCTCAGCGGTTAGAGCGCGCGACTCATAATCGCTTGGTCCCCGGTTCAAATCCGGGCGGGCCCACCATTTTAAAAACCTCACAGCAGCATTTTGACCATGGCGGGCAGGGGCGTTTGGGCCAGCTTGGGCTTGATCACTTTTTCTTGCAGATGCTCGCGTAACAGGGTGTTTACCCATTCCCGCGAGGTTTCAATTTCGTCCAGTTCCAAAAAGGTTTCACCTTCCCGCTCGATTAGTTCATAATGTTTGACGCGGATTTTGATGGCCGTGTTTTCGCCTTTTAATTCCAAGGTCAGGCTTAGGGAATGGTTTTCCGTGTCGATAGCCAGTTCGGTCAGGGTGCCATAAGGCTGGAGCAAGGTGGAATTCAGGGTTTTTCGAGCAGTGGAGTTGGCAAAATCGCTAAAAAAGCTCATATTATAAAGGTAGAATATCCGGACGGACGGCGAAGGGGAATATTAAATTGTGGGGCCTACCACGGCTGTTGGAATTTGACAAATAGCCGGTTTGGGACATATTGCGGCTGATGGAAGGTGTGTCGTTATGAACCTGTTGATGCCTAAAACATTGTTTCTGAATGCGTTCGGTACGTTCAGTCTGGTGTGTATCAATGCTTCCCTGTGGGCGGCTGAACCTGCTGCCTCCGAGGCAGCGGCCCCTGCGCTACCCTACGGGGTGCCTCAGGTAATCCAATTATCCCAAGCCCAAATTAGCGAAAGTACCATTGTTGCCTACGTCAAGAATTCGGGCAATAGTTACGGGCTGGATGCCAGCCAGATCATTTATTTGCGGCAGCAAGGCGTTTCGGAAAATGTCCTCAATGCCATGTTAAGCCAGCCCAAACCGGGCAGTGTGGCCGTTTCCGCTATGTCCACTCCCGCCGCCCAAGATCCCGCCCCGGTGGTGGCACCGGTTACCCAAGTAGTTGCCGCGCCTGTCACTTATGCTCCTGCTTCGACCGTTTATGTCATTCCGGACACAGCCACCTATTGTTATTACAATTCTTACTATGCCTACCCCCGATATTATTCGCCGCTTTCCGTTTCCATTGGCTTCGGGGGATACTACCGGGGTTGCTATCGTGGTGGCTGGCGTCGGTGAAAGAGGCGGGCTTTTCCAGTGATTTTCGCGACTGTAAACCAATTCAAGCAGGTAATCATTGTCAATTATCTGGGCCACATCAAGCCGGTGGAGCTCAAGCAAAGCCGGGAGGAGCTCAAAAGTCTGCTGGCGGAATTGCGTCCGGGTTTTCGAATGTTGGTGGATCTCTCCCAGTTGGAATCCATGGGGCTGGATTGCCGGGCGGAATTGGGCCGCAACATGGATATGTTTTCCCAAGCCGGGGTGGGGCGGGTGGTGCGCATCATTCCAGATCCGACCAAGGATTTGGGCCTGAATATTCTAGCCGTGTTCCATTACCCCAATCATCCCGTCCTTGTCAGTTGTCGCACGGTGGCGGAGGGTTTTGCAAAGCTGCTGGCTTAACCCATCAAATATTCTGGGCGTAAGCGATGAATTTGCGGTATTCCCCGAGAATGGTTTGCAGGGCCAGGACAAACGCGCATACTTTCAAATATTCCGGCGGGGTGTGCGGCGTTTCCAAGATGATCTCAAAGGGCTGGGGCCGCGACCGGGGCGGGGCGCTGAGCACCCCTTCATAGCAATCCCGGATTACACCATTGCGGGCATTGAAGCCATCAATGACCGCCCGGCGGTCTCGTGGCAGAAACTTTTCCGCCGCTTGCAGCGCGGGCTCAATTAAATGGCGGGTGAGTGTGGCCCCGCGGACAAAGCCATAGAACCCATCGCTGGTGTTGTCCGTATGTAATGCGATGAGCCCCTGAAAGGAGCGCGAGGCCAGTTCGGCTTGCAATATCTTCACCTCTGGTTCGGCGGTGTCCCGCCAGAATTCCCGGTTCAAATCCCGGCCACGGCGGGAGTGGCGGGTGCCATCCTCAAAACCGGTGGGATTGCACACGGGATAGAGCGAGAGATAATAACCTGCGGCCAGCTCCGGTTTCGCCTCCAGCAATTTGATGAATTGCACCAGTGCGTGGCAACCTTCCGGTTCATCGCCATGCACCCCGGCGAAGATGCCCAGGCGAATGGGGGTGTCCCCTCCTTTGGGCCCCACAAACAAATAACGGGGCAGGGTCTGGGTTTCCCCGCCCACTTCAAAGCGCGCGTCGTGGTTCACCACCAGGTTGGCGGAAGTGGCGGCCAGTTCATCCAACGGGGCCAGCAGTTCGGCCAGGGAGCGCAGGCGGGGCGCTTGGGTCGTCCGGCTGGGGGCGGGGGAGAGGAGGGTGGGGGACATAAGCGTTATTTGGTTTGAAAGATTTGGTCAAAAACACCGCCATCGGCAAAATGGGTGGCCTGGGCTTTTTGCCAGCCTCCGAAGATGTCATCCACAGTCAGGAGGCGCACCGCAGGGAACTGGCTGGCATATTTTGCGGCCACCTGCGGATCGCGCGGGCGATAAAAATTGCGGCCGGCAATGTCCTGGCCCTCGGCCGAGTAGAGGTATTCCAGATAAGCTTGGGCCACCGCGGTGTTCTTGTGTTTTTTGGCGGTTTTATCCACCAATGCCACCGGTGGCTCCGCAAGAATGCTCAGGGACGGCGTGATGATATCAAATTTGTCCGCACCATATTGCTTCACGGCGAGATGGGCCTCATTTTCCCAAGAGAGCAGTACATCGCCAATTTCCCGCTCGACAAAAGTGGTGGTGGCCCCGCGGGCGCCAGAATCGAGCACGGGGACGTTTTTATAGAGCTTGGTGACAAATGCACGGGCTTGAGCGTCGTCATTAGTGCTCTGATCAAGGGCATACGCATAGGCAGCCAGATAGGCCCAGCGGGCACCGCCGGAGGTTTTGGGATTAGGGGTCACCACAATCACGCCCGGTTTCACCAAGTCCGACCAGTCTTGCAAATGCTTGGGATTGCCTTTGCGCACCAGGAAGACGATGGTGGAGGTGTAGGGGGTGCTGCGGTGGGCGAGGCGCTCCTGCCAGTTGGCCGGCAGCAGGCCCGCTTGCTGGGCAATGGCGTCGATGTCATAGGCCAGTGCCAGGGTGACGACATCCGCCGCCAAACCATTAATAACCGCCTGGGCCTGTTTGCCTGAACCGCCATTGGATTGGGAGACAACCACGTCATCCCCGGTTTTGGCCTTCCAGTATTTGGTAAAAGCCGCATTGTAATCGGCATACAATTCCCGTGTGGGATCGTAGGACACATTGAGCAGTTTAATTTCTTTGGCGGGCGCACTGGCCACCGTGGCCAGCAGTAGCAGCAAGCTAACCTGGCGGACTAACGAAAGAGTGAATTGGTTTTTCATGGGAACTCGGGAAAATGATTGGCCAAATGGTTAAAATGCAAGTTGCAGCCGGGTAAAGAATACGTCCTCCGGATGACTGGTCACACTACCGGGCGTGCTGGTGGTGGAGGTGCCGCCACCGGTAAAGGTGGTGTGGGAAAAGCTGGCGTCGGCTCGGAGGTTCTTGTTTAGGTACCAGTTAATGCCCACGGCCCATGCCTGGGCGGCTGAAGCCGAGGTGGCCGGATCGGAAAAGTACGGGAACGCAGCCTGATCAATGTTTAATTCCGCATAGCGGCCCACCACTTGCCAGGCACCCCAGTAACCTTTGCGCGGGTCAAATGGATGTTTTGGGGTAATGCCGTTGAAAGAGGCATCCTCACCCGTGAGCACCCAGCCACCGGTCACTTCCCAAGCCTTGTTTTCCAAAGTGGCGGAATGCAGCGGGACGGTCCCACTGGTTTCGACGGACTGGTCGGAAATGGCGTATTCGCCAAACAAACTCAGCGGGCCGTAATACCAGGAGGCCTGCGGTGAGAGGCGCCAATGCGCGCCGCTGGCCTGCACGGAACCACTCGTCGGGTTATAAGCAAAAAACTGTTGCTGGCCGTCGGTGGTATAGCCAGATTGCGCCGGACTGGTGCTGCTGCCGGTGGTGTTGGGCAGACCTAGCGTGTTGTTGAGGGAAGCCTCGCCCCAGCCACCACCCACACCTGCCCCGAGGTTTTTCAAGGCGGGTGTGTGTGACGTTTTGAACGGCATCACAAAGACCCGGCCATCAAACTCGCGGTTGTCCTGAAAGCTGTAATTACTGGTATTGCGGGCATCGCCAACCCCGTTGAAGATGCCGGCGGCGTAACTTACCAGACCTCCACGAATATCGCCATGCAGTTCGAAACCCAAATCGCGATTCGGCACCAAATCCGTCACCAGGGAACGTTCATTAAACGTAGTGTTCACATCGCCCTGCAATTGTTCGAGACCAATGGGGGTTTTGAATTTCCCCGCTTGAAACTGCACTGCGGCCGAATAGCGATAATTGATATAGGCGTCAAATACGCTGGGAGTCGTCGCTGAGCTGGCACTGCCCGGGGAGGCGTTGCCAAATTCCGGCACCAGCAGAAAATCAAAGTCACGGAATACCGTGCCAGAAATGATTGGACGCGCCCGCCGCAACAAAAAGCCACTGTCACCGGGAATGTTGTCGTCATGTCCGAACGTGCGGGTGTCCATCTGCAAAACACCATGCACCGCCAGTGAAAAATTGGTGTCGGCACTACCAAAGGAAAATCCATTTGCCCCGATGGTGATTTGGGGCAGGGTGGCGGCCTTGTCCGCAGCGCCCTGCTGATCCAGTTCCCGTTCGCGCTCCAAAATACGGATCTTTTGGTCCAGTGCCTGGACTTGGGCTTTCAGGGCTTCAATCTCGGCTTCATCGGAGGCCAGCGCGGGCAGGATGGTGGGCACACCCAGCACAGCGGCCAGGATCCAACGGTTCAATTTTATCCGGTTTTTATTCATATTCAGGTGGCCCCGGTCGTCCGGTAAGCCATTATTCATTTAATTTAAAATTTAAAACGACTTTTAAAGTCGTTTATAGTCAAAAATGCACCTAGGACCGTGTAATGCGGTGCATGTTTGTTGTAATTATTTAAACCACGACTTGCAATGTCGTTATTATCGACCAAAGGTTAAGTTTGTCAAAACTATTTTATGATTAAATCCCTTCGCCGGCGATGAAACCAGCCGAGGATAGTTCCTGCTTGGATACCGGCAAGACCCGGGCCACGTCGCCCAGGGTAGAGCGGTCCATGATGCCGGCCACGTAATTACGGGCATCCAGAAAGACGCGGCGAAACCGGCAGACGGATTCCTGACTGCAACGGCTGTAACCGGTTACGGACACGCAATCGATGGGGGCGAGGATGCCATCGAAATGGCGGACGACTTCGCCCATGGTAATTTTGGTGGGGTTTTTGGCTAGTACGTAGCCACCACGAATGCCCGCCGTACTGCTCACCCAGCCCTGGGCCTTCAAATCCAGCATGATTTGTTCCAAAAACCGTTTGGGCACGTCGTTGCGCCGGGCTAGCTCGCGAATGGGAATTGGGAGCCCGCCGTAATTATCCACCAAAGTGAACAGGGCCCGCAGGGCGTAGTCCGTTTTTTTAGAAACGCGCATTTAAATACACGATAATCTGAGTTGGTTTTAAGTCAAGCCAAGTTGGGCCGGCGAGCAATTCGTCCCCGCCTGCAATAACCTAAGGGGACGAACGAAGTGGCTCCAGTTGTTAACTGATAATCCGGCCACCTTCGTTGAGGAAGATGCCCTTGAAATTCATTTCCAAAGCTTGCGGGTTGGAAGCCTTCGCAAGGGCCTCTTTTTCCGAAACTTTGCCTGATTTAACGAGGTTAAAGAGGCATTGGTTAAAGGAAATCATGCCGTCGTCCACGCCGGTTTCAATGGCCATGGTCAGTTTATCCAAGCGGTTTTCCTCGAGCAATTTCCGTACCAGCGGGGAATTAATGAGGATTTCCAAAGCGGGCACCATGCGACCATTGAGGGAGGGCACCATGCGCTGGCAGATGACCGCGCGCAAGGTTCCGGCCAACTGGCGGCGCACCTGTTCACGCTCCTCTGCCTTGAAAAAATCCAAGATGCGGGTGATGGATTGGGCCGCATTGGTGGTATGCAGGGTGGAAATTACCAAGTGTCCGGTGTCTGCCGCGCTCATGGCCGCTCCGAAGCTGATGTCATCGCGCATTTCGCCGACCATAATGATGTCCGGGTCCTGCCGCAGGACGTGTTTCAGGGCGTGGTGAAAGGACTGGGTGTCCAGCCCGACCTCGCGCTGCTCGATCACCGATTGATTGTCCTCAAACACAAATTCAATCGGGTCCTCAAGGGTGATGATGTGCTTTTTAAAATTATTATTAATGTGCTCGAGCATCGCGGCCAGCGTGGTGGACTTGCCGGAGCCAGTGGAGCCGGCAACGAGAATAATGCCCCGGTGTTCCTCGGCGACTTTCTTGATCTGTTCCAGCAACCCCAATTGCTCAAAACTGGGAATGGAAGAGCGGACGTGGCGCATGGCTAAGCACCACTGACCCCGCTGCTGAAAGAGGTTCGTGCGGAACCGGCCAATCTCGGGCACGTAATAGGAAAAATCCACCTCGCGCTCCTCCTCGAGGCGTTTCTTCAAATGCACGGGGGTGATGGCTTCCACCACCTTGTTCATCCACTCAATGGTGGGGTAGGGGCACTCCACGGCGATGAGTTCCCGGCTGATCCGGAAAATCACGGGGGTTCCGGTTTTAATATGTATATCCGACGCCCCGCCCTCAACGGCAATTTTTAAAATTCGATGAAATAGTTCCATGGGGAAAAAATAGCAAATAACTGGCGCAACGCCACCGCGAAAACACGTTGCCGGGCGAAAACGGAGTGCCGCGGGGCCAGGTTCCGTCGATCGCCGGGCGACGAGGTTGTTGAAACCCGCCGCCAGGTGGTTCGAACCCGGCATTTTCCATTGCCCCGGGCCTGCCCGGACTGCTATATAAATGGTCATGACAAAGCACCGGATTGGCATTATTGGCGGCACGGGGTTGTACGGCATCGAAGGGTTTACGCACCAGAAATGGGTGAAGGTCAAAACTCCCTTTGGCGCGCCATCGGATGACTTTCTCACTGGCCGCCTCGCCGGTCGCGAGGTGGTATTTCTGCCCCGTCACGGTCGCGGTCACCGTTTGCTGCCCACCGAACTGAATCACCGCGCGAATATTTGGGCGATGAAAAAGCTCGGGGTGCAATGGATCATCAGCGTCAGCGCCGTCGGTTCGTTGCAGGCAAAGTACCAGCCCTGCGACATTGTGGTGATTGACCAGTTTGTGGACCGTACCAAACAATCCCTCAATCACACGTTTTTCGGCCGGGGGATTGTTGCCCATGTTTCATTTGCGGAACCGTTGAGTGCGGAGTTGCGCAAAATTATTGTGGCGGCCGCGCACGGGGTCAAGGCCCGGGTGCATGACGGCGGCACCTATGTGTGCATGGAGGGGCCGGCCTTTAGCACCCGCGCTGAATCCCTTGCCAACCACCATGCCGGATACGATGTGATTGGCATGACCAATCTGGGCGAGGCCAAATGCGCCCGGGAGGCGGAGATTGCTTACGCCACGATGGCCATGGCCACGGATTACGATTGTTGGAAGGAAGAGGAGCACGTGACGCTGGAAATGGTCCTGACCAACTTGCACCGCAACGCCGCCACCGCCAAGGCCGTGGTCGCCGCCGTGATTCCCCAGATTCCCACCGAACCCACTTGGAAATCCCATTCCGCGCTGAAACACGCCATCCTTACGGATAAAAAACTTTGGCCGGCGAAAACCAAGAAGGAGCTGGCCCCCTTGCTGGCGAAATATAAATAAGTTCGCCGGCACCCTCCCGGGTGACCTTAATCACATGGGGGTTGCGCTACGCTTGCCGTAGTGGTGCTACCGCCCTAAAGGGCAGGGAATCCCTTAGGGGCAGCTATCTCCAAGCCCTGTTCCTGCCTAAGCTTCGATTGGCAATCTCAGAAGTTGCCCCAATCAGAAGCTGGCATGAATCAACTTGGGAATCCCTCCGGCACGGAGTTTTCGCGTGCTCCATGGCCTTCGGCATTGCGCCGGTTTGGCACCGTTTTGACCAGGCTTTGGACCAAAGTCGGCCCGGGCTGGACGAACGTTTTGGGTGCGGCCGGACTCTTTGTATTGGTCTGGATTTGTTACCAGCCGCAACTCGCCGGGAATTTCATCTGGGATGATCGCCTGGTATTGAAGGGGCTCAATCCTTTGCTCACCGGGGAATTAACTCCCTGGTCCATTTGGTTCCAAACCGATTTCGTGCTTTCCAATTTTGCCTTCTGGGGGGAATGGCTGGCCTGGGGGGATCATCCCCTTGGCTATCACGTTGTGAATCTCCTCCTGCACAGTCTGAGCGCTTGCCTGCTGTGGCGGTTGCTGGCGCGGTTGCGGGTGCCCGGTGCCTGGTTTGCCGCTGCGGTTTTTGCCGTGCATCCCGTCTGTGTGAACACCGTGGCCCGGATTGCGGAACTCAAAAATACGCTGTCGCTCACCCTGGTGTTAGTGTCGTTTCTCTTTTATTTGCGCAGTGAATCCGGGATGAATGCGCCGGTGCAGGCGGCGGGTCCGGGGCGGTGGCGCTGGCCGGGCGCTGAATTTGGCTGGTATGCGCTGGCACTTCTGGCCTTTGTGCTTGCCCTCTTTAGCAAAACAACCATCCTGACCCTGCCCGTTTTCCTGCTCTTGAGCGCGTATTGGCAGCGCGGCCGGTTCGTGCCGGAGGATGGCTTCCGGACCGTGCCGTTTTTTATCCTGGCGCTGGGCTTTGGGCTGATGTCCTCCTGGTTTCAGAAACACCAGGCGTTGGCCGGGGAAAGCCTGCCCCCGGTGAGCTGGGAGGATCGGTTTGCCGTGGCTGGGCACGATGTCTGGTTTTATATCGGCAAAGATTTTTGGCCATCCGGCTTGAGTGTGGTTTATCCCTGGTGGCACCCGGCCGAAGCCGGTGTCGGTCGCTGGCTGCCCCTGCTGGGGGTTGGGCTGCTGCTGGTAACCGGCTGGCATTACCGCCGCACTTGGGGCCGGCATCTGCTGTTTGGCTTTGGCTGTTTCACCGTGGCATTGTTTCCGGCGCTGGGCTTTATTGACGCGCAGTTTCAAACCTGGTTCCAGGTTTCGGATCATTTGCAATATCTGCCCTTGATCGCGGTGGTCGCCCTGGCCAGTTCCGTGCTGGCCGCCCGTTTGCCGCGGGCCTGGTTTTTACTGGTTTTAGGGGGCATTCTGAGTGCCCTCGTGGTTTTGAGCAGCCAGCAAGCCCGGGTCTTTGCCACCGATGAAACCCTGTGGCAGGACACCGTGGCCAAAAATCCCCAAGCATGGATGGCTCACAATAATCTGGGTGTGATTTTCGCCCGGCAGGGCCAGTTGCCGTCGGCTCGGGAACAGTTTGAGGCATCCCTGGCAGCCAAACCGGGCAATGTCGCGGCGCAGGTGGACCTCGCCCATGTGCTGGCGCTCCAGGGTGACCTGGGTGGTGCGCGGGATTTGCTGCAGGCGGCTTTGCGCAACAAGCTGGCCAATGTCGATGCCCACGAAAATCTCGCCCAGGTTTTGGCGCAATTGGGCGACTTGCGGGCTGCAAAAACGCACTTTCAAGCCGCCTTGCAATGCGAGCCAAAATTGAACACCCGCTTGCAATTGGCATCCCTGTTATTCCAGACGGGGGATTACGCGAACTGTGCCTGGCAATATCGCCAGACGCTCTCGGGGCAACCAGATCTGGTGGAGCCATTGAATAATCTGGCCTGGCTCCTGGCCACCTGTCCGGAAGACGAAGTGCGCAATGGGCTGGAGGCGGTGCGCTGCGCGGAAAAGGCCTGTGCCTTGACCCATTACCAGCACCCGGGCGCGCTGGGGACCCTCGCCGCGGCTTATGCCGAGGCCGGCCGGTTTGCCGAGGCGGTTAAAACCTGCCGGCAGGCCATTGATTTGTCTGAATCAGCGGGGAACACCAGTTTTTCCGCTATGAACAGCCAATTACTGCGGTTGTATCAATTGGGCCGGCCTTACCATGCGCCCTCCGCCGCCAATCGTTCGGCCGGTTAATAGGCCCGGGCGGAAGTTTTGGCGGCTTCGATGAGTTCCCAGAACTTGGGGTTTTCCTGGAGGGCCTCATCCTCCCCGGTTTTCAGGCCGGAGCGAAATAGGAAATCTTTCAAGGTGTGACGGCTGAGAATGCGGTGCACGAGCACGCCCAGATCGTGCCGCTCAAAATACACGCGGTAATCGCCCACGCGGAAGCGGTGCAGGATGCGGCCGTCCATTTCGAGTTTGCCAAATTCATCCAGCTCTGTGCCGCGCACCTGCTGGGGCAGTCCGCGGAAATCCCCGAGGATCTGCAATTGCAATTCCTTCGGCATCCGGGCCAGCTCGGCCGCACTCAGGGGCGTAAAAATGATTTGAAACGCATTGATCATCGCGTTGTCAGCATGGCACACCCGGTAAAAAATGTCACGGCCCGACTGCCAATGCCCGACTGCCAATGGAAACAGCGAGCATCCCGGAGCGCGCCCGGCTGGGGCGCAGCAACGGATGATGGCCCGACTCCGCCAACTGGGGCGCCCACTGGCGGCACAATTTTATTTCGCCAACCAAACACTCTGGTCTGGGCGCTTTACATGGTTTTTGGTCGGGCGTAAATTTTGGTGTTCCCAAGCTGCTGGGTTGAACTATTTTAGAGTTGGGGTGCGGTCGATTAACACTGTGATTTCCGTGAATCCAAGCCCGACGGGGTACCGATGGCGCCAGGGTCGCTGGCTGACTGCGGTGCTGGGCGCGCTCGTGGCCGGCTGGCTGGCGGTGCCGGCCGCCTGGGGGCGGGCGGATTATCTGGCCGACGTCTGGACGGCGGACAATGGGTTGCCGAATAGTTCCGTCACGGCCATCACGCAAACGCCGGACGGATATCTTTGGGTGGGCACCTACAATGGCCTGGTGCGTTTTGACGGTGTGCGGTTTGTCACGTTTGATCCCGCCGATGTGCCCGCGCTGGCGCATGCCCGGGTGCGGCGGCTGGCCGTGGATGCCGCCGGCAGGCTTTATATCAATACTTACGACGGTTCGCTCACTTCCTTTCAACACGGTGTTTTCACCCGGGAATGGACCGGGCGTGAGGGGAAGGATCCGGATGTGGACCTGGTGTCTTCGGCCAACGGGGTGGTTACTTTTCTGTTGCATCGCGGCTCGTTGCGGCAGCGGCCCATCATGGCAGATCCCGGTTCGGGGTGGAAGGATGTGTTGCCGCCGGATCGCGCGGTGGGGGCCCTGGCCCGGGCGGATGCGGCCGGTACCATCTGGTATCGCGGTCTGGAAGGTGGCCTGTGGCGGCTGACGGACGGGCAATTTGAGTCGCACCCGGTGGCGGAAGGACTGGGGGATGCCCAAGTGCAGTGTCTGGCCACCGATGCGGCCGGGCGTTTGTGGCTGGGGACCGACCAGGGACTGCTGCGCCAGGCGGGCCGCCGTTTCGAATCCGTGACCCCGACGAATGACGGGCCCGTGTCGGCAACCGCTCTGGCGGTGAATGCAGATGGGTCTTATTGGACGATTGTGAATGGTCGTGTCCGTGCCGTGCGCGACCGGCAGTGGGCGATTGAGGCCGTGGCGTTGCGCGATGTCTTTACCGGCGGGCTCACCCAGATGGGAGCCCACCCCGATCACCGTGGGGGCGTTTGGTTGCATGAATATCAGCGCGGTCTGTTTCACGTGGATGCCCAGGGCCAGGTGCGCCATTTCGACGCGGAACTGGGTTTTCCCGGCGACCGCATTAATTGCTTCTTTGAGGATCGGGAAGGGAATTGGTGGGCCGGGCTGGACGCGGGGGGGTTGGTGCGTTTGCGCGAGCCGCGCTTTCACGCGCCGGCGGCTGAACCAGAAACCGCTCCCAAACCCGCGCGGTCGGTGTGCGAGGATGCCCGGGGCACCCTTTGGGTGGGCACCTTGGGCAATGGTCTGCAAAGCTGGCCGGCCGGGGCGGCGGCGGTTGGTCCGGCCACGACGGGCGACCCTGCCCCGAGCTTTATTTTCTGCGCCTATCCCGATGCGGCCGGGCGGCTGTGGGTCAGCGCGGGCCAGGAGGATCTTTACGTGGTGCAGGCCGGCGGCTGGCGGCGCATCACCCCCGCCGTCCATGGGGTTAAATGCATTTTGGTGGATCATTCCGGCCAGGTGTGGGTGGGCACCAAAAATGGTTTGTATACTCAATCTGCCGGGGGAACGGGGGAGTTTTTGTTGAATCCCAGCGTGGGCCGGAGTGAGGTGCGGGCGCTCGCGGAGGATGCGGCCGGCCAGGTCTGGGCCGGCACCGGGGAGGGCACGCTCTTCCGGTTGGGCAAGGGCGGGGTGACCGCCAGCCGCCCGGCGGAAAATACCGCCGCACCGCAGGCCATCTGGGCTTTGCTGCCCGACGCTGACGGCTCGGTTTGGGTGGGCACCTTCCGGGATGGCTTGTGGCGGTGGCATGACGGCCGGTTCACGCACTTTGGCCGGCAGCAAGGCCTGCCGGACAATGTGATTTGCCAGATTCTCGACGACGGTCTGGGCTACCTCTGGCTGGGCTCGCACCAGGGTATTTTCCGCGTGGCAAAGGCCGATCTGACCGCGCCCGCGCCCACCGGCATGATTCCCGCCATGGTTTATGGCCGGTCGGATGGCCTGCCATCGCTCGAATGTTCCGGCGGCTACCAGCCGGCAGCATGGCGCGGGCAGGATGGCCGGTTGTGGTTCACCACCCTCAAAGGCGCGGTTTCCGTGCAACCCCGGGATTTGCAACCCAATTTGCGCCCGCCTTCCGTGATCATCGAGGATCTGCAACTGGATGGCCAGAGCCTGCTGTCCCCGAACGCCGCCGGCCGCCCGGCTGCCAGTCCGCCAAAGCCGCCGGCGGACCGCGCACGGCCGCTGGTGATTCCGCCCGGCCGCCACCAGTTCGAATTTTTCTACACTGGCATCACCCTGGTATCGCCGGACCGGGTGAAATTTCGGTATCAAATGGAGGGCGAGGATGCCGGTTGGGTGGAGGCTGGCGGCCAGCGCAGTGTCAAGTATGGCTACCTTGCGCCCGGCACCCACCGCTTTCACGTCATTGCCGGGAACAGTGACGGCCAGTGGAACCTGACGGGCGACACCCTGGCGCTGCAAGTGCAGCCGTATATTTACGAAACTGGCTGGTTCCGGGTGCTTGCGGCCGTGCTGGTGATTGGCGGGGTCTCCGGTTACCTGCGGCACACCGCCACCCGGCGCTGGCGCCAGAAAATGGAGCGGCTGGAGCGCCAGCACGAACTGGAGCGCGAGCGCACGCGCATTGCGAAGGACATTCATGACGACCTCGGTGCCAGCCTGACCCTCATTGCGGTCCTGGGAGATCTGGCGCAAAAAGAAAAAACCACGGACCGCCTCGAAAAAATGTCCGGTCTGGCGCGCACGGCCGTCAAATCCCTGGATGAAATCGTCTGGGCGGTGAACCCGCGCAATGACACGCTGGCCCACTTGATTGATTATGCCGGCCAGTTTGCCACCGATTATTTGCGCGATGCCGGCATCCGTTGCCTGCTCGATTTTCCGGAGCAATCCCCCGGGCGCGAAGTGCCGGCCAACGTCCGGCACAACCTCTTTCTTGTGGTGAAAGAGGCGTTGCAAAACATTGTGAAACACGCCCGGGCCACGGAGGTCTGGCTCCGCATCACGGCCACCAGCGAAAGCCTGCGGATCGTGGTGGAGGATAATGGCTGCGGTTTCACCCGGCCGCCGGAGAACGCCCTCGCCGATGGCCTGCGCAACATCCGCCAGCGCCTCGAGGAAATCGGCGGGACGGTTGAGATTCAGAGCCGCCCCGGGGTCGGTACCGTCATCACCATCGCCCTCGCCTGGCCCCCGGCCTGAAATGTGCCTCATATCTTTATCCGATACCGGGCCGGCCAATCTGGCATAAGCTGAAATCCAGCCCATTACCGCATGAGTATTAAAATTGCCATCGTTGAGGACCAGCATGACATGCGCCAGAGTTTGGTGGAATGGCTCAGCCATTCCGCCGGCCTGCGCTGCGTGGGCGCGCATGCCTCCGCCGAGGAGGCTTTACAGCATATCCCCGGGGAAAACCCCGATGTGGTGCTCATGGACATCAACCTCAACGGCATGAGTGGCATTGAATGCGTTGCGCGTTTGAAGCAAAAGCTCCCCAAAGTGCAGGTGCTCATGCTTACTACCTATGAAGATGGCGACACCATCTTTGATTCCCTCCGGGCCGGGGCCAACGGCTACCTCCTCAAGAACATGCCGCAGGCCGAACTCGTTCAGGCCGTCGAACAGGTGCATTCCGGCGGGGCGCCCATGTCCCTGCAAATCGCCCGCAAAGTCATCAACCATTTTCACCGGGACACCCGGCCCGCCTCGGAACTGGAAACGCTGACCACCCGCGAGTTGGAAATCCTGCGCCTGCTGGCCAAGGGCTATATGTACAAGGAAATCGCGGATCAACTCTCCATCAGCATGAGCACCGTCCGCACCCATGTGAGTGCCATCTACGAAAAACTCCACGTTCAGTCTCGCACCGCCGCCGCCATGAAGCTGGTGGGCCGGGAGGAGTGAGCGCCAAATTCCAAAATTCTGGGCAGTGCCCACGGGTCGACGGGCCTTGACGGAATTTTGTTATTTACGGTGGCAACCGATTGATGATCAATAGTTTGATATGGTTTATGGCGGGGTTGACGGCGCTGGACACGGCTTGACGCCACCGGTGTTTTCCGAGGTAGGCGGTTGGTACATTCCCGGGTTGGCAGCGCGATGCCAGTCACCCAGGTCCAAAATCCAGTCCCGCTCCCACCCGCCCGGCGATTTTCAACTTTGACCAGCCTTGATTCACTTTGATTTCCGGGGTTTTTGCGCTGCGACGGCCGCCCGGGCACGCCCATTTGAGGCCGACCAGCCTTTCCTGGTGCCATTCGAAGGGCACGATTAGGCACGACCAGGTGCGAGGCGCGGGGCACGAGGCGCTGGAGGGGAGACCCCTGGCTAGATGTGAGGTTCCCCAGACCGGCGCGGGGTGGTTTTTTTTGGGCCCGACTTGGCGGACTGGCGGGGATTTGGTCGGGGTCGCGCCCGGCTGGGCAGGCCATCATTCAGTTAGCAACTATGTCAAAGAGCAAGGGAGCTCGACATCAAGGACAGGTCCTCCACGGGAGCCCAAGCATAGGCCCAAATGACATGGCCGCGGTTGGACACGGGAACCACCTTTTTACAACTCTAAAGAGTAGTATAAAGCTGGGTTAGGAATTGTCAAGCGAGGGCGGGGAAACCGAAAACGGCAACCCTGGGATCAAACCTGCCGATTTGCCACCAGGGGCAGTTCAAACCAAAAGGTGCTGCCCTGGCCGGGTTCACTTGCCACGCCAATGACGCCGCCATGAGCCTCAATGGCCAGTTTGCAAAAGGCCAGGCCCAATCCGGTTCCGGCTTTGCGCCGGGGCCCGGACAACTGCACAAATTTATCAAATATCTTTTCCCGGTCCGCTGCCGAAATGCCTTCACTCCGGTCGGCCACGGTGACGCGGGCCACCTGGCCGGTCGCGGTGATGGCGATCTGAACGGGTTCGCTTGGCCGGGAAAATTTCAAGGCATTCTCCACCAGGTTAACGATCACCCGTTTAATTAACTCCCGGTCGGCCACCACCACCACCGGCAACGCAGCGGTGAGCAGCACCCGGCTGGGGAGGTCCAGTTCCAGTTGGGCATTAATCACACTCTGGATTTCGTCCACGAGATTAAACGTGCTGCACTCCACGGGCATTTGGCCGGATTCCATGCGGCTGATGTCCAGCATTTGATCCACCATGGACATGAGATTGGCGGCGTTCCGCTCCAAAATGGACAGGGTGCGCCGGGCCGGTTCGGTGGGGTGGGGAAGCTGTCCGGCCAGCAACTCCAACGCCACGGAGATGGAACCAATCGGCACGCGCATGTCGTGCGCGATCATGTGGGTGAGGCTGTCGCGCAACTGTTCCAACTGGCGAATGTGGGCCAGTTGCTCCAGCAGACTGCGTTGCTGCTGGAACAATTGCAACTGCACTTTGACCCGGGCTTTGATTTCGGCGGGTTGCAGCGGTTTGGTGATATAATCCACCGCGCCGCAGGCAAAGGCGGCGACGATATTATTGGTGGCGGTGTGGGCACTGCTGAAAATCACCGGAATACTGGCCAGCGCGGGATTGGCCTTAAGCCGTTCGCAGACTTCATAGCCATCCATGCCCGGCATGGCGATGTCCAGCAGGATTAAATCCGGGGGATGGGCCATAGCCGCATCCAGGGCGGTTGGCCCATTGAGGAAGGTGCGCAAATCGTAACCCTGGGGGCCGAGAATGGCCTTTAAAAGCTCCAGATTCGTGAGGCCATCATCCACCAGCATGATTACGGGTGGACGGGGTTCCGCTGTTGTGGGGGTGGACACGCTTGAGGTTGGCAAAGAAAGCAATGGTTTTAACTGGCGATGCCGATCTTGCCGCACCCGGCGTGAGTGGAACGAAGGTTTTCCGGCGGAAAACCCCTGGTTCCACCGTTCTCGGGCGCATTGGTTGGTGCGGTCATAGCGGTATTAATCGCGAGTACGCCAGCCATAGTGCTTAAACCAACCGATGTGTGTCAACTGTAACACAGGGTTGTCACCGGCGGCAGGCGTATCAACCCAGCCAAGCGATTGGGTGCCAATAAACCGGCGACTTTCCGCGAAAACAAGTTGAGGCAGCGCCTCAGAGCGGGGCCGCGCTCGGGAGCAGTGCGCCGCTGGGAGGTCATTTTTTGCGCATTTGAAAATATTTGGCTACGGTTTCTCCGCGGGACCGGGTATGCAGCTTGGCATAAATGCGGCGGATGTAAGTGCGCACGGTTTCGAAGCTGACATCCAACTCACCGGCAATCTCCTTGGCCGCGAGGCCCCGGGCCAGTTTTTCCAATACCTGCAGTTCCCGGTGGGAAAGGGTTTCCTGCTCCTGGGGCGGCTGATTTACGGGCTTGGCCCGAAAGCTGGCGATGATCCGGGAGGCGATTTCACCGGTCATTAAAGCCCCGCCCTGTATGGCTTCCCGCATGGCCTCGAGGAGTTGTCTGGCGGCGGTATGCTTGAGCAAATAGCCGTTGGCACCGGCCTTCAGGGCCTCAAAAATGTGCTCGGGCTCGGCGTGGCCAGTAAGCATCAAGAGGGGGACGTCAGGCCAGCGGTGCTTGATTTGGGCAGCGCAGGCGGTGCCGGAAATTCCGGGCAGGTCAATATCAAGTAGAATCAGACCGGGCGGCTTGGCGGGCAATTCGCGCAAGGCGGTTTCGCCATCGGTCCAAAACTGATCGCAATGAAAATCCGGGGATAGATTAATAAAATTGACGATGACCTCGCGAAAAAGCGGGTCATCTTCGATTACTACCACTGAAATTGGAGCAGGCATCCGGTTTTACTTCGCTGAGTATAAGCTTGAATGCCTCAAATTACAAAAAATTCTTCTGATCAACCACTTACCTGGGCAAAAGCCGCATCCAGTACGGCCAGCACAAAGTCGGCATCGGCCTTGGTAATCACCATGGGCGGGGCGAAGCGGATGGTTTGGCCCCATAATCCGCCTTTGCCCAGCAAGAGGCCCATTTCCCGGGCGGCTTCCAGCACGGCGGCGCATTCCGCCTTTGCGGGCGTTTTGGCAACCCGGTCCTTGACCAATTCAATGCCCAGAAGCAGGCCCTGGCCCCGGACATCCCCAATCAGGGGATGTTTCCCTTTGAGTTTCTCCAAGCCCGCCTTGAGATAGTTGCCTAGTTCCCGGGAATGAGCCTGCAACCCTTCGTTTTCGATCACTTCCAACACGGCTTTGCCCATGGCGCTCACAACCGGGTTGCCCCCAAAGGTATTGAAATGAACTTTGCCGGTAAGGGTGGCTGCGATTTTGGCCGTGGTGACCACGGCGGCCAGCGGCGCTCCGTTACCAATGCCCTTGGCCATGGTCACGATGTCGGGAATGACCCCATGGGTTTCAAAGCCCCAAAAATGGGTGCCCAACCGGCCAAAGCCAGTTTGGACCTCGTCGGCGATGCAAACCCCGCCAGCGGCGCGGACATGGCCATAGGCGGCGTGCAGGTAACCTGCGGGAAATTCCACAAACCCGCCGACGCCCTGGATGGATTCCGCGATGAAGCCGGCGACTTTGCCGGAAGTGGCGTAATCGATCACCGATTTCACATCGTCCGCGTATTTTTGGCCGGCCTGGGCATCGTCATAGCCAAACGGCCCGCGATAAGGGTAGGGGGCGAGGGCATGATGCACCCCGAAACTGTGCGGCACATTAAATTTCCAGGAACTATGGGCGGTGACGGCCATGCCCGAGGCGTTGCCGCCATGGTAGGCGTTGCGCAGGGCGATGAGGTCATAATTGCCGGTGTAAAGCCGGGCCATTAGCAAGGCCAGGTCGGTGGCCTCCGAGCCGGAGTTAACGAAGTAGCAGACCTTGAGGTCGCCGGGCATTTTGGAGGCGAGCTTTTCCGCGAAGGCACCGATATTGGGGTTGAGATAAAGGGTGGTGGAATGCTGGAGTAATTCGTTCTGCCGCTGGGCAGCGGCGACGACGTGGGGGTGGCAATGGCCGACGCTGACGGTGACAATCCCGGCAATTCCATCGAGGTAGCGCTTGCCCGTCTCATCCCAGAGGTACTGCATTTTACCTTCCACCAGCATCAGGGGTTTTTGGTAGTAAAGGAACAGGCCGGGGCTGAGGAATTGCTGGCGCTGGGCCAACACCTCGGCGGCACTGGGGCCGGTATAGGGCAGTGGTTGGTGGGGCGCAGGTGGGAGGAGGGGCGTTTTCATGGGCGAAATCATTTAAGCGCGAGGGGCGAGGGAGCGCAATCCCAGATACACGGCGAAGGCCACGGCAAACCCGACAAACCAGGCATAGCTGTAAAGGCTGGCCAGCAGTGGGGGAATGCTGGTGGAGCCCACCCAATGCACCTGAACTAAAAAGCCGGGCAGGCTGGGCAAGACGCCAGCGATCAAGGCCGCCAGGGCAACCCAACTGTAGCCAGCGGAGAACTGGTATTCGCCGGCCGGCCGGTACAGGTCCGGCAAATTTAACCGGCGATGGCGCCAGACGTAATAGTCAGCGATCCAAATACCCCCGATGGGGCCAAGCAGGGCGCTGTAGGCAATCAGCCAGGTGAAGATGTAGCCCGAGGGATCGGCGACCAGTTTCCAAGGCATCATGAGCAGGCCAATCGTGGCAGTGATAAAGCCGCCCGTGCGGAAGGAAATGAGGCGCGGGGCCAGGTGGGCAAAATCGTTGGCGGGACTGACGACGTTGGCGGCGATGTTCGTGGCGAGGGTAGCCAAACAGAGAGCCAGCATCGCAATGACCAGGACCACGGGATTGGTAAACCGGGTCAGGACATCGACGGGATCCCAAAGGGTTGTGCCATAAATCACCGCGGTGGCGGAGGTCACCGCCACCCCGATGAAGGAGTACAGCGCCATGGCGAGGGGGAGGCCGAGCGACTGGCCGAGGATCTGGTCGCGCTGGGTTTGGGCGTAGCGGGAGAAATCCGGGATGTTGAGGGACAAGGTGGCCCAGAAGCCGACCATGCCGGTTAAGGCCGGGAAAAAGAAGGTCCAGAACTGGCCGGCCTGGGGCTGGCCGGGGGCGAAGGCGGAGGGTTGGGACAGGATGGGGCCGAAGCCGCCGGCGCGGTGGCCCGCCCAGGCCAGCAAGCCCAGACCGAGCAAGATCAGCAGCGGGGCTTTGAGGTTGAGCAGCCAGCGGATGCAATTAATACCCCGGTGAATGACCACGAGGTTGACGCCCCAGAAAATGAGGAAGCAAATGAATTGCAGGCTGGAGATGCCGAGCCAGGGGATGACGGGAGCGGGATGGAGGCCCAGCAGGGTGAGGCAGATTTTATAAATGGCGGCCCCGCCGATCCAAGTTTGGATGCCAAACCAGCCGCAGGCCACCAGGGCGCGGAGCAGGGCGGGGAGATTGGCTCCCTGGGTGCCAAAGGCGGCACGACAATAGACCGGAAAAGGAATGCCGTAACGGGTGCCGGCGTGGGCATTGAGCAGCAGGGGGACCAGGACGATGACGTTGGTCAGGAAAATAGTGAGCACCGCCTCCCACCAATTCATCCCTCCGCTGATGAGGGAGGAGGCCAGCATGTAGGTGGGGAGGCAGGCGGCCATGGAGATCCATAATGCCGCGAAGCTGCCGGCGCGCCAGTGGCGGCGGGCGGGGGGCACGGGCGCGAGGTCGGCATTGTAGAGCGGGCTGGATTCCAACTCGGCCTGCTCGACCTCGGAAAACACCGATGGCAACGAACTCATTTTTTCAAATATTCGGGGTCCTTGTTACGAACTGCTTGGGAAGTAAAGCCGAGCGCGGGAGGCGAAGCAAGCTTGGCGCCGCCAAAATATCCCGGAGGGAGGCCGGGCTCACCACGCTCCTGGTGCGGTGAACCCGGCCACTTGATTTAAGGCCGGTCGGGCCGGTCAACGCCCGGTTTACTGCCGCAACCGAAAGTACCAATTTCCCACCGGCGAATTAATGGTGACGGTGTTGGTGCCATGGGCGGTGGTGGCGGGATAACTACTTACAGTCCAGCCAGCCGGGGCGGCCAGATCATTATTTTGTTCGAGCGTGTAACTGCCAGTGGCAGGCCAGGCGACGGTGATTTGGTCGCCCGCCTGGGCGATGCTCAGCAAGGGCAGCCCGGGGGTGGGCACAACGACTATTTGCGCCCAAAATCCGCCGGTAAACGTATAACGCCCGCCGGTGAGGGACCCACCGGCATCCGGCTGGCCGATGGTGGCAAGCAAACGATAGCGGCCGCCCGTGGTGGTGGATCCGCCGCTGGTCACTTTGGCCCATTTAAGGGTGTACCCCGGGCCGAAGCCCAGGGCGGGCAACAGCAGCGTGATGAGGAGGAGAGGTTTTTTCATAAATGCCTCATTTCTGCGCGGCCAGTTGTTTCACCAAGTTTTGCAGGGCTTCCAATTTCTGCTCCAGGTTTTTGATTTCCGCATCCTTCTGTTCCAGCTTTTGGTTCAAGCCTTGGATGGCCGCGAGGGCCACGCCCCCCTCATCGACCACGGAGATGTGTTTGTCATCGGTGCTCAACTGGAAGGCGGCCTGGAAGTCCTGGGCCATGGGGCCGATGTGTTGCGCCGCCTGGTCCTCGGTCTTGTAATTCCATTCCGTCACCGGGAGGGATGCCACTTTGGCCAGCACCGCCTGGGGATCAATCGTTCGGAAATGCTCCTTCAGATTGCGGTCGCTGGTCAACTGGACGCCGTTGGCATACACGGTGCCCGCCAGATAACAGGCCGTTTGCGTGCCGGGGGTGCCGATGCGGATGGTGTTGTTTTCACCCGTGACGCCGGTGTTGCCGATGTCGATGTTATTACTTTCGTTCGTGGCAAGGGCGTAACCAGCCTGATACCCGAGCGCGATATTATAACTGCCCCCAAAGCCACGGGATCCAAGGTTGTACAGGGCCATATTACCGACCGCCGAGTTGTATTGGCCCTGCGTGTTCCAATAAAGCACATCGTAGCCATCCCCGGTGTTGCCGCTGCCGAAGGTGTTCAACGAAAGGGCGCCTGAACCATCGGCCGTATTGCCAAAACCGGTGGTGTTTCCATAAAGTGCGGCATACCCGTTGGCGGTGTTCGCCCCGCCGGTGGTGTTGGCGAACAGCGCAGTATCCCCCGAGGCGGTATTGTCACTGCCGGTGGTGTTGGCAGCCAGCGCCTTGAAACCGCTGGCGGTATTCGCAATGCCCTGCGTGTTGGCGGAAAGTGCCTGGTCACCCGCGGCGGTGTTGTAAAGGCCGGTGGTATTCGCGGCGAGGGCTTTGAAACCGCTGGCGGTGTTCGCAATCCCCTGCGTGTTGGCGGCGAGTGACTGGTAGCCGATGGCGGTGTTCTGCAGGCCATTTGTATTGGCTTGGAGCGCCTGGTAGCCAACCGCCACGTTGAGGCCGCCGGTGTCGCCGGAAGCCAGGGAATAATCGCCCAGCCCAACATCATTCATTCCGAGCCGTGCACCCTGGCCGGCCGCCAGACCGGCAAAGAAACCGCCGGTCTCGCCCAGCAGGGTGTTGGTACCAGCATAGAGGGTGGGGGAAGCGGGCAAGTACAGGGCCCCGCCCAAAGTGACGCTGCCAGCGGCGAAGTTGCCATTGCCATCGCGTTTAACGATGGTGCTGACGGTGTTGGTGCTGGTCGCAGTGTCGCCCAGGGTAATCGCGCCGGCGGTATTGGTGACGGTGATGTCAGCGTTGCCGGTCACGGAGGTGATCCCGGTGCCGGTGGCACTCAAGGTGATGGTTCCGCCCAAAGCCACGGTGCCGCCGCCGGCGAGTCCGGTGCCGGTGTTAATGGTGATGGCCCCATTGCCGGGAAGCTGGGTGGCCGGCAGGGTGGCGGTGGTCCCCAACTGGCCGTTGGTGTTTACCACTACCACGAAGGAGCCATTGGTGGCTAAAGTGGTTCCGTAGATGCCGGCGACATAGGTATTGGTCTGGGTTCCCGGTGTGCCAAGGCGGAGGGTGTTTCCGTCATTGGGATTTCCCGGGTTGCCAAGGTCAATATTGCCACTCCTGGCGGGGTTGTTGCTCGCACCCGACTGATACCCCAAAGCGATATTGTTGGACCCGGTTGAGTTATTGGCCAGGGCGCCATCGCCAATGGCTGTGTTGAAGGACCCAAAAGTGTTGCTGGCGAAGGCCGCATAGCCGTAGGCCGTGTTGGCGGTGCCCGTGGTACTGGCACTGACCCCGGATCCGATGAGCAGATTGGCGTTGGTCTGGCCGGTGATTTGTGCGGCGCTCAAGCCTGTCAGGCCGCTGCCGTTGCCGGCGAAACTATTGCCGGCATTGTTGAAGGTCAGGGGCAGGAAGTTGTACGTGCCACCGAGCGAGGTGGACGGGACGAGACCAGTCAATTGGGCGGCATTGAGAAAGGTCAGGCCATTGCCATTGCCGCTAAAACTATTGACGGGGCTGTTGAAGGTTAATGGATTGGAATAAGTTCCTGATAATGAGCCGGAGGGAACGAAGCCCGTCAATTGGGCGGCGTTGAGACTGGTCAAGCCACTGCCATTGCCGGTGAAACTGTTGCCACTGCTGTTGAAGGTCAACGGACTGGAGTAAGTTCCGGACAACCCGCTGGAGGGGAGGATGCCGGTTAATTGGGCGGCGTTGAGACTGGTCAAGCCACTGCCATTGCCGGTGAAACTATTGCCGCTGCTGCTGAAGGTCAAAGGACTGGGGTAAGTGCCAGATAATAAGTTGGAGGGCACAATGCCGGTCAGCGAAATCTGCGGATTGAGTCCGCCAGAGGAGGCGAGCGGCGGGACGGCAGTCACTGACTGCACGCCGTAGGCACCGAAATTGATGGTACCCAACTGGCCGCTGCCATTGACCACCACTAACGAGCCATTGGTTCCCAAGGTGTTGCCATAG
>CAIZWI010000357.1 GCA_903936645.1 uncultured Verrucomicrobia subdivision 3 bacterium
GCTCATGTCCACCGTGATATAATGCGGCAGCTTCAGATCGGTATTCCAGCGGGTATGCCAATAGGTGGAAGAGTTGTTGTCTATCGCATGAGCGGCGGCGTTGTCGGCACCGGCGGTTTCCTGGCTGTCCACGCTGACGACTTTCCAGCCGATGGGCAGCAGGCCGGCGAACGTCTTGGCCGCCAAAATACCAAGCTGGCCATCGGGGAGCCAACAGGCCGCCTGGACGGTACCGCCGGACATCAGGGAGAGGGGCGAATGGTAAACCGCCGAGTTGGTCGTCGGGGTGGTTCCGTCGGTCGTATAAACCATGCGGCAGTTGGCAGAATTATTGAGGGTCACCCAACCGTTGGGGTCCCGCTCGGAAATAAGGGGTGGCAAGGCGGCGGCGGATTGGCGGAACAACCCGATTTCGGCGAGGGTCGGTTCGAGACGGGAGCCGGTGATGCGGAAGCGCACCTGGCGGGTGGTCACGGGAGAATTCAAGCGAATGAGCCGGCGATGGCCGACGGTCGTGAGAACGTCGGACGCGACCGGTGCCGGGGCGGTCCACGCCGAACCATCCCATGTTTCGATGACAAAGGATTCAATTCTTTGGCCGCGACGGTCTACCGCTTCCTGCAAGGAAACGACGTCGAAGGTCATGGCGGCGGGCAGCTTCAAGGTGACGGTGCCGTTGGTTTGACCCGGGGCGGCCTCCCACCAAGTGTCGAGGGTATCGTCCAAAGCCAGCGACGGACCGTTGGCGGCGTTGGCGGTGTCGGCGGTGAGCTGGCCGCCGGTGGCAAGGTTGGTGGCGAAGGTCTCCCGCACCACCTGCCCCATCCGGCGCAAGGCCTGGACTTGATCATCGGGAATCAAGCCGCGCGTGTCCGGGGACAGGTTCAGGATGAGATTCCCATTGCGGCCGATGGACGTGTAATAGACATCCACCAACTGCGAGATACTGCGGGGATGCTTGGGGGGCGCCCAAAACCAGGCGCCATTGGCGAGCATCGTAACATTTACCTCGGCCGGGTACCACCAGAGGTGCGAACCGGGCGTGAGCCGGGCACGGCTGCCAAGGTCCCCATTCTGCAAATCAGGCCAGCGGCACTGGTCGGGGGACATGGGCAGCGGGATGACACTCCATTCCGTGGTTCGGCCCACGCCCCCTTCATTACCCACCCACCGCACATCGGGGCCTTTGCCCATGATGACCGCACCGGGTTGCAGGTGGCGGATGAGATCATACCATGCCTGATAGTTATAAGTCTCAGAGACGCTCGGGTCGGGATTTGCGCCGTCGAACCAGACTTCCTGGATGGGTCCGTATTGGGTCAGCAATTCGTAAAGCTGGTTCAGGAAATAACGATTATAGTCGTCCACCGCGTACGTGTAATTCGTAAAACCCGGGGCCGGGGTGCGGCCGGCGGCGGGATTACTTTGGAAACTGGCCGGATCCGTGGGGATGACGGAAAGCACATTACTGCTGCCGTTGCCATAATATCCCGCCGGATTTTTTGGGTTCGTCCGCAACTGGTAAAGATCCGCAGGGGAAAGGTAAACCGCCAGCTTAAGGCCGTGGGTGCGCGCGGCATCAGCCACCTCCCTTACCTCGTCGCCTTGACCATTCCGCCACGGGCTGGCCGCAACCGAATGCGGCGTGTAACGGGTCGGCCAATAACAAAATCCATCGTGGTGCTTGCAGACGAGCACAATCATCCGGCCACCGAAACTTTGCATGGCGTCGAGCCATTGATTGGCGTCGAGTCCCCGGGGATTGAAAATCGAAGGGTCCTCATGACCACTGCCCCACTCGACACCGTTGAAGGTGTTGACGCCGAAGTGAAGGAAAAACGTGCGCTCAAGCCGCATCCATTCGGTCTGATTGGGGCGCGGCAAAACCCTCGCGGCCTTTTCCGCAATGACGGCGGCGGAGTCGCCGTTGGAAACCACCTGCTCGCTGGCGTAGGGAATTGGCGCCGGATTTGAATTGGTGGTGCGGGCGGGCGTTTGACCGGAAGCAGAAACCAAATGGAGGAGCAGGACGCCCGCCAGTAAAACAATTTGGGCCACGCGGTTGGGCAACAAGGTTATGGTCATGGTTGGGCGGTGAGAAGCCGTTGGGCAAGGCAATAGAAGAGGACGATGCGGCCAAAATGGCCCGAGCGAACGGAATATTTGATGCCAAGCGGTTTTTTCACGAATAAATACGTGTCCCTTACGGCAGGGGCGGACCGAGTTTAACCCGGTAGAAACGCTGAGGCAAATTGCTGGTGCCAGCGTCTGTCCAGACGAAGGGCATCGCGGGGGAGTTGGTGATAAAGTAAATGCTCCATGGCTGGGTGAGGTTGGTGGAAATTTGGATGGCATAGTCCGGACCGCTCGCGCCGCTGACCGTCCAGCCGAAGTTGCCACCAGTCAAGCCAAGGCGGCTGATGCCGGGGGAGGACAGCGGGTTGACGGCCACGGAAAAACTTTGCGTGGCGCTTAACGGTGGCGCGCCATTGTCGGAAACCTTCAGGGTGAACTGGTTGGTCGAACCGGCCTGGGGCACGAGCGGGCGGAACGCAAACGCGCCGCTGCCCGGGTTGAGTGTCGCATTGGTGGGCCCCGCCAGCAGCGCAAAGGCCAGCGTCTGCGGGGGCGAATCCGTGTCCGTGGCGCTGGCGGTGAAGGCGACGGTCTGGCCGACGTTCACGCTGGGGCTGGCAATCGGTGCCAGCAGCGGCGCCGTATTGGTTGGGAGGAGGGAATTCAGCGTCAGGGCGACGGTGGTGGTGTGGCTGAGCAATCCGGCGGTGGCGATAATCGTCACATTCGAGGTGCCGGAACTCACGTTTTTGGAAGCCGTGAGGATCAGCCGGGTCGAGCCGCCGGAGATGGGGTTGGTGGCGAAGGCAGCGGTGACGCCGTTGGGCAGATTAGTGGCAATTAAAGTGTAACAGCCATTCAAGCCATTTAAGGCGGCGACGGTGATGGTGTTTGTGCCGCTCGCTCCGCCGGGCACGGTCAAGCTGGCAGGAGTTCGGGACACACTAAAATCCGGCGCGGCGGTATTCCAAGAAACGGCATCCAAGTAACAGGTGTTCGTCCAGCCGGCACTGGTGTTAAACTGAATGCCGAGATAATGAAAGGGCGACACGGCGTTAGCCGGCACTGTCAGTGACAGCGTGTTCCAGGCATTGGGCGTGAAACTGCCATACCAACTGGAGGTCCATACCCAGTTATTGTCCTGCAGAAAGGGTTGGAGGTTGGAAATTTTATGACCGCCCGGAATCCAGACATGAAAGGTAACCATCTGGCCGGGAAGGACACTCACGCTACCAATTTTTACAGACGCTGAGCTCGCGTTGGTAGTGTTGAGGTTAATGGCCAGTGATTGCCGGCCCGCATAGAACTGGGCGGTGGAAATCGCGACGCCAGAAATCACGACGGCGTTGTCGCCCGACCAACCCTGCGGGTCGGTTTCAAAATGATATTGCGCCGGATCCGGGTTGACGCCGGTGGTCGCCGCGTGAGCCTCAGGGGAATAACCGGCCGGACCGGAGCCATTGACGGCGGCGACTTGGTAATAATAGGTGGTACCGCGGTTGAGATTAGTATCGGTATAATTCGTGCCGGCAAGGCCGGTGACCACCGGATTGGTGCCCTCGCCGCCAGATTCCGCCGCCCGGTAAAGATTGTAGCTGGTGGCGCCGCTGCCGGCCGTCCAGGACAAATTAACATTGGTGTTGTTATTCAGCGTCGCACTCAGACTGGACGCGGCGTAAGGAGCGCCGTTGGGTGGCGGCGGGGCAATGCCACCGGTGAGCACCCGGACGGCATTGGTGTCCGCGAGCGCTCCCGTGTCATAGGAAATTGGACTGTTGCCAGTGCTCCAATAAAAGGGACTCAGACCGTGGGCATGGGCGGAATCCACCAGATACTTGTTCCAATAGTAACAGGAAGCACCATTCCACGCCGACTCCGTCGCATTGGTGGACAGGACCGACTTCCCCGCCGCTTGAAATTCGCCAATCATCACCGGGATACCCTGGCTGACGTACTGGTCAACCAGCTGTTGAAATCCTGCGTCCTGCGCGCCTTCCTCGGGCGGACCGCAGGCATGCGACGGATCGCCGGAATAATGGTAAGCGGGTCCCCAAAAGTATTGCATGGCACCCCACGAGGCGTCGCCTTGCAATTGCGTGAACTGAAACGGTGTGTAGTTATGATACTCCACCATCAGACGATGAGAAACGGTATCGGTGGGAAGCGAATTCAACCAGGATGTGTCGCCGCCGCCTTGCAGCACGAGCCAGCGGTTGGTGTTATTGCCACCGACGTTGCGAACCGCATTGACGAACGTCTGGTAGTAAAACATCAGCGTAACCATCCCGGCAGGATTGTTCACATTAGGTTCGTTCGCGGCAGCAAACAGCAAATGATTGTCGTACCCGGCAAAGCTGGTGGCAATCTGGGTCCAATAGGCCTTTACCTTGGCGTTGATGACGGGATCCACGTTGGTCCCAATGTTGTTTTCGAGCCAGCCGTCATCCCAATGATCATTGATCATGACATACATACCCGCAGCGATGGCCCCGTCAACCGTCTGTTTGACCTGCGCCAGGTAAGCGGAGCTGATCAGGTAATTGGTGGTGGTGGCGGTGACGTTGGTGGTGGCGGTCATGTCCCACGCGCACGGGATGCGAACAGCGTTGAACCCGTTTTGGACGGCCGAGTAGAACAGGGCCACTTTGGGCGGACCCCAGTTCAACTCCAGCGCATTGCCGACGTTCATCCCGAAGGTCGGATTCGGCCACGGCATGGAGGCAGGTATATTAGTGGCCACTGCTTGCAGCCCTAGAGCGAACACCGCGTCAAACTTGTGGCTGCTGCCGGTGGTGAGGCTTCCACCACTGAGGGGAACGAGCGCCAGCTCACCGCCGGGGTAGGAGTTCGTGGCCACCGCCAGCGCGGCCCAACCGCCATTACCAGGCTTGATGCCGAAAGAAAATGCGTAGGTTTTGTTGGCGCCCAAGCGCACGTTTAGCCCGCTCCATTGCAGCCAGTCGCCATCGGTGAAGCCGGGATTCGCCGCGCTGGCCGTGAGGAGCAGGGTGGCTATGTTGTTGCTGAGCGAGTAAAGGCCCAGGTAATAGGTTGGCGTGCTGGCGGGCGTACCATAGCCGTTGCCGTTGTTCAGCCCGGCCGTTTTGACGGCTAGCGACACGAGTCTAAAGGCATTGTTTCCGGTGGTGAAGGTCTGGCCGGCAGGCGGATTATTATCCGTAAAATAATTGATTCCGTCAGGCCATGCCTGGTTGCCTTGAGTCGAGAACTGGTAGATATCGTTGTTTCCAGGCGTGGGCGCGGCAGCGCCGAGGTCCGTCAGGGTTTGGGCCCACAACTGCCCGCCGGCGGCGAACGCGACCAATAACCACATCAGGTTGCGAATGAGGAGATTCACGCGGCAGTGAACCGAGGAGCAAAACCGCCCCGATACTCCGCAGCGCGCGGACGGCGCGAACTGACACAGCCGGATATCCAGCGGACAAGAAAGGAAAATCATACTTAGAAAATAGCACGCGCCGGAGTGAAAAGATTGTCGTGAATTCTCATGATTCGAACCGCCGAGGACGCTTGGGGGCCGTGGCGGTGCTCATGGTTCGGCATGGAGGAGAATTTCCTGCTGATCTCGCAAAATCCCTATTTCGAGGGCCTCGCCAAACCGCCCGGCCGGAGCCTGGCGCAGCAACGCCGCCGTATCGGCGATCGGCCCGCTGTGAACCGATAAAATGACATCGTTTTTTCGCAACCCGGCTCTGCCCAGGGGGGATCCGCCGGGAACTTCCAGCACCAAAACGCCGGTAACACCGGGCAGACCGAAGGCGGACATTTCGCCTTCATTGGTTATGTTGCGCACACGCACGCCGAGCCAGGCCGCCGGCGCGGGGTCGCGGCCGCCGGAAACCAGGGTGGGGGTTTTCGGCAGCGGCAGCCGCGGAATCCGCGCGATGGCCTTGAGTTCGGCCTTTTGCACGCCGAATTGATCCATGGGAAAGTTTACGAAGCCCAGAGCCAGCGCGGGTGAGCCAGTTTTCACGCGATAGTCTCCCCGCGCCGGGTCCATAAATTGCGCGTCAGCCAGGATGGAATGCTCATCGCGGCCACTTTGGGATTGCAACTTTAGTGCGGGGCGGTTCGTGGTTGCGCCGGCAGTCTGCAGCAGGTTGTCATCCATTGCCGCACCCCACGGTGGCGGGGGCATGCCGGCAGGATGATACGTGGTCCACACAATGTTATGGCGGAAAATGTCACCGCAGCGCTCGTACCAGACGTGCGGATGGTAACCATTGTCCACCATGATATTATTCGCCACCACGCGTCCGAAACCCTCGCGGTTTTTAATGCCACCGTGCAGGCAGAGGTTGTTGGTTATAATGTAAAAGGACGAACCATCGTCGAGGTCGATGTCCCACCCGTGGTCGCAACGCCAGCGGTTATGGGCCAGGACGATCGGCTGGACCACGTCGAGCTGCGGCAACGCTGGAACCTGCCTTACCCACGCATTGACCTCGCCGATGTTGGGCCGCCAGTAACGATCGCGTCCCCACGAATTGAAGGAGCCGTGATCGCCGGTCTCTTTCACCGTGTCAAAGATGTCGCACCATTCAATGCGATGCCCGCCCCAGCAGCCGTCGCCAATATTGATGCCGGCACGCGGCAGATCGTAAATCGAACAGTGCCGGATGGTAATGCCCTGGGCGAGGTCGATTTCCACACCGGCGGTTTGCTTTTCCACCCGCCCGGTCTGGTGGATGAGGCAATCTTCCACCAAGCAGTCGGCCGGGTAATTATCCGTTTTTGGCCCGGGCGTGCGATCAAGCTCATCTAATTGGTGAACCTGATAATAATTGAAGAGCGGGCTGCGCGCGGCCTGGGGGTCGCCAACGAAGCAAACTCCACTCGCGCCCGCCCGGGCGATGTGCGTGCCGCGAATGGTGACGTGGCGATTGTAATTGTTGACAAAAACGGCATTGCCGCCCACCTGGTCAAGAAAACTGTCGGCCAATTCGCAATCCTCCGCGCCATTGAATAAAATTGCCCCGCCGCGATAGATGGCCCAATCCGAACGCACCAGGGGCTCGCGGGTGTCCATGACCGTGCGCGCGGCCTGGCGAAATACCAGGCCACGCAGGGTGATGTATTTCACGGGCTGCGCCGCGTCGCCGTGAAATTCCACCAGCGTGCGGAGACACGTGGCCTCCACCGCGGCATTTTTCAAGTCCAGCCCTGTCGGAGGATAAAAATACAAGGTGTGAGTTTGGGCATTTAGAAACCATTCGCCGGGGGTGTCCAGTTCCTCAAAGACGCCTTCCACAAATCGAATCTGCGGATGGGCCGCCGCGCCGCGATTATTTTGCCAGCCGCCGGCGAGCCGCACCCCGCCATTAGTGTCTTTGCCGGTGATGCGCCAGGTGAAATCGCCCCATAACGCCGGGTGCATGGCGTGAAAATAACCACCGGTCGGATCCGCCCACCGCTCCACGCGTGGCGGCGCAATGGCGTCCGCCGCAAAACCATCGAAGTATTGCGCCTGCGGGTCAAAGTTCGGGTACCGCGCCAGCACCTGCCGTTCGCCATCGACGAAAATTTCTTCCGTCTGCAAATCAGCCGGCACTTGCGCTTGCACAATTCCGTTCGTATATGGCCGCCAGGCCAGATGTTCAAGCCGGCGGCCGCCGCTGATCACCGGCTGCTCGCCAGGATAATTTTGGAAAACCACCGGCACATCACGGGTGCCGGAATCCCGGGCGGTGAACACCACCGGTGCGGACAAATAGTAGGTGCCGCCGCGCAGGAAAACCCCGCCGGGCCTTTGCCGGGCCGCCGACTGGGCGCGTTGCAGGGTGGCGAATGGTTTTTCCAGTGTCCCGGCATTGGTGTCGTCGCCCGCCGGCGAAACATAATAGGGTTGCGCGCCCCCCGCACGCGCGGCAGAAACCACCAGGGCGCAGGCGGTGACAAAAGCCCATTTTACGGCAGGAAAGGACGGGCGGAGCATCTCTAAGTTTGCACCATCACCGTCGCCGGGGCAAGCCCTTCAGCAGTGGCGGGGAGCTTCATTTCACCGGCCTCATCCGTGTTTTTTCTGCGCGGCCACTGGTGCGTTGGCAGGCTGTGCGAACCGACTTGCAACCCTATGGAAGTTACCAGGAAATTTATTCAGGGGTGGGTGGGGTAGTGACTCAATGGCTTTGACGGACCGCGGTTGCCGGAGGGGTTTTAATCATGCACGGCAGATTTCCGGCGAAGGCATTCATTCTCGTTTAGGATTCGACTTTATGATGGCATCTTAAAAGTTAACAGGCCTTGTGGTGGCCCGGCTAACAACAAATGCCCCGAAAAATTCTGCGAGAGGGGCAGGGGACAACTCCCCACTGCGGCAAGCGGACCAACCCGGGAGCGTGACCGCATGGTCTGACAAAGCTGCCAACGTTCTGTTTAAAAATCAGGTTGCGCAAGGGGCTCAATTTTGCAATAATTTAGGTCCGATGTTTAATTCCAAGCAATTGGTGGACGTCGGTTAGGGTCGCGCGCTTAGCTCAGTGGTAGAGCATTACCTTCACACGGTAGGGGTCGTAGGTTCGAAACCTACAGTGCGCACCATCTTTAATTCATAGCTTTTCCCCGATCCGGGAAATGCCAGTTTTCGACAGGACTCACCATTTAAAAAGTAAACAACGCGCCAACCGGGGCTGGCGCGTTATGAAACGATGCTAA